>JBJTBK010000240.1:0-6193 GCA_046091245.1 Nevskiaceae bacterium | reverse complement strand
CTTCGGTTAGCTGCACTTCGCCCTCGACCACGGCCCGTCCGCCGGCGAGCAATGCACCGATGGGTTGGATGCGGGTACGGTCTTCGTAGCGCGTGGGCAGGATGAACAGCAGATCCTGCACCTGCTCGACGCCGAGCACAGCGAGCCGCGCCGCCAGTGCCTCGCCGACGCCGCGCAGCGCGGTTACCGGTCGCTGTTCGCGCGGCTCATTCATACCGCGTTGCAGCCGCGGCTCAGTCGAGATGCAGGATGCAGTCGATTTCTACTCGAGCACCCCTCGGCAATTGCGCGACGCCGACGGCGGCACGTGCCGGCCACGGCTGCGGGAAGTACTGCGCCATGATTTCGTTGACCTTGGCGAAGTTCCCAAGGTCGATCAAGTACACGGTGACGCGAACGGCGTGCTGCAGGGAACCGTCTGCCGCCTTGGCGATGGCCGAGAGGTTGTCGAACACGCGACGGATCTCGACCTCGATCTCGCCGCTGACCATCGTGCCGGTCGCCGGATCGAGCGGGATCTGTCCTGAGATGTACACCGTTGGACCGACGCGGACGGCTTGCGAGTAGGTGCCGATGGCTTGCGGCGCGTCGGGGGTGCTGATGATCTGGCGAACCATGCAAAGTTCCTCTCGTTATTGATCGTCGCGTTATTTTTCATCGCGGGTGCGTACCGCGAGTGTACGCGAGAGCTTGAGGACATCGGGCATGCGCCGGATCACGCGCAGCACTTGAGCAAGGTGCTTGCGATCGCGTACTTTGACCTCGAACACGAGCGCCGAGGTTTGCGCATCACGCTCCTCGAGTTCGACGTGATCAATGTTGGTCTCGGTACCGGCGATGGCCGCGGCCACCGCAGCGAGCACGCCCATGCGGTTGGCCACCTCGATGCGGATTTCGCTGTTGAACAGCCGCTCCATGCCGTCGGCCCAGACTACCGACAGCCATTTTTCCGGGTGCTTGCGGTAGTCATCAACGTTGGCGCATTCCTCGCGGTGCACGATGATGCCGCGACCGCTAGAGAGGTGCGCGAGGATCGCATCCCCTGGCACCGGAAAGCAGCAGCGCGCGTAGCTGACCAGCAATCCCTCGGTACCCGCAACCGCAAGCGGCGCGGGTGCTGCACGGCTCTCGCCATCGCCGGAGGCTGGCGTCGCCGCAGGCCCCAGCCGTCGCGCGATCAGCGGCGCGAGACGTTCGCCGAGGCCGACCTTTTCGAACAGTTCGTCGACGTCCGCCATGCCGAGTTCGGCAACGGTGGCCGCGATCGTGGCATCGCCGACGTCCGTGAGCGATAGATTGAACTCCGCCAGCGATTGATTGATCAGCCGCTGACCGAGTTCGATGGCTTCCGATCTGCGCAGCCCCTTCAAATACTGACGGATCGCGGCACGCGCTTTGGCGGAGACGACAAAATTCACCCAGGCGGGGTTCGGAATAGCGCCGGGTGCCGTCACGATTTCGACCGTTTGACCGTTCTTTAATTGCGTACGCAGCGGCGCGAGGCGTCGGTCGACTTTGGCGGCGACGCAGCGATTGCCGACATCCGTGTGTACGGCGTAAGCGAAGTCCACCACGGTGGCGCCGCGCGGCAGGCGCAGAATTTTGCCCTTGGGCGTGAACACGTAGACCTTATCGGGGAACAAGTCGACGCGCACACTCTCAAGGAATTCCTCCGAGGTGCCGCTCTCCTGCATCGCGATCAGGTTTGCGAGCCACTCTCGTGCCTGGGCGTTGCCAAATGTCGAGGACAGGTCGCCAGATTTGTACTTCCAATGCGCGGCGATACCGGACTCAGCGATGCGGTGCATGTCGCGGGTGCGGATCTGTGCTTCGATCGGCAGGCCGTTGGGTCCGAATAGCGTCGTATGCAGCGACTGGTAGCCGTTGACGCCCGGGATGGCAATGTAATCTTTGAAGCGACCTGGCATCGGTCGAAACAGACCGTGTACTACGCCCAACGCGCGATAGCAGTGATCCACAGAATCGACGATTACGCGTAAGCCGTAGACATCGACGATTTCCGCCAACGCCGAGCGCTTGCGCAGCATCTTGCGATAGATGCTGTAGAGATGCTTTTCGCGAGCGTCAACCTCGGCTGGAATTTCCGCCTTGGCGAGCGCGGCCGATATGCTTTCCGAGATGCGCCCGAGGAATTCCTTCTGGTTGCCACGTGCGCGCTTCAGTGTGCGTTCGATGACGCGATACCGCTGCGGGTAGAGTGCACGGAAGCCAAGATCCTCGAGTTCGAGTTTCATGGCATAGAGACCCAGCCGCTCGGCGAGGGGGGCATAAATGTCGAGAGTTTCGCGGGCGATGGCGCGGCGGCGCGTCAACGACATGCCCTCGATGGTGCGCATGTTGTGCAGCCGATCGGCGAGTTTGACGAGGATGACGCGCAGATCGCGCACCATCGCGAGCAGCATTTTGCGGAATGACTCCGCCTGCGCTTCCTCGCGGCTCTTGAACTGGATTTGATCGAGCCTGGTGACCGCATCGACGATCTCGGCCACGCTGTCACCGAAGCGCGCGGCGATCTCATCCTTCGCGATGGGTGTATCTTCGATGACGTCGTGCAGGATTGCCGCGACGATGGTGTCGGTGTCGACGCGCAGGCTGGCGAGGATCTCCGCTGCGGCAACCGGGTGGGCGATATAGGGCTCGCCGGTCTTGCGCTTTTGGCCGCGGTGGGCTTCCGCCCCGAATTCGGCGGCGAGGCGGATGCGATCAACTTGCTCGGCGGGCAGGTAGGCGCCCGCGGCGCTCAGCAGCTCCTTGAGACCCGGGGTCCTGCGGGATCCGCCAGGCAGAAAGCCAAGCAGCGTCTGCGCATAGTCCAAGCGAACTCCGCCCCGGAGGGTCTTCCGGTCAGTCTCCGAGGCCGAACTGCGGCGCGCGGAAGCCCGGATCCGGCTCCATGATGTCGGGCAGCAGGCTCGGCTCCGGTTCCGGCTCGGGCTCCGGCTCGAGCAGCATTTCCGGCGTGATGTTGCCGGCGGCGATTTCGCGCAGGGCCACGACCGTGGGTTTGTCATTTTCCCAAGGGACGGTCGCTTCGGCGCCATTGGCGAGCCGACGGGCACGCTGCGACGCCAGGATCACGAGTTGGAAGATGTTGTCGACGTTTTGGAGACAGTCTTCGACGGTGATGCGTGCCATGTGCTGCGGCCTTCCGAACAGGGCCGAGCAGTATACGGCAGGGGACCTCTCGAGGCCAGCCGCAGGCTAGGCCAGCAGCTTTCCCAGCAGCGTGGCGAGGGTCGGCCGGTTAGCCCGCAGATCTGCTGCGTTGCCATCGAGGATGCGCTGCAGATCGCGCACCGCGGTGTCGAACTGATCGTTCACGATGACATAGTCGAATTCGTCGGCGTGACCCATGTCCGAGACGGCATCGCGCAGCCGTCGGGCGACGACTTCGTTGCTGTCGGTCTTGCGGTTGCGCAGCCGCCCCTCGAGTTCTGGGCGTGAGGGCGGCAGGACGAAAATTCCAATGCACCCCGCTGTGCCACGGGCCGGGTCGCGGGTGCGTTCGCGAACCTGCCGGGCCCCCTGCCAGTCGATTTCGAGGATGACGTCGTGTCCACGCCCGAAGGCATCGGCGAGCGCGGCTCGGCTCGTGCCGTAGTGGTTGTCGAACACCAGCGCGTGTTCGAGAAAACCGTCGGCGTCGATCATCTGCCGGAAGGTGGGCACGTCGACGAAATAGTAGTCGCGCCCGTCGATTTCGTTGGGTCGTCGTGGCCGGGTCGTGTGCGAGACACAGACGCGCAGGTTCGGCTCGCGGGCGAGGAGTTCTTTGACGAGACTGGTCTTGCCCGCCCCCGAGGGCGCCGCGATCACGAACAGCCGCCCGCCACGCCGCCCGGGCGTGGCATGGCTGGGTGGGGTGCTCGGGGGTTGCG
The DNA here is from genome assembly GCA_046091245.1 of Nevskiaceae bacterium. Taxonomy (GTDB): domain Bacteria; phylum Pseudomonadota; class Gammaproteobacteria; order Steroidobacterales; family Steroidobacteraceae; genus UBA964. Next base: position 2,294 of record JBJTBK010000240.1, on the reverse strand, counting down.
CGTTCATGCGGGCAGGACCGGGATGATGCAGGCGGCCAGTTCCATACCAGCGGATAGTAAGCGAAGTTTCAAGCGGCCACCGCCCTGCTATTCTTGGGGCCGTCACGGAGGAGGCTCCCGTGGTTCGTGCCATCGACGAGTTCTTGCAAAAACTGTCCACCAATGTTGCCCTGTTCAACGGGCTCGACGTGCCCCGACTCGAGCGATTGGTGACGCGTGCCGAACGTGTGAACATCACCAAAGACAAGTTGTTCTTCAACGAAGGCGATATTGGCTACAACTTTTTCATCCTGCTCAAGGGGCAGGCCATTGTCGAAAAGAAAGACGGGCACGACTGGACCAAACTCGCCGAGCTTGGCCCGGGCGAAACGTTCGGTGAAATGGCGCTGATCGATGGCGAGCCGCGCTCGGCGCGCATCCGCGCGCTAGAGGATTGTGTGTCGCTGTCTTTCGATGGTCGCAAGATTGATGCCGCGCCCGATATTGCGGCGGTGATCTACAAGAACATGGCAAAGCTGCAGGTCAAGCGCGTGCGCCACTCGAACCGCAAGACCGTGGCTTGGGCCAAGCAGTTCGCGGATCGCATGCTCTGAGGCTGATCAGCCTACTCGATATTCTGTACCTGCTCGCGCATCTGCTCGATCAGCACCTTCATGTCGACGGCAAGCCGCGTGGTGTCGAGTTCCTGCGACTTGGACGACAACGTGTTGGCCTCGCGATTGAGTTCCTGCATCAGGAAATCGAGGCGGCGACCCGCGGCTTCGGTGCCGCCGATGACGCGACGAATCTCGACGATGTGACCATCGAGCCGATCGAGTTCTTCGTCGACATCAGCGCGTTGCAGGATCAATACGAGCTCCTGCTCGAACCGCTCGGCATCGACGCTGGCTGCAACTTCAGCCAGCCGCTCATGCAGCTTGCTGCGCAGGCGTTCGCGGATCTCCGGCATGCGAGTCCGCACGCTTGCCACCAGCACGGCGAGTGCTTCGCAGCGGTGCTCGATCAGTTCGCGTAGTCGCTCGCCCTCGCGCGCACGCGCCGCGGCGAGTTCGCGCACCGTCTCACCGAACAAGCCGCGACAGGCCGCTTGCAGGCTCTCGCTGTCGGGCGCGTCATCCGTGAGGACGCCGGGCCAGCGCAGCACGTCGATCGGGTTGATGGGTGCGCTGCCTGTGAGTTGGCCTGCCGTGACGCGCGCTGCGATGTCCTGCGCACGAGAGAGCACGCGTGCGAGCGCGGCTTCATCGACCAGCAATTCGCGCTCGGCTTGATGTGCTCCGCGCAGGTGGATCGTGCAGTCGACTTTACCGCGACGCAGTTCACGGCCAAGGAGTTGCCGCAGTTCCGTTTCGATGGAGCGCAATTCTTCCGGCAGGCGGAAGCCGGGTTCGAGATAACGGTGATTGACGCTGCGCAGGTCGCAGGTCAACTGGCCGAAGACGCCGGACACTTCGCGACGGGCAAAGCCCGTCATGCTGTTGATCATGGTGGACGCTGCATCATGGTGTATAAAGCGGGCAGTCTATCGCAACCCGACCAGTCGTCGCTTTTCCTGTCATCGCTTCTCTATGAGTTCATTGTCATGACCCAGTTCAAAAGACCCAGTGGCCGCAGTGCCGATGCACTGCGTGCCGTCACCTTTCATCGTCAGTTCACCCGCCCTGCCGAAGGTTCGGTGCTGGTCGAATTCGGCGGCACGCGCGTGTTGTGCACGGCGAGCATCGAAGAAGGGGTGCCCGGGTTTCTGCGCGGACGCGGTCAGGGCTGGGTCACCGCCGAGTACGGCATGTTGCCGAGGGCCACGCACACGCGGTCGCCGCGCGAGGCGGCCAAGGGCAAGCAGAGTGGTCGCACGCAGGAAATCCAGCGGCTGATCGGTCGTAGTCTGCGCGCCATCATCGATCTGTCGGCGCTCGGTGAACGCACCGTCACGCTCGATTGCGACGTGCTGCAGGCCGATGGTGGCACGCGCACGGCGGCTATCACGGGCAGCTATGTCGCCTTGGTCGATGCCTGCACGGCGCTCAAGCGTCGCGGTGTGCTGAGCGAGTTGCCCTTGCACGGTCAGGTTGCAGCGGTATCGGTGGGTATTTGCGGCGGCATGCCGGTACTCGATCTCGACTACGCCGAAGATTCGCAGGCTGAGACCGATATGAACGTCGTGATGCGTGATGGCGGCCGGTTCGTCGAGATCCAGGGCACGGCCGAAGGCCATGCGTTCCGCCGTGATGAACTCGATGCGCTGCTGGCGCTTGCCGCGCATGGCATCGACGAGTTGCACGCGTTGCAGACGG
>JBJTBK010000239.1:0-2677 GCA_046091245.1 Nevskiaceae bacterium | reverse complement strand
GCAACTCGAGGGCTTCCTGCAGTCCTTGTTGGGACCGCCCGTTACGCGCGAGTCCTTCGACGAGTTCGCGATCCCCTTTCGCGCCACCTGGCAACAGGGCGCCGCGCCGACCGATGCCGATTTCGGCACCGACCACGCGATCGCGCTCCCGATCCTTGCTGCGCCATGAGCGCCGAGGGCGCTCCGGCTCATCGCCGAGTACGACCTCCCAGCGCGCATTGCGCACCACGGATTCCATTTCTTCGGGGCTGCGACCGGATACCCAGGCGGCGCCGACGATCGAACCCATGCTGGTACCAATGACGCAATCCACCGGGACCCTTAGCTCCTCGAGAACGCGCAGCACCCCAATGTGCGCGACCCCTCGAGCACCGCCGCCGCTGAGTACGAGACAGGTTTTACCGGCGGTTTCGGTCGGCTGCTGCGAGGTGGCCGGGTCCGCTGCCTGCGTGACCGTCGAGGCAAGGCAGCCGGCGCTGAGCAAGACAAGGGCGGCGAACTGACGAATCATGCTGCGCGAATTGTGACCGTATCGATGGGAAGAAGGCGAGCCAAATGCTATCGTTTTCATATTGGCTGAACCGCCCTGAAGGCTGGAGTTGCTAGCGAATGTTGCCCTACGAATCGCCTTGGATGGATGACGATCTGCGTACCTTTCGCGAGACGGTAGCGCGATTCCTCGAAGCCGAAATGGTGCCGAACGATGCGCGCTGGCGTGCACAACATGGCGTCGGCAAGGAGATCTGGCGCAAGGCGGGCGCGATGGGCTTGCTGTGTCTCGACCTGCCGGCTGAGTACGGCTGCGGTGGCGGGGATTTCCGCCATGAGGCCGTGCTCTACGAGGAGCTCGCACGCCGCGGTTTGTCCGGCTTTGGGCAGGGCGTGCACAGCATGTGCGCACACTACGTCTACAACTACGGCACCGAGGCACAAAAGCAGCGCTGGTTGCCGCGTATGGCCCGTGGGGAGTTGATCGGTGCAATTGCGATGACGGAGCCGGGGGCCGGGTCGGACCTGCAGGGCGTGCGTACGCGTGCGGTGCTTGAGGATGATCACTACCGCATCAACGGCTCGAAGATTTTCATCACCAACGGTGGGCAAGCGTCGCTGCTGATGCTGGTGACCCGCACCAACCCCGACGATCGCAAGCGCGGTCTGTCGCTGATCATGGTCGAGACCGAGAACCTGCCGGGATATCGCGTCGGTCGAGTGCTCGACAAGATGGGCATGCCGGCGCAGGACACGGCTGAGCTCTTTTTCGAGGACGTACGGGTTCCGGCGGAGTGCCGACTCGGCGCCGAAGAGGGTCTCGGCATGTACCAGTTGATGGGCGATTTGCCCTATGAGCGGCTGGTCATCGCACTGTGTGGCGTCGGCGCGATGGAAGGGGCCCTCGCCGAAACCTCGAAGTACGTCAAGGAGCGCAAGGCGTTTGGCCAAGTCATCGGCCAGATGCAGCACATCCGCTTCAAGCTCGCCGAGTGCGCGACGGTCACGCGCGTGGCGCGGGTGTTCGTCGATGACTGCATTGAGCGCTTGCTGCAGGGCAAGCTCGACACCGAGACGGCCTCGATGGCCAAGTACTGGGTGACCGACATGCAGCAGCAGGTGATCGACGAATGCGTGCAGCTGCACGGCGGCTACGGCTACATGAACGAGTACCTCGTCTGTCGCATGTACACCGACTCGCGCGTGCAGCGCATCTACGGCGGCACCAATGAAATCATGAAGGAACTGATCTCGCGCTCAGTCTGAGCGCGGGAGTGCAAAGGAGGCACTCAGCATGGCTCTTGATCTCGTACCCACCGGCAAGGATGTGCCGAACGACGTCAACGTGATCGTCGAAATTCCGAAGGATGCGGACCCCGTCAAGTACGAGGTGGACAAGGCGACCGGAGCGATCTTCGTGGATCGCATCCTTTCGACGCCGATGCGCTACCCCTGCAACTACGGCTATATCCCGCATACGCTGTGTGGCGATGGCGACCCGGCGGATGTGCTAGTCATCCTGCCGTTGCCGCTGGTGCCGGGTTCGGTGAGTCGCTGCCGACCGGTCGGCGTCATGATGATGCAGGACGAGGCGGGGTCCGACGAGAAGCTGTTGGCCGTGCCCATCGACAAAGTCTTCTCGGGATACACGCATGTGCACGATGTGGGTCAGGTGTCCAAGCACTGGCTCGAGCGGATCGGCCATTTTTTCCAGCACTACAAGGATCTCGAACCCGGCAAGTGGGTGAAGATCAGCGGCTGGGGCGATGCCGAGCAGGCACGGCGGATCATCCATGAGGCCGTCGAGCGCTTCAACGCATCGACGGACAAACCGCACTTCTGAAGTGGCTCCCCGGGTTGGACTCGAACCAACGACCTGCGGATTAACAGTCCGACGCTCTACCGACTGAGCTACCGGGGAACGGGCGGCAGAAAGAAGGCGCGCATTCTCAAGAAAGCGCCGGGTGCCGTCAAGCGGAGCGCAAAAACCGTCCGAGCCGTTCGAGGGCTGCCTCGAGCTGTGCGCGGCTGGTGGCGAACGACAAACGAACATGCCCCGGCGCACCGAACCCGCTGCCCGGCACCAACGCGAGCCCCTCCGTCTCGAGCAGCTGATCGCAAAATGTCTGATCGTCGGGCAGTCCGAGGCGCTGCAGGGCGCCGTTGAGACGAACGAAAGCGTAGAAAC
>JBJTBK010000238.1:0-3866 GCA_046091245.1 Nevskiaceae bacterium | reverse complement strand
GAGAAACGCACACCGATGTGGCAGGGACGCTGATAACATCGGCCTCAGTAACTCGATCCCAGGGGTTCGCATGAATGGGTTTCAACCGCAGAGTAATCGGTCGGCGAGGCCCATGCGGTCACTAATCGCCTGCGCTGCGATGGTCTGGACGAGCGCAGTGACGGCCACGGCCGGTCCCGCCTCGATCCACCTTCCGATTCCTTCACTCACGGGCCCACTCACGACACCCTCCGCACCGGTCGATCATGCAGCCTTCGCGCCCTCGGCAGACGCCAAGCCGGCGGCGGCCCTGCAAGGGGTTCTCGAGATCGCCGAAGCGCGTCTACAGTCTTCGCCGCAACTCTTGAAGCCCCTGATTGAGGGTCGGGACGCACTGTTGTTTCCAGCGATTTCTTTGTCACTGTTCAGCGACGGTGATCAGCTCGTGCCGGTACAACGCGGCAGTATGGTGCGCGAACTCGCAGCCAAGACGCCGCGCAGCTATTGGCGAGTAATCCCGCAGACGGGCCGCATCTGGCGCGAACCGGGCGATGGCGAGTGGTCCCGTGCCGCGCTGCCACTGATGCTGGTCAACGACACTGAAAACCATGCCCATCAGGGGGTGGCCACTTTTCTCTATCGCGAGGGTGTCGTCAGTGGGCTGAGGCTGCAGTTCGCACAGCACACCGGACCCTATTTGCTGAAGCAGCACGTGGTGCTGTGGGGGAGCGCGGCGCTACGGTGGCAAAGTGCTGCAGCGACGGCCTTCGACGCCGAGCGTGCCGTAGCCCGCCGCGAACGCGACGAGCGCTTGCCCGTCAGGCCGTGGGCGGACCTCGTCAAACAATTCCCTGCCGGGACCTTCGAGGGTTTCGGCGGACCGGTACTGCCGTCATGGCAGGTGCTCAACGCCATGGTGTATCGCGGCACGCTTTATGTGCAGGACTCTCCCACGCCCTACGGCCCTTATCCTTATCCGCTCGAAATGCGCTTTGGCGTGCGTTCCGTGATGAAAAGCATCGCGGCACCGCTCGCGCTGCTGCGCCTCGCGGAAACCCTGGGGCCGTACGTACTGGAGTTGCGCATCGGCGATTATGTTCCCGGACTCGATGCCAAGTTCGGCCGCATCCGCTTCATCGACGCTGCCAACATGGCGAGCGGTTTTGGGGGCCTCGGCAGTCTCGTCACACATCCGAACGATCCTTATGCCGGTTATCTCGAGGGTAACTACGACGGCTGGTACACGGCGCCTTCCACAGCGGAGAAACTGCAGGCCATCAGGCGCAACCTCAATGCGTATCCGTGGGAGCCCGGTACGGTCATGCGCTATCGGGATCAGGACTACTTCCTGCTCGGTGTCGCGATCGACGGATTTCTAAAGACCGTACGCGGCGCTGACGCCGACCTGTGGCGGATGCTGCAAAACGAGGTGTTCGCACCAATCGGCATTCGCCACGCGCCGGCCGTGCGCACTCGCGAGAGTAACGAACGCGACGGCGTCATTTGGGCGAACGCCGGCTATTACCCGACCGTCGAAGAGTTGGCGAAGATCGCACTGCTGCTGCAATCGGGCGGCGCTCACCAAGGCCGCCAGATCCTGCATGGACCCTTGACCCGCGATCTGCTCGCCGCGCGTGAGGCGATCGTGCCCACGGTGGACGGATCGCAGGGTATCGATGCCGCCACCCGCATCGCGGCACCTATGCTGTATCGGATGGGCTATTGGTTTCCGCGCTACGTCAGCGCGCGAGACGGCATCGTCCGTCACCTGCCTTCGATGCAAGGCTCCGGCGAAAATCGCGTGACCCTGTACCCGAATGGCATCATCGCCTTGCACATGGGCAAGGCCTCGGAGCTACCGCCGGGGGAGCGCGCCTCCAGCGACGATGCCGACGCCACCCATCGCATCATCGAACGACTTGCCGCCTTCTGATCGCGCGCGCCTGCAATCATGCTCACCGATATCGCACTCGTCTCGGCACTGCTCGTGTTCGCGCAGCTGCTGCGCGCGGCCATCCCGCTGCTGTCACGCTACCTCATCCCCTCATCGATGATTGCGGGACTGTTGGCGCTCTCACTCGGTCCAAGCGGTTTCGACCTGTTGCCCTTCTCGCGTGATGCGGCCGGCGCACCGCTGCTGCTCGGATATCCGGGCGTACTGATCACGCTACTGTTTGCAACCTTGCTGCTCGGCCACCGACCGCGCGCTGCGCGGGGTACCGTCTTGCGTCACAGCAGTACGTCCTTTCTGTACAACCTTGCCTCCGAGGTCATGCAGTACGGCGTTGTCATCTGTATCGGGGTCGCACTGCTTGCCATCGTATTTGTCGACTTGCGGCCGGAGTTCATCGTCATGCTTCCGGCAGGCTTTGCAGGGGGGCACGGCACTGCGGCGCTGTATGCCGAAGCGCTGCCCGGGTGGGAGGCCGCGCGCAGCGTCGGCTTCACCTTTGCGACGGTGGGCATTTGCTGTGCCGTATTCGGTGGACTCGCACTTATCAATCTCGCGCGCCGCCGCGGCTGGATCGCAGCCGGCGCCTCCGGCAGCGCAGCTGCGCAAGAACACCAGGGTCAGAGTTTCACGCCGGCGTCCCAGCAGCACTCGCTAGGCCGTGCCACCGTCAATGGCATGGCGCTCGAGTCGCTCGCCTGGCATGTGGCTCTGGTGCTCGGTATCTATGGCGCTGCCATGGCGTTACTGCCGAACCTTCGCGAATGGCTGCCCGCCAATTTCGTGCTGCCCGCTTTTGGTATTGCCATGTTGCTCGGTTGGCTGGTGCAGGGCGTGTTCGATCGCTTGAGACTTCGCGGGCAATGCGTTGGCGAGCACATCGATGCGCAGTTGATCGGTCGCATTGGCGGTTTGTGCACCGACTATCTCGTGGCGTTCGGCATCGCCTCGATCAATGTGCAGATTGTGCTCGAGTACGCGCTACCGCTGGCCGTGTTTTCACTGCTTGGCCTGGCGATCTGTGTCGGCTGGCTGTTGCTGGTGGCGCCGCGCGTTTTCGGTGCGCACTGGTTCGAACCCGCGATATTCACCTACGGCTGGAACACCGGCACCATCGCCTTTGGCGTGGCGCTGCTGCGGGTCGCCGACCCACGTGGCGAGACACGCGTACTGGCCGATTACGGCATTGCTTTTATTGCCATAGGCCCGCTGGACGCCTTGCTCTACACCTTCGTGTTGGCAGCGCTTGCGGCGGGATATCTGCTGCAGGCTGGCCTGATCCTGCTGCTGCTTGCGGCCGTGCTGACGGCGCTCGCACTCTACCGAGCACGGCACGCCAACCTCACCGAGTCACAGCGCTAAGCTCCCGAGCATGGTCGCACCGTCGTCCCAATTGTTGATCGTCGATGATGATCGCGCGCTCGCGGCCATGCTCCTCGAGTACCTTGAGATGCAAGGTTTCGAGGTCGCTATCACTGGCAGCGGCGAACAGGCATTGGCCGAGCTATTGCAGCGACCGATCGATCTCGTCGTGCTCGACGTCGGCCTGCCAGGGATCGATGGTTTCGAGACCTTGCGCCGTCTGCGACAAAACCCTGCAGTGCCCGTCATCATGTTGACCGCTCGGGGCGAGGAACAGGATCGCATCGCGGGCCTCACGGCAGGAGCCGACGACGACCTGCCCAAGCCCTTCAATCCGCTCGAGCTCGCTGCCCGTGTTCGCGCCGTACTCAAACGCAGCAGTGCCCCAGTCATGGCCGCGCGCGAGGACAATCTTGGGTTTGGCAATCTCGTGCTGCATGCCAAACGCCGCGAAGTGCGGGTAGCGGAACGCGCGGTTCCGCTGACTGCGACTGAACTGCGGGTGCTCGAAACTTTACTGCAGCGTCAAGGCGAGGTGCTCTCGCGCGCGGAGTTGACCGAAGTGGCCGTAGGT
>JBJTBK010000237.1:0-21957 GCA_046091245.1 Nevskiaceae bacterium | reverse complement strand
TCGACGTCGGCACCAACGCCGAAATTGTCCTGGGCAATCGGCAGCGCCTGCTTGCCTGTTCGAGCCCGACGGGCCCTGCATTCGAGGGCGCGCAGATCAGTTGCGGTCAGCGCGCCGCGCCCGGTGCGATCGAGCGGGTGCGCATTGACCCCGCGACGCTGGAGCCACGCTTCAAGGTCATCGGCTGTGATCTGTGGTCGGATGAGCCTGGATTCGACGAGGCGACTCGCACGACGGGCGTCACCGGCGTCTGCGGCTCGGGGATCATCGAAGTCATCGCTGAAATGTACCTCTCGGGCGTCATCAACCAGGATGGGGTGGTCGACGGTGCGCTCGCCGCGCGCAGCGATCGCATCGTGCCGAGTGATCGCACGTTCTCTTATGTGCTGCATCGCGGGGCCGTCACGCTCGCTGACTCGCAGACCGACGTACGCGCAATTCAGCTCGCGAAGGCGGCTCTTTACGCCGGTGTGCGGCTGCTCATGGAGGAACTCGGTGTCGAGCGTGTCGATCGCATTCGACTGGCCGGCGCTTTCGGCGCGCATATCGATCCGAAGTACGCGATGGTGCTCGGCATGATCCCGGACTGCGATCGCGCCGCGGTAGCCGCGGCGGGCAATGCCGCGGGCACCGGCGCTCGCATCGCACTGCTCGATGAGCGCTCGCGACCGGTGATTGAAGATGTTGTGCGCCGCGTCGAGAAAATAGAGACCGCGATCGAGCCGCGTTTTCAGGCGCATTTCGTCGAGGCGATGGCCATCCCGCACAAGCGCTTCGCAAATCCTGAACTCGCCAAGGTGGTCAACTTGCCGCCGCCCAAGGAATCGGCGGCGCAGGCGAGCGCCTCACGTGGCCGACGCAGTCGTCGCCCGGGCTAAAGGAGTATGACGTTGCGTGCCCGCGGTGATGCAGATCATTGTTTCGTCTGCGGGCCGCATAACCCGCGTGGGTTGCAGATCGCCTTTCGTCTCGAGTCCGAGACGTGCATCGGGCGTTTTACGCCTGGTGAGCACCACATGGGATTCGATCGTGTGACGCACGGAGGCATCGTCTTCAGCGTGCTCGATGATGCGATGGGCAATTGGTTGTTCTTGCAGGGTGCGCGCGGTGTCACGGCGAAGTGCGAGATCCGCTATCGGCAACCGCTGCCGATCGGCACGGAAGTGCAGGCCGAGTGTCGTTTGAAGCAGCGACGCGGAAGACTGGTGATGCTCGAGGCCACCCTTGCTCGGGTCGACGACGATAGCGTCGTGGCTCAAGCCGAGGCGAGTTTCATGATCGAAGATTTCGGTAACCTACCGGCCGCCTGATCAGACCTTGGGGTCGGGGTTCTCCGTGTGCCCGTCGAGGGTGATCACCTGTCCCGAAATCCGCTCGCCAGCCGGCGAGGCAAGATAGACCGCCATCGCTGCCACATCACCTGCCGTGACGAAGGTGCGCAGCGATGTGCCGGCCTCGTAGGCTGCGCGCACCTGTGCGGGCGTGGTGCCTTTGGCCGCGGCTTCCCGTTCGATGACGCGCTCGATGCGCGGTCCCTCGACGCAACCCGGCGCGATGACGTTGGCGCGGATGCCGAACGGACCGGCCTCCATGGCCACGGTTTTCATCAGCCCGTTCACGGCCCATTTGGCTGCGACATAGGGCGCACGTAACGGCGTGCCGAATTGCCCCGAGGTCGAGCCGGTGAAGACGATGCAGCCGCGTCGTGCTCGTTTCATCATCGGCAGCGCACCCTGTGCGGCGAGCACTGCGCCACCGAGCGTCACGGCGAGGCACTGCTGAAAGGCGGTGTAGTCCTGATCCTCGAGTAAGGCTGTGGCGCCGGAGATGCCGGCGTTCGCACACAAGGTATCGAGCCCGCCCCAGTCGTAGTCGACACGGGTGAACAACGCCTTCATGGCCACGGGATCGGCGACATCCACGCGTTCGCGGTGCCAAGCGCTTGGACACTCGGCGAGGGCCTGCTCGTCGACATCGGTGACCCAGATTTTCGCCCCGTGTGCGGCGAAAGCATGCGCGATCACCCGGCCAATGCCGGAGGCACCCGCGGTGATGAGCACTCGTGGCGATTCGATGGCTGTCATCGTCAGGGTCTCCGCATCCAATGGCGTTAATCAATCAATGGCGTTAATCAATTATGAAGGGCAGGTCGGTCAGCCTGCCGGGCTGCCACGTGTCGCCGATCTTGGCCTCGAGGCGATCACCCACGTTGCAGTCGCGCGAGACGAGGGCAAAGCCAATATTCTTCTGCAGACGGTACGAGAAAATGCAGTTGGTCAAATCACCGACCTTGCGACCTTCGCGCTGCAGTGCATTCCAAAGAAACCCGGGGCGCACGGGTTCACCCGCATCGAGCACAATGCCTAGCGTATGGCGCTTCGGACCTTCGGCAGCGATGCGGCGCAGGGCCGAAATACCGATGGTGTCATCAGGCACTTCGAGGTTGATGTATTTCCCCATGCGGACTTCGAACGGATTGGTCGTACCATCGGTGTCGCCCCCGTAGGAGATCAAACCCGACTCCACGCGTTCACACCAATTCGGAGCTCCGGGGCCGATGTCGTAGGGCTTGCCGGCTTCTTTGAAAATCGCCCACAGCCGGCTTCCTTGCGTGCCGTCACGCAAGTAGATCTCGAAGCCGCCTTGTTTGGACCAGCCGGAGCGTTGCACGACTACCGGGATGCCCTCGATCATCGTCTCTCGGAACCAGAAATATTTGAGGCTGCGAACCCAGTCGCCGCAGACGCTCGCCACCACGTCTTCGGCCTTGGGTCCTTGCAGGGCCATCGGCGAGACATCTGGCTCACTCACTTCGACACGCAAACCGCGTTCGGCGGCGATCGATCCCGCCCAAAACCAGATATTCGAGTCTGCGATCGACAGCCAGTACAGATCATCAGCCAGTTTCAGGCAGATGGGATCATTGATGAGCACCCCTGCGTGATTACAGAGTGGCACGTACTTGCCTTGCCCAACGTGCTGGCCGCTGAGATCACGAGGCGCGAGGATCTGCGCGAGGCGCCCGGCGTCCGGACCCCTGAGTTGTACCTGGCGTTCGACGGCGACGTCCCATTGGCTGACACCTTTGAGCAGTCGCCAGTACTCCGCCTCGGGCTCGCCGAACGCAGTGGGCATGAGCATATGGTTGTAGGTCGTGAAGGCCGTGACCCCCTCGGCGAGGGTCGCTTCGAAAAACGGCGAGGGACGCAGGCGGGCCGAAGGCGTAATACCGAACATCAGTGTCTCCGCGGATAAGCATGAACAAGGCTGCTGAGCTTGAGCGCCATGGTACTGATTGCCATCACGTGAAGGAACGAGGCTGACGTTGTCTACGCGCAGCACAGGAAGCGGACACGGAGTATTCTATGGACCGAGACCTCGACAGGATTCACCGGAGTTGCCGTTGACACCGCCACGCAGCCCAGGCTTCGACACGCTCAGCCTTCACGCCGGACAGCAGCCTGATCCCGCGACGGGCGCGCGGGCGACGCCTATTTTCCAGACCGCAGCATACGTATTCCGTGACTCGGATCACGCCGCGGCACTGTTCAATATGGAGCGCGCGGGACACGTCTATTCGCGCATCTCCAACCCGACCACGGCGGTGCTCGAAGAGCGCATCGCAGCCTTGGATGGGGGCGTGGGAGCCATCGCCACGGCCAGCGGGCAGGCTGCGCTGCACCTGGCGATCGCGACGCTCGCAGGCGCGGGCTCGCATGTACTCGCGAGTCGCGCGTTGTACGGCGGCTCGCACAACCTGCTTGATTACACCCTGCGTCGCTTCGGTATCGAGACCAGTTTCGTCGATCCGCGAGATCTGTCGGCGTGGCGTGCGGGGATCCGGCCGAACACGCGCGTGTTGTTTGCCGAGACGCTCGGTAACCCGGGCCTCGATGTGCTCGACATCGCAGGCGTGGCCGAGATTGCCCACGCAGCGGGTCTGCCGCTGCTGGTGGACAGCACTTTTACGACACCCTACCTGCTACGACCCTTCGATTTCGGCGCCGACTTGGTGTGTCACTCAGCAACAAAATTTCTCGGTGGGCATGGCGTCGCGATCGGCGGACTATTGGTGGACAGTGGCGCATTCGATTGGGAGCGTTCGGGTAAGTTTCCCGAACTCACCGAGCCTTATGCCGGGTTCCACGGCATGGATTTCCAGGAGGAGTCGACGGTCGCCGCCTTTCTGCTGCGCGCGCGCCGCGAGGGCTTGAGGGACTTCGGCGCCTGCATGGCGCCATTCACCGCGTTCCAGTTGCTGCAGGGCATCGAGACGCTCTCTCTGCGGATGGATCGACACACCGTCAACACCCGTGCGATCGTCGCGTTCCTCTGCGAGCACAAGGCGGTGGCTTCGGTGAATTATCCGGAACTGCCGACGCACCCTGATCATCAGTTAGCAAAAACGATGCTGCCGCGGGGTTGCGGCGCCGTATTCACGTTCGAGATTCAGGGTGGACGAGCGGCCGGGCGAAAGTTCATCGAAACGCTGCGGCTGTTCTCGCATTTGGCCAACGTGGGGGACGCCAAATCGCTGGTCATTCATCCCGCGAGCACGACTCACTTCCGGCTCGACGATACCGCATTGCGCGCTGCCGGCATCGGCCCTGGAACCATTCGGCTCTCGATCGGGCTCGAAGATTCCGCCGATCTTATTGACGATCTTGCGCAGGCTCTGCGCGCCTCGCAAAAACCCTGAGCGAGGCGCACGGGATGGCATTACAACTCGAGGTCGGAGGTCATACGGCGTGGGCCTACACGGGGGGCAAGCCTTTTGATGCCACCTTACCCGTGGTGGTATTCCTGCACGGCGCCGAGCATGACCACAGTGTCTGGGCTTTGCAGAGCCGCTACCTCGCGCACCACGGCCGTTCGGTGCTCGCCGTGGATCTGCCGGGGCATGGTCGCTCCGCGGGAGCGCCGCTCGTCAGCATCGAGGCGCTCGCTGATTGGGTGGTGGCCTTGCTCGATGCGGCGGGAGTCGCTGTTGCAACGGGGGTCGGGCACAGCATGGGGTCGTTGATCGCGCTCGAGTGCGCGGCGCGTTATCCGCAACGCGTGAGCCGCGTGGCCCTGATCGGGACCGCCTTTCCGATGCGGGTCGCCGATGACTTGCTCACCGCCACGCGCGGCGATGAACCCGTAGCGCAGGCGATGGTCAATCTGTGGTCGCATTCGGCACTCGCGCACTATCCCGGTAATCCGGGCCCGGGGTTCTGGGTGGCCGGCGTCAATCATCGCCTCATGCAACGTCAGAAGCCCGGTGTGATGCATTCGGACTTTGCAGCCTGCAATGCCTACAAGAATGGCTTGACGGCATGCGGGCGCATCACTGCGCCGGTGTTGCTCGTACTGGGTAAACGCGATGTCATGACTCCGCCGCGTGCGGCCAAGGACATGATCGCGGCATTGCCGAATGCACAGGTGGTCGAGATCGAGGGTGCAGGTCACGCCATCATGGCGGAGAAGCCCGACGAAGCGCTGGAGGCGCTACGCGCCTTTATCCCTTAGAGCCCAGGAGTAATGCGCAGGAGTAATGCGCAGGAGCGCCGGACGCGATGTACATCAACGGACACTGGTTGCAGTCAACGCAGCAGTTTGCAGTGATCAATCCTGCCAATGGCCTTGAATTGGGGCAGGCTCCCGACGGTGGTCCCGTCGAGGCGCGGCAGGCCATTGATGCTGCGGTCGAGGCGTTCCCCGGTTGGGCCGCAGCGACGGCGTACGAGCGCTCGGCAAAACTGTACCGCGCGTTTGAACTGATGCTCGCGAAGCGCGAGGAGCTCGCGCGCTTGATGACGGCAGAACAAGGCAAGCCATTGCGTATGGCGCACGCCGAAGTGCGCTATGCCGCCGACTTCCTCCTCTGGTTCGCCGAGGAAGCCAAGCGGGTCTATGGGCAGAGCATTCCGTCGGCACGTGCCGATCAAAGATTTCTCGTCCGGCGTGAGCCCGTGGGTGTGGTGTGTGCGATCACGCCGTGGAACTATCCGATTTCCATGATCACTCGCAAGGTGGCGCCCGCCTTGGCAGCGGGTTGCACCGTCGTACTGAAGCCGGCCGAGAGCACACCGCTATGTGCCATGGCGGTATTTCGCATTCTGGAGGAGGCGGGCATACCCGCCGGTGTCGCGAACCTCGTCACCGCTCGCGACCCCAGGCCGGTGGGTGAGGTGTTCTGCGCCGACCCGCGCGTGCGCAAGCTCACATTTACCGGCTCAACCGAAGTCGGTCGGGCGCTCTATCAATCTGCTGCCGCACAGTTTAAGCGTGTGTCGCTCGAGCTAGGCGGTCACGCGCCGTTCATCGTTTTCGACGACGCAGATCCGGTGCACGCCGCGAAAGGGGTCGCTGCGGTCAAGTTTCTCAACACCGGTCAGGCCTGCATCAGCCCGAACCGCATTTTCGTGCAGCGCAGCATTGCCGGGCCGTTTCTCGAGACGCTGCGCAAGCGTGTCGAGGCGCAACGGGCTGGCGATGGGATGGACGAGGCGAGCACGGTGGGGCCGCTGTTCAGTCAACGTGCGCTCGATAAAGTCGACGCGCAGGTACGGGACGCGCTAGCCCGCGGTGGCACCTTGTTAGCGGGGGGTCGCAGACTCACCGAGGGCGCTTTACAGCAGGGTTTTTTCTACGCGCCGACTCTGCTCGCCGACGTGACTCCGGAGATGCGTATTTACCGCGAGGAGACTTTTGGTCCAGTGGCGCCTGTCATCCTGTTCGACACGGAGCCGCAGGTGCTCGCCATGGCTAACGATACCCACTATGGTTTGGCGGCCTATGTGTACACGCAAAACCTATCGCGGGCGATACGCATGTTCGAGGGTTTGCAGTGTGGCATCGTCGGTATCAATGACATCAACCCGACCAGTGCGGCTGCGCCCTTCGGCGGAATGAAGCACAGTGGCATCGGCCGTGAGGGCGCCCGAGAGGGTCTGGAGGAGTATCTCGAGACCAAGCTCGGTGGGTTTAGTATTTAAGTCATGACAACCGGGAGTCGCTTCATGTCACAGCCCATCCGCCTGTTTCTGGCGATCGTGGTTCTATGGTGCTCGGCTGTCGTGGCGCCGCAGTCGCTGGCGGCGCCGGTGACCGAGAGCGAGCGCATTCCTGTCGATTTGCGGCGGGCCACCCTGGTGGTGCGCGACATCGATAAATCGTTGCCACTCTACCGCGACGCGCTCGGCATGAAGGTTATCTACGATCAGGTCATTGGTGGTGTGACGCGCCTGGTGCTGCTGCGTGCCAATGACGATTTTGTGGGGGTGCTGGGGCTCATGCAGCGACTGAACACCACGGACACCGTACCCCCGCCTGAGTATCGAAAGGCGCGTGCCGGAGAATTCATCCTCGTCTTCAACGTGCAAGATCTCGATGTACGCTGGGAGACAATCCGCAGTACCCCGCACGTCGTCGTGGCAGAGTCGCCGCGGCGAATCGACTATCCCGGCGCCGGTGGGTCGATCATCCCGGTGACCTTTAGCGCTGTCTGGGACGCCGACGGCAACTTCATCGAAATGAACCGTTTGCTGGGCACGCCCGCAGGCGTCAACCGCTAATCGTTACCATCACATCCCGGCGAATAATAGTTGACGCGGCGATCACGATTGTCATCGACGCCGCTGAGTGCGCTTACGGGTACGGATAACACAAGATAGCCTCGCTGCTCGACCAGATTGAGCGAGCCATGCTGGTGCTCCATCAGATGTGCGGCCAGAGGCGGCGCGCGCAGCAGCCAGAGGGCGATAGTCGCAAGCCAAATCCTCGTCATGCTCAGCCGCCTGTGGATGTGGATCCGCGCAGGCAAAGGTGGACGAAGGGGAACGCGTTCGGGATCGCTGGGCGTAACGGAAACGTCTCGGTGATCGATTGGGTACGAATCGTGTTGGGATTGTTCGCGTTCGGAAAGGCCCCTGCCGCGTAATTGGGAATGGCGTTCGCCACCACGGCGCGGGTCGGGTTGCAGTTCGTACCGCCGGCGGTGGGCGTGACCTGCACCTGTCCTGAGGCCGTGCTGCTGCCCGTGGCGTTGGTCGCCGTCACCGCGCAGTTGTAGGCCGTAGCGTTGATGAGGTTTCGTCATGATCACCTTCAGCTGACCGAGCAGCCTCGACTCTTGCAGTCGATCGTGTACTGCGTATGCTGGGACCTCGCCGTCCAAGCAAAGTTTCGGAGATGGTTAATGTCCAGCGTCACGTCGATGTTCACCGCTACGTCTATGTTCACCGCAAACGCTCGCGCTCTCGTCGCGGTTGTCTCCACAAATCTTGTCGCGACGATCAGTTTGCTCGCACCCTCGGCGAGTGCGCAGTCCCCATCCGCGGCGGCGAGCCCCGTCATCGTGGTGCAGGCTGACCGTGTGCTCGCGGAGCCCGGCAAGGCCGTGCGCGGCGTTACCAGTATCGTCATTCAAAATGGCCGCATCACTGCCGTACTTGAGGGTCGACAGAGCGGGCCCGCGGGCGCGCGGGTGATCGATCTCGGCAATCGATTCGTATTGCCGGGGCTCATCGACAGCCACGTGCATCTCGATTCGGATTCGGGCGGACAGGCGGCGTTGATCGAGTCAGTGACTTCGAGCCCCGCACTCGATGCGCTTCGCGCCCAGTGGAACGGCATGAAAACACTGCGCGCAGGGTTCACCACGGTGCGCAATCTTGGCGATGGTCGCGGCGCAACGCTCGCCCTGCGTGATGCCGTCGAGAACGGTTGGGTCATGGGCCCACGCATCATCGATGCAGGCCGCTCGATCTCGGTTACGTCGGGGCACATGGACGGGACGTTGAGTTTGGCAGAGGGACTGCAGTCGGCGGTCAACCAAGACAATCTTTGTGATGGAGCGGATAGTTGTCGCGAGGCGGTTCGTCGTCAGGTTCGACGCGGCGTCGATGTCATCAAGATTGCGACGACGGGTGGTGTTAACAGTCGCATCGGTGCGGGTCTCGGACAGCAGATGTTCGCCGATGAGGCGCGGGCCGTGGTCGAAACAGCCCACCTGCATGGCAAGAAAGTGGCCGTGCACGCGCACGGCACCGAGGGCATCAATGTGGCGCTCGCGGCTGGAGCCGATTCCATCGAGCACGGCACGATGCCGAACGAGGAGACGCTGCGTCTGTTCAAGCAGGGTGGGGCGTACTATGTCTCGACCCTATCGACGGTCAACGGCTATCGCGAGCGACTTGCGAAAGACCCCAACGCCTATCCGCCTGCGGTGCTCGAGAAGGTGCTGTGGCGACTGGAGGTTACCGGCAAGGCGCTGGAGAAAGCTGTTCCGGCCGGGGTGAAGATTGCCTTCGGCACCGATGCAGGCGTGTCCAAGCACGGACGCAATGCCGACGAGTTCGAGCTGATGGTCAAGCACGGCATGACGACGGCCACAGCCATCGTCGCGGCGACAACCAATGCTGCCGAGTTGCTCGGACTCGCCAAAGAAATTCGCGCGCTGCGTACCGGCATGGCCGCTGATCTCATTGCCGTCCCGGGTAATCCCCTCACCGACGTTACGGCGCTCTAAACGGTCGAGTTCGTGATGAAGGGTGGGCGCGTGGTGCCGCTCAGCGAGTAGTCAGCGTCAACACGCCAAGGTAGCGGCTGTCCTCGCCGAGCTCGAAGCTGAGGGCAGCTCGCCCGCCTGTGCCCGACGCCTCGATCTCGTAGCCGCTGCTGGCTGCAGGCAGGCGGTCGAACTTAATCTCGCCAAAGGTGTCGGTGCTGGTGCGAGCGAGCTCCTTGCCGTGCTGGCGTAATACGACCGTGGCCCCTGCAGCGCACTCCTCGATGCCGCCCACGTGATGTACCACGGTGCCACCCGCGAAGCAGTCGGTCATCAAGTGCAGGTTCTTGTAGTACACGCGGGGCCGGGTGCCGAGCTCAGGGCGATCGACTTGCAGTCCTTCGTCGGCTGCGATGCGCTGCATCTCGGCATCCTCGACCTTGACGCTGCGAAACACACCCGTCGGGCAGGCCTGCTCAGCGCGGGTCTTTGTCCAGCCCGTATCGACCAGGTGCGCATCGAAAATCCAGTGCTGCGGCAGCTGCCGCTCCTCGTTCCATGAGACCGCTCCGTAGGGACAGGCCTCGGCAATTTGTTTCTGGCCCTTCGCCTTCACGGGGTCAATGATCACGATGCCATCGTCGCGCTTACGGACTGCGCCATCGCGAGCGGCCTTCATGCAGGGGGCGTCGTCGCAGTGGTTGCACATCACGGGCTGAAAACGTGCTTCGACGAGCGGGTAGGTACCGCGTTCTTTGCGACGGATCTCCAGCCAGTTGTGACCTTGCGCGGGTTGCGGCGCTGCATAGCCCGGGAAGTCGTTGCCCGCGTGCTCGTCTTTGACGGCGATAAAGCAGCCGCGACAGTTATCGCAGCGCTCGACGTCGACGATGAGATTCCACTTCTTGCTCATCACGCCGTCTCCGCGACCGGTTGCCAAGTGTCAACGCCGGTCCATTTTTCGACCTGGATCTGCGTGGTATTCGGACGGATACCATGGGTCTTGCGGGCGATCGCCTTGCTCGGATTGAGCGTGTTGATGCAACCACCCAGATCCGTCGAGCGCCCCGGTTCGCCCGCCGGACGATACTCGGCCGACGCGGTGGAGGCCGACACCACGCCGGGCCGCAAGCGATCCGTCAACTGCGCGGCGCAGACCACTGAGCCACGGTTGTTCCACAAACGGATGAGATCGTCGTCCTCGATGCCTCGTGCTTGCGCATCCTCGCGGTTGAGGCGCGCGACGAGGTAGTAGTGCCCATTTTTGAACACGCGATGCTCGCGGATGTCACGCAGGCTGCAGCCTTCGTCGTCACCCATCAGATGGAAGGGATAGCGCGAGTGCGGCGAGAGCAATTGCAACGGGAACTCGGCAAGCTGCGGCTCGCGAGTCTTGTCTTCGTATACCGGCATGTATTTGTTGAGCGGCGGTCGATCGGGGTCGTCGATACGCTTGAGCGTGGTAGCGACGAACTCGAACTTGCCGGACGGTGTCTGCAAGCCCTTGCCAAGCCCGGCCACGTATTCTGAGGGCAACGGGTAGGGCTCCGGAGTGTCCTTCTTGCGACCTTCGTAGAACCACCGGTTCGCCGTCGGTGCGCGCGCCGACTCGGGGTCCGGTGGCACGACGTAGTAGCCTTTCTTCAGAAACTCGCGCCAACTGATGCGCTTGGCGAGATCCGATGAGTCGAACACGCGCTTGCACCAGTCGTACTCGGACGTGCCCCCTTCGGAGTACACCGAGCCGAGATCAAGTTTTTCGGCAATCGCGAGGAAGATGTCGTAGTCGGATTTCGATTCACCGACGGGTTCAATGGCCTTGTGCTGCAGTGTGATGACGCGATGGTTGTTCATCGAGTACATGTGATGCACGTAACCTGCGCCCACGTTGTACCACTCGCCGATATCCCAGCGTTCGAACACCGTGCAGGCAGGTAGGATCACATCCGCAAAGACCGTTTCGCCTTCCCACCATACCGATTGGTTGACGACGAATTTCAGGCTCTCGTGCTGATAGGCGTTGATCCAGCGGTTCGAGGCCACTTGCGTACCGAGCGAACTGCTGCCGTATTTGTAGAGCATCTCGACGCGCACGTGGCCGGGCGAGGGGTAGCCGAACGGAAAGAACTGCCCCTGAATCGAGGCGACGTCGGTCAGGTAACCCATCGCCTTGCCTTGCGTGATCGCTTCGGGGAACCACATGCGCGGAATAGCCTGTCGCACCGAACTCATCGTCACGATATGCGGCATGCGCTGGTAGTTGTTGGCGGAGTTGGCACTGGTCATCAATTCGCCAGAGAAGCTGCCCTCGCCATAGCCCGGGAAGTAGAAGTTGAAATCGAGCGGCGCGCCGAATTGCAGATTGCCGAAGTTCGAGCCCGGGCGACCATAGCCTTGCATCGCTCCAAGGATAGTCATCATGCGCGCCCACTGTGCGCCCATCGGGCTGCGACCTGCACCGCCGAGGCCTACGCCCCAGCCACCGGCGCCGAGGTAGGTTTTCTTGCTGCCCCATTCGCGGGCGAGCGCGCGAACGTCGCGCGCCGGGACACCGGTCTCCTGCGCCTGCCACTCGGGGGTCTTGGCGATACCGTCGGTCTCACCGAGGATGTAGGCGCGCCACTCCTCGAAGCCCGTGGTGCGTTCGGCGACAAAATTTTTGTCGTACAGACCTTCGGTCAGCCACACGTGGCAAATGGCCTGTGCCATGGCCGCATCGGTGCCGGGCTTGGGTGAAATCCACTTGCCACCGAGGTGCGCGGCCGTATGGTTGAGATACGGATCGATGTGCACCATCTTGATGCCGAGGCGCTTCGCCCATTCGCGGCGCTCCGTGCCATCGAAGCCGTACGTCGCATCCGGGTCGCTCGACCAGAACACGATCATCTCGGCTTCTTTCAGGCAGTCCTCGACCGTACCGTAGAACTCCGGACAGCCTAAACGCAGGCTATTGCCCCAGTGATGCATCGCACCCCAAAACCACCCCTCCCAGCTGTCCGGCGTGTGCACCAGTTTGGTGACGCCGATCAAATTCCAGAAGCGGTTGAAGGCGCTCATGTAGTGGCCGAGATTGCCCCACTGATGGTGCGATCCGTTGGCCACGCAGATCGCGCCGGGGCCAACAGCCTTGGCGCGCTTGATTTCTATGGAGACGATATCGAGCGCTTCGTCCCAGCTGATCGGCACGAACTTGGACTTGCCGCGATTGTGGATGTTGCGTTCGCCGACCGGATCGAAGTCCACGCGCTTCATCGGCTGCATGATGCGGTTCTTCGAGTAGACCATCGACTTCAAGCACAAGCCGTGCGTGGCGACGGTGGTTCGACGGCTCGGCGTAAAGGTCTGACCGCGTGCCGTGATCGACCACGGCGAGGCGTCGCTGTCGTCGAAGTCGATCGGTGTGGTGCGGATGATCTTGCCGTCCTTAACGTAGACGAAGATCGGGCCGCTATTGGTACCGTTGGTGTAGCGCGTCACGCCATCGCCCATATCGGTCCCGGCCTTCCAGGTGACCGTCTCGAGACGAGAGAGCGACTGCATGAACCAGACAGCAAGATCGTCGGCGCCATCGATGCCGATCTTGAAGTTTTTCGCCGCATCGATGCGCTCGAGCATGTCGAACGGCGGGGTCAGGAAGTTTTCAGCGATCTGGCGATTTTTGAAATGCACCGTCAGATCGGGCTTGGCGTGCAAGCCGGCTCCCGTCTTGACCTTGCCGCCGCGCAGCTCGATCCAGCGTCCCTCCGGCACATCGCGCAGGCGGAATTGGGCAATCAGATCACGCTCGCGCAGGCGCGCCGCGTAGGCGGGATAGAGCTTCGCGATCGTACGCATGGCTTGCGGAATCGCCCACAACACGACCGACAAATTCATTGCCCACCTCCGAGCCGGAATGATCGAAAAATTACCATGGCCCCATTAATGCTCTGCCGCGGGGCCGAACTCGGCCCGCAGCGCGGTTGTCGGGTCGCAGCCCGGCGCCGCGGCTGGGTGCCGAGGCTGACCCCGGCATACCCCATTCAGGATGCGGCCAGTGACTGCAGGTACTCGCGGAATGAGCGTCCCGGTCGGCCCATGATGGTTTGGAAGGTGTCGGTGCGATGGCCCGGGGTGCTGCCGTTGGCGATTTCGGCGAACAGTCGCGCGACGGCGTCCGAGTGCCACTGATTGCGGTGGAAGGGTCGGATGGCTTCCTGAAAGGCTTTCGGGTCACAGTCGTTGTAGGCCACCGGCTTGCCAAAGACCTCACCGAAGGCGCGCGCAATGGCCTCGAAATCCATCACCGAATCCGGACCGGTGATGTCGTAGCACTGACTTTGATGACGGGCCGAGTCGGCGTCGCTGAGTACGTGCGCGATGAAATCGCCGGCCTCCTGGTTGTCAGTCAGCGCGACGGTGCCGCGACCCATCGGCATCGATAACTTGCCGGTCTCACGCGCAGCCTTGATCGAGCCACGGAAGTTCTGCATGTAGAAACTCGGTCGGATCAGCGTCCATTTCATGCCAGAGGCCTTCAGAGCGTCTTCGGCAGCGAGGTGGGCGAGCGGGATGGGGCTCGTGGTGCCGCGCACGGCCTCAGGGGAGGAGAGTTTGATCAGCCAGGGCAGGCCCGCCTCACGCGCTGTGCGGATGAAGGCGAGTTCGAGTTGCTCTTGGGGTTCACCGTTCGGCAGCACGAGCAAGGCGCGATCCACGCCTGCGAGCGCTCGCTGCACGGAGGCGGGGTCTTCAAGATTGCCGGCCACGAGTTCCACCCCGCGCTCGGCCCAAGCGGCCGCTTTTTGCGTGTCGCGGACCAGCGCCCTAAACCGGACACCGCGCGCCAGCAAAGCCCGCGCCGTCGCGCCACCGATGTTCCCCGTGATGCCTGTGAGCAGAATCATGTGTGTCCCCCAGCGCCGCGGCGCCCTGTTCGTTGTTCTCAGCCGTATGGTACCGGCCGTCGCAGCCGAACGCGTCAGGAACGGCGGGCAGGTTAGTCCCCGGATGCGGCGCGCGCCACGTATCGGGCAAGGTGTCGTTTGATCTTAGAATGCGCTCTTCAGGCCGCCAAAAAAATCTCAGCTCGCGAGCACTTGTTCCAGCCAAGCCTCTAAGTGCAGGGTCACTGAGGAGCCGCACAGCAGCAGCAGACCCTCGGGCGAGGCGAGCAGCGTCGTATGCACCTGGGCGATGGTGGTCGCCGCGGCATGGCCGATCGGAAAGGCCGCGGGTGAGAGATCGAGTCGGCAGCCGGCCGACAGGCTCTGGCGCACTTTGCTGCCGCGCAGCCGCCAAGCGCTGCGCGCGGCCGTGAGTTCCACCATGGCACCCGTTTGCGCCACCGCCTCGCGGCATTGCGCCGCGACGCCATCGCGCTGCGTCTCATCGAGCAGCAGCCAGCGATGCGGCTGAATGCTGAACGCGGTGCGCCCTGCGCCGAACCACGCCCGCCCGAGCGGTGGTAGCGCCCAGCCGAGCGGCTCGACACAGGCAGCGAGGGTCGCGTCGCCACCCCGCCAAGCGGCGAGTTGGACGATACCGAATTGAACTCGCTCAGGCGCGGACACGGGCGTTCTCCGGGTCAAACCAGTGGGCGGTCGTCACGTCCACTTCGACCGATTCACCATGCACGGGCGACACCGCCATGAGTCGGCTGCCCTGACGGCGTTTGCCTGCAGTCAGCATGGCGAGGCCCACCCAACCGTCGATGAGCACTGAGGGCGTGCAGGAGGTGACCACGCCGAGCGTCCGGGTGGGTGCCGAGGACTCGACGAGTTGCGCGCCGGTCCGCAGCCGCGCGCTCGGCGAGATGGGGCGTACACCAACGAGTTGGGCCCGATCCGGCGAGGTAAGTGCGGGGCGCTGCGCGAGCACACGACCGACGTAGTCGCCATCCGCCTTCAACATGCGCTCGAAACCCAGCATGTGGGCACTGGCGTTGCCATCGAGTTCGGCAGTGGTCACGTGGCCCTTCTCGATGCGCAGGGTGTTAAGCGCATCGACGCCATAAGGCAGGGTGCCGAAAGGTTTGCCCGCTTCGAGCAAGGCGTTCCACCCCTCATTGGCGCTGGATGACGGCACCGCGACCTCATAGGCGAGCTCCCCCGAGAAGGAGATGCGAAACAGTCGACCGCAAACGCCCGCGATCTGCGCGGGCAGGGCGGCCATGAAGGGCACGGCGGCGCCCGAGACATCGACTCCCGGCATCACCTTTTGCAGCACGTCGCGAGCGCGCGGACCGGCGATCGAGAACTGTGCCCACTGATCGGTAACGTCCGTCAGTACCACATCGAGGTCCGGGCGGTTTACCTGCAGCTGGAACTCGAGGTGCTCGAGCACATGAGTGTGATTGGCGGTGGTGGTGGTGAGGAGGAAATGCTGCTCACCGAGTCGGGATGTGGTCCCGTCATCGAGCAGGTATCCGTCCTCGCGCAACATGATGCCGTAGCGCGCTTTCCCGACCGCGAGAGTGGAGAAACGGTTGGCATAAATGTAGTCGAGAAACTTAGCTGAACCAGCGCCTAGCACGTCAATCTTGCCAAGACTTGAAGCATCGCCGATGCCGGCAGCGGAGCGCACAGCGCGGGACTCCCGCAGCACCGGCTCCCAGCCTTGTTGGGTGGCATACACCAGCGGGCGCAGCCAGAGCCCGGCGGGTACGAAGATCGCTCCCGACGCCTCGTGCGCGGCATGGGCAGGGAACTGGCGGATGGGGCGCAGATGCGCGCCCACTTCGCCGCCCGCAAGCGCGCCGAAAGAGGTCGGGTGGACGTAAGGCCGAGGCGTCGGCAGGCCCACTTCCTGCGGCGCCTGAGCACGCGCGGCGGCGAGGATCGCAGCCCCCAACACACCGCCCGTGCGGCCCTGGTCGGTCGCCATGCCGTGCGTGGTGTAGCGCTTCATGTGCTCGATGTGGGTATAGCCTTCGCGGTGCGCGAGCCGTATGTCGGCCACGGTCACATCGTGCTGCAAATCGACGAAAGCCTTGCCGCGTCCGGGGACTTCCCAGAGCGCCTGCAGCGGCGTCACCACCGGATCGGCGAGCTGCGGGTCGGTGTCATGGGCACCCGCGGTCAGTGAGGCACCGAGTTCGGCGGCGATGCGCTCTGCCGCAGCCGAGCCATCGCTTGCGGCGGCAGCCAGCCCGAACGCGCCCGCCGTGGCACCGGCTACCACGCCCCGGGTCGTGGGCAGCGCGGCGACGAAGGCCGCGAGTTCATCGCGCCATGCGATGGAGCCGCCGGCCTGGGTGGCTAGGGCGGATTCCGGCTGATAACCACCCGAGAGCAACAGGCAGTCGGCCTCAACGGTGGGGCCCGATGCCCCATCGAGCGCGCCGAGCTGCACGCCCTCAACCGCGCGACGACCGAGTACGGCGGTCACGACGGAGTGAGCGTGGACGGTGATGCCGAGCCCGCGGGCGCGCTCGGCCGCGGCGGACTCGCGGCGCGGGTCGACGATGGCGCGCGGTGTAACGCCGGTCTCGTGCAGCGCAAAGGCGGCCTCGTAGGCCCAATCCGAGTTCGCGAAGAGCACCGGGCGAGTGCCGACCGTCACGCCGTAGCGACGCAGATAGGCGAGCGCGGCACCCGCCTGCATCACGCCCGGTCGATCGTTGTTGTCGCAGGCAATCCAGCGCTCATTGGCGCCGGTGGCGAGGAGCACGCGCTTCGTGCGAATGACCCGTAGCCGTTCCTGTGGCAGGCCGTTGGCGCCCGTGTGCGCGAGTGTTTCGACCGCTGCAAATACGCCATGGTCGTAGGCGGCGATCACCTGAGTACGCGTCAGGCATCGCAGGGAAGCATCGGCGCTCAGTTGTGCAAGGGTCGACTCGCGCCACGCTTGCCAGCGCGTGTCGAGCAGTGTGCCGCCGCCGGCCACGACGTCGCGCTCGAGCAGCATCACTCGTAAGCCCGAGCCCTGCAGGCGTCGCGCTGCGGTGAGCCCTGCGGCACCGCTGCCGATGATCAACACGTCGGTGTGATCGTGAACCGTGTGCTCGCCATGAGTCAGGGCTTCGCTGCGACCCGAACCCAGCACGCCGAGCCCCGCAGCACGACGAATGGCCGGTTCGTACAGGCGCTCCCAGGCTTTGCCGGGGCTCATGAAGGTCTTGTAGTAAAACCCCGCGGGCAACATGGCCGCGAACAAGCTGTTGATCGACAGGAGATCAAAGTTCAGCGACGGCCAACGGTTTTGGCTGCTGGCTCGCAGCCCCGCCGTGATCGGTACCGTGGTGGCGGGGCGATTGGGCGCGCGACCTTGCGAACCCTGCACGTCGATGAGCGCACACGGCTCCTCGGGGCCCGCGCTGATGATGCCGCGCGGTCGGTGGTACTTGAAGCTGCGTCCTACGAGTCGCACACCATTGGCGAGCAACGCCGAAGCCACCGTGTCTCCGGCAAGGCCCGTCAAGCGACGCCCGTCGAACTCGAACTCGATGGGCGCGGTGGGATCGACGAGTGCACCCGTTGCGATGCGCCGTGAACCGCTCATGTCGAACCCGCGCTTGCAGTGACGCTCCCGGGTACCCCGGGCGGTGTGGGGAGTCGGTCTTGTGCTGTGCCGATCGAGTAGATCTCGTGGCTCACCGTATGTCGCCAAAGCTGCAACATCCGCCGGCAACCGGCGCTGTGGAACCACCACTCGAGGTGCCAGCCTTTCGGATTGCTGCGCTCGTACACGTAGGCGGCAAATTGCGCGAACTCGGCATCGGCTGCGGGCCGACGCACACTGGCGTCGCCCTTGTAGCGAAATTCGACTTCATCTCGCGTGCCGCAGTGGGGGCAGGGTATGCGCAGCATGCTCAGTGCATCCAGGGGAACGGGCCGATGCCCGGTTCGTCAAAGGTACGGCCTTCGGCGAAGCGGCCGACATCCATGTGCGTGGTCAACGGATGCGATTCGCCGCGGGCAATGAGGTGAGCGGTGGTGTAACCCCCCGCCGGGATGGCTTTGAAGCCGCCGTAGCACCAGCCACCGTTCATGACGAGCCCGTCGAGCGGCAGTCGACCAATGATGGGTGTGCCATCCATGGTCATGTCCATAATGCCGCCCCATTGGCGCAGAATGCGCAAGTTGGCGAGCTCGGGCAGCAAGGCCACGCCCTCTGCAGCCACCTCTTGTGCGATCCACTGCGTGCCTCGCTGTGCATAGGTGTTGTGAGCGTCGATACCACCGCCGAACACCATGCCGCCCTTGTCTGACTGGCTGATGTAAAAGTGTCCTGCACCGAACATCAGCACCACATCCAGAAACGGCTTGATCGATTCGCTGACGAAGGCCTGCAGCGCATGGCTCTCGATGGGCAGGCGGATGCCCGCCATGGCGGCCAGGTGCGAGGAGTGGCCGGCGACGGCCAAGCAGACGGTGCCGGCGCCAATGAAGCCGCGGGTGGTTTCGACCCCGGTGACGCGCCCCGCGGCTTGTCGCAGCCCCGTCACCTCGCAGTGCTCGATGATGTCGACGCCCGCTTCGGAGGCCCCGCGGGCGTAGCCCCAGGCGACGGCGTCATGGCGTACGGTGCCGCCGCGGGGTTGCATGAACGCACCCATGACTGGAAAGCGGTGGTTATCGAGCGAAATAGCCGGTATCAGGTTCTTCAGTGCGGCGCGGTCGAGTTCGATGCAGTCGGCTCCGGCGAGGCGCATGTCGTTGGCGCGGCCGGTCATCACATCGCGTTGGCCATCTGTGTGGTAGGTGTAAACCACGCCGCGCTGGCTCACCATCGCATTGAAGTTCAGTTCCTGCTCGAGCCCTTCCCAGAGCTTCAAAGAAAAATCATAGAAGCGGATATTCTCGGGCGTGTAATACGTCGAGCGGATGATGGTGGTATTGCGTCCGACATTGCCAAGGCCGATCGGTCCTTTCTCCAGGACGGCGACATCGGTGATGCCGAAGTGGTTGGCGAGGTAATAGGCCTTTGCGAGTCCGTGACCTCCACCGCCGACGATCACCACTTGATATTGCTTGCGCGGCTCGGCCTTGCGCCAGGCGGGTGTCCAGCCGCGGTGTCCCGTGAGCGCCTCGCGCAGCAGGCGCAGCGCGGAGTACCGACCGCTCGAACGGAATCGCCGTGAAGCGGGCGCAGTGTCAGACATCAGCGGTTCCCTGACGGAATCAACAGAGCGCCGAGTGTACGGTGGTCAAGTTCACGCGGACAATCCTCAACTCGTCTGGTCTAGGCGAGTGTGGCCGAGTGGACTCGGGTGGTTGCCACCGCGCGGATGACTCGGGTCCCGAAACTGCGACTCTTCGGTTACGGCGGTTGTCTCCGGTTGCGCTTTGATGTACGGACCGCGCTGCTCGCGCGGCACAGGTGCGCGGCGCGAGCGCCGCCACAGGCAGAACACGGCCAGCACGATCGCGAGCGCACCGAGCGTCAGGAAGTAGGCGTTCTCACCGCTTTGGTCCATGAGCACGCCGCCCAAGATTGGCCCGAGCACGGCTGCCGCGCCGTTGAGCAACAGCAGGGCGCTACTCGCGGCGACCATCTCGGAGGTGTCGAGTCGATCGTTGACGTGGGAAACACCGAGCGAATACACCGACAACACGAGACCGCTCACGACGGTAGCCACCGGCAGCACGAGCAAATCCGGCATGGCGGGCCATGCGCCAATCCACAGGGCAAATCCTGCAGCGAGCAGCGACACCCCTGCAATGACGGATCGACGATCGAGTCGGTCGGCGAGCATGCCGATCGGATACTGCGTGACCACACCCGCGAGGATACTGCCGGCCATGAAGGTGGCGATCTCGGTGGCGTCCATGCCTCGCTGCTGCGCGTAGACCGGCCCCAGCGAGAAGACAATGGACGCCATCAACCCCGACATGATCACGGCGAACACACCGAGCGGTGAGCGGCGATACAGGTCGCGGAAACGTACGCTTTGCGGCGTATCGACTACGGGGACCTAGTGTGCCGACAACACCAGCGGCACGATGGCTAGACAAATAAGAGCGGCTACCAGCATGAAGGGCGTATCGGAGTTCGTGTCCGCGACGAGTAGCAGGAACTGCGCGGCGCCCATGCCGCCGTACAACACCATATTGTAGAGCGCGAGCAGGCGCGAGCGAGTGTCCTGCGCGGCGCGGTCGTTGAGCCAACTTTCCGCCACCACGTAAATGCCCGCGAAGCACACCCCTGTGATGAGGCGCATCGCCGCCCAAACGCCGGGTACGACAAACACGGCCTGACCTAGCGTCGCGACCGCCGCGACTGCGGCGAAAGCCGAGAACACGCGCACATGCCCGACGCCGCGGATCAAACGAGGTGCGATGACCGTACCGACGAGAAAGCCGGCGTAGTAGCACGACATTACGAAACCGATGGCGGAGGTCGTGAACCCCTCACTCTGGGCACGCACGCCGAGCAGCGTGGATTGCAGTCCGGCGCCGAGCATCAGCACGCTCATGCCGAGCAAAAGAGGCCAGGTGCTGGCGATGAGACTGGCCGGCATGGATCGGTGAGGAGGGTGCTTGCGTGGTCGACGCGGGGGACGACATTATACGCCGTGACTGACGACAAACGCGAGACAGCCGGCAACGGGACAGTCGGCAACGGTGAGACCGCGGGCGAGCCGAGCCGCGCAGCTCGACGGCGAACGGGCCGGGGAGCCCTGCTCGCTGTCGTCGCGCTGTGTCTTGGCGCAGTGTCGTCGTCAGGCGAATCACGCACGCCCGAGGTGCAGCTGACGGGAGAGCGTCTGATCGGCCGGGAATCGCCGAGCGCGGGCATCCATGCGTTTCTTGGGGTGCCGTTTGCCGAGCCTCCCGTTGGGCCGCTGCGCTGGCAGGCACCGGTCGATTACCTCGGAAGGGGTGGCGTGCGTCGTGCCCAGCAGTTCGCGCCGGCCTGCTTGCAAACTCCGCGGATCCTCGACTGGTATCGAGGCATGGCGGAGCGCTTCGGCGCGAGTCGCAGCGTCTTCAAAGATCTCGACACCAGCGAGGATTGTCTCTACCTCAACGTCTGGGCCCCGGCAGCGCGGCCGAAGAAACTCGCGCCGGTGATGGTGTTCATCCATGGGGGCAGCAATCGCAGCGGCTGGTCCTTCGAGCCGAACTATCACGGGCATCGGTTGGCCGCCGAGGGGGCTGTGGTCGTTACCCTCGCTTACCGCTTGGGCGTGTTCGGGTTTTTCTCGCATCCCGAACTTGCGGGTCAGTCGGTGACGGCGAACTTTGGTCTCTGGGATCAACTGTCGGCGCTGCGCTGGGTCCAACGCAACATCGCGCGCTTCGGCGGCGATCCTTCGCGCGTGACCGTCTTTGGCGAGTCGTCGGGCGCAGGCAATATCGCGATGCTGATGGTGGCGCCGCAGGCGCGCGGCCTGCTGCACCGCGCCATCCTGCAAAGCGGCGGCGATTTCGGCTGGCCGGGGCTGCGCTCGCTGGCGGCGGAGCAATCGCGAGGGCTGCAGCTCGCGGCGGCGATCGATGCCAAGGCACCGCCTGATTTGGCAGCACTGCGCGCGATGGATG
>JBJTBK010000236.1:0-6993 GCA_046091245.1 Nevskiaceae bacterium | reverse complement strand
GAAAGACCTGCTCGACCCTGAAATTGGCCCAGACGGCCTCGAGCCGCTGGATCCCGAGGCGCCAGTCATCCGCATGCGTGGCCAGTACTGCCGCACAGACGGCGCCTGCCGAGGTACCCACGATGATGTCGTAGGGCGGCTTATCCTGCGGCCAAATCTCTGCGAGGGCCTTGAGGACCCCCACCTGATACGCAGCGCGAGCACCGCCGCCCGACAGGACCAAGGCGGTTTGGCTGCGTTGCAAGGAAGATTCTGTTGTATCCAGGGTCGCCACTCGTGGAATATAGGGTTTCACACTTCACGGAGGACTTCCATCATGGCCCATATTTTGGCCCAGAGCCGTCGTTTACCCAGCATCCTCGCCGCCGTACTCGCTGCGCTTGCCGTGTTGGCCTTCACTCTTCCGGTCTTTGCCGCAAGCCCCAAGGTCGGTAGTCCCGCGCCAGAGTTTCGCCTGCAGGATCAGACCGGCAAGTGGGTGTCGCTCAAGGATTATCGTGGCAAGTGGGTCGTGCTGTATTTCTATCCGAAGGACAACACGCCGGGCTGCACCACGCAGGCCTGTGAGTTCCGCGACAATATCTTTGCGTTTAACCGCGCCAACGCCGTCATCTTGGGCGTCAGTGTGGATGATGTGAACTCCAAAAAGGACTTCGCCAAGGAGCACAGCCTGCCGTTCTCGGTGCTCGCTGATTCATCCAAGGCGACGACCAAGACTTACGGAGTCCTGACCAGCATGCTCGGGATCATGGAGTTCTCGCGTCGCGACACGTTCATCATCGACCCGCAGGGTCGCATCGCCAAGCACTGGGAGAAGGTCGACGCCGACGGGCATTCCAAGCTCGTGCTCAATGAACTGAAGCGTCTGCAAGGCGGCGCTTGAGACAACACGCTTGAAAATGGACAGTCGGTCGTCCCGGTCAGTCGGGCGATCGAGCGGCAAGGCATCATTTGCGCTTCAGTAACACGGGGGTGTGAGATGGATAAGGCGCAGGAGTTACAACAGCCGGAACGCCGCGAGTTTTTGACCACGGCGAGTGGTCTCGGGGGAGCGTTGGCGGTGGGCGCAGCGGGCCTCGCCGGCATGACGCTCGGGCCCACGGCGAGCGCGGGCTCGACCATGGTGTCGCGGCATGGCACGGGGCCTGGGCTGAAGGGGCCGTATCTCGATCTGTCGACCGGACGGGGTAACCAGTTGGCCTACGCCCGCATTCAGGGCGATCTCGATTTTGGCAAGCAGAAGTTCTTCTGGTTCAAGGGCTATGTGATGGCCATCGAACCGCAGAAGAAGATTGTCGATCTCATGGGATCGTCGGGTTTCGGTGTGATTCGCCTCGCTCAAGGGCCGGATGGCGCGATTCGCCGCATGTGCCGCGAGATCATCGTCTACACCGACCTCAAGACCGGTGAAGTGCTGGACGAGTGGAAGAATCCGCTGACCAACGAGACCGTCAAGGCGGTCCACGTGGCCAACGATCCGTTCAATTACCTCATCGAAGATCACTTTCCGGCGATGTCGGATTTCGGCGGACTTAACAAAGAGCAGCCGCCACGTATCCCGTTCATCCTGCCGTGGTACCAGCACGGTGACATGGCGGAGATGGAAATCCACGTGCATCTGGCCTATCCGAGTGCGCTGCAACCGGAGAAGTGGCCGCGCGAGTCGGCGGGGCGCATTGCTCAGGTGTCTGAGTTCTTCGCCCATCACATCCGCGTCGAGGATCTGCAGAATCCGAAGCTCACCACCATCGACTACACGGGCACGTGGAATCGCATTACGCCGTGGCTACCGTGGATGCTGATGGGGCAACGCACGGGCTATTGCCAGTACGCCTGCTTCATGGGTACCACCAAGAGCCTTGATCAGGTGTTGACGCGGCCGGTGCTCGATTACGCCGAGAAGCACTACAAAAAGTACTTCGACGCGCCAACCGAGTGGAGCTCCGATCGCAGCCTCTCGAGTCTTGAGCATTACGCCAAAGATCAGAAGCCGGCGCCCGTCAAGGCGCCGTAAGCAACGGTTGGGACTCAGCGCCGGCGGAGCGGCAAGCCAGCAGCAATCTTCTGGCTCCACTCCGCCGGGCCACTCTGGTGCACGGAGGTGCCGAGTGCATCTACCGCCACCGTGACCGGCATGTCCTTGACCTCAAACTCGTAGATCGCTTCCATCCCGAGATCGGCGAAGGCCACCGCGCGTGAGGCCTTGATCGCCTTCGAGACGAGGTAGGCGGCACCGCCGACGGCCATCAGATACGCTGCGCCGTGTTTGCGAATGGCCTCGATACCGGTGGGGCCACGCTCGGCCTTGCCGATCATGGCGATCAGCCCGGTCTTCTCGAGCATCATTTCGGTGAACTTGTCCATCCGCGTCGCTGTGGTGGGGCCTGCGGGGCCGACCACCTCGTCACGCACCGGATCGACAGGTCCGACGTAGTAGATCACGCGATTACGAAAATCGACGTCCTCGGGGAGTCCTTGCCCGCTAGCGAAGAGATCTGCGATGCGCTTATGTGCCGCGTCCCGCCCAGTGAGCATGCGACCGTTGAGTAGCAGTCGATCGCCGGGTTTCCAGGTGGCCACTTCGGTCGGTGTCAGCGTGTCGAGATTGACGCGGATGGATTCTTTGGAGGGCTTCCAGTCCACCTTGGGCCAACGCGACAGATCGGGAGGCTCCAGATGTGCAGGGCCCGATCCATCAAGCGTGAAGTGGACGTGCCGTGTGGCCGCGCAGTTCGGGATCATGGCGACGGGCTTTGAGGCCGCGTGCGTCGGATAGTCGAGGATTTTCACATCGAGCACGGTCGAGAGGCCGCCAAGGCCTTGCGCACCGATACCGAGCGCGTTGACCTTGTCGTGTAATTCGATGCGCAGCTCTTCGGTCGCGTTGCGCGGCCCGCGGGCCTTGAGCTCAGCCATGTCGATGGGGTCCATCAGCGATTCTTTGGCCAGCAGCATGGCCTTTTCGGCCGAGCCGCCGATGCCGATGCCCAGCATGCCGGGCGGGCACCAACCCGCACCCATGGTGGGCACGGTCTTCAGTACCCAATCAACGATCGAGTCGCTCGGGTTCAGCATGACGAACTTGGATTTGTTTTCCGAACCGCCGCCTTTGGCCGACACGGTGATTTCCACCGTATCGCCCGGGACCATTTCCACGTGCACCACGGCCGGTGAGTTGTCGCGCGTGTTCTTGCGGGTGAAGGCCGGGTCCGCCACGATCGATGCGCGCAGCGTGTTCTCCGGATCGAGATACGCGCGCCGCACGCCCTCGTTGATCATCTCGGTGAGTGTGAGCGTCGCCTCCCAGCGCGCGTTCATGCCGACCTTCACGAAGGCCACCACGATGCCGGTGTCCTGGCAAATAGGCCGATGTCCCTCGGCGCACATCCGTGAGTTCGTGAGGATTTGCGCGATCGCGTCTTTGGCCGCTGGAGACTCCTCGAGGTCGTAGGCTCGACCGAGCGATTCGATGTAATCGATCGGGTGGTAGTAGGAGATGTATTGCAGCGCGTCGGCCACGCTGTCGATGAGGTCTTGCTGTTTGATAAGGCTCATGGGCCCATTTTAGCCGGGCTTGCGATATCCGGCGCAGGCTTCCTGCCACCGTTGTCCGGAGTCGAGACATACCGCGGTCAGGGCTCCGCCCCAGATGCAACCCGTATCGAGGGCCAGCAACTTAGGTTCGATGCGCAGCCCGAGCGTCGACCAATGACCGAAAATGACACGTGCGCTGCGGCTGCACCGCGTGGCGAGCTCGAACCACGGTTCCCAGCCGGGCGACTGCGAGCCTGGTGTCCCCTTCATCTTGAGATCGATCTGACCATCCTCGCGGCAATAGCGCAGGCGGGTAAGCGTATTGATGACGAAGCGCCAGCGATCAATCCCCTGCAGGGTCTCCTCCCAACGATCAGGCTTGTTGCCGTACATACCGGCAAAGAGTTCCGCGGGCCGTTCACGCAGCACCTGCTGCACCTCGGCTGCGAGAGAGAGCACTTCAGCGACTGACCATTGCGGCACGACGCCCGCGTGCACCATCAGATCGTCGACGCCATCGGGCCCTGCTGCCGTGGCGCACTCAGCGAGCGGGCAGCGGAGCAGCCATTCGAGCAAGGGCTCTCGATCTTTCGCCTGCAGGATTTCATCGAGCGTATCGCCCTTGCGTAATTCCCGGTGGCGACCGAAGGCCACCGCGAGCAAGTGCAGGTCATGATTACCAAGCACGACGCGTGCATTGCCGCCGAGCGCACGCACGAAGCGCAACACGCCGAGCGATTGGGGTCCGCGATTGACGAGATCGCCGACGAACCACAACTCGTCTCGATCGGCGGAAAACTTCAGTCGATCGAGCAGGGCGCGCAGTTCCGTGAGGCAGCCCTGCACGTCGCCGATCGCGATGCGCGCCATGTCAGTGGACGATACCTGGCAAAGCCAAGCGGAAGGCCGGAATGGGCGCATCGAAGGTGAGGCCCTCGTCCGAGCGCATCTGGTAGCTGCCTTGCATCGTGCCGACGGGCGTCTCGATGATGGCCCCGCTCGAGTAACGAAACGACTGACCGGGTTGCAGATGCGGCTGCTCGCCCACTACGCCCTTGCCGCGGACTTCCTGAGTTTTGCCGTTGCTGTCGGTGATGAGCCAGTGCCGCGAGACGAGTTGGGCTGCCTGCGTCCCCTCATTGCGGATGGTGATGGTGTAACTGAAGACGTACCGCTGATCCTCGGGCTCTGATTGCGCCTCGAGGTAGGCCGTTTCGATATGGATATGGATTCGGAAGGGTTCGTCCATGGCCCTTTGCACGCTAGCTGCTTGGCAGGGCCTGCGCAAGCGCGGCGAACTGCGCAGGCGTCAGGGTTTCGGGCCGCGCGGCAGGATCGACGCCACAGCGTTCGATCGCGGCCGCTTCGAGCAGCGCTCGCAGTCCATTGCGCAGTGTCTTGCGACGCTGCGAGAAGGCGGCTGCAACCACACGCGCAAAGCGCGCATCGACCGAGAAGGCCGGTGTATCGCGCACGGTGAGGCGCGCCACGGCGGACCAGACTTTCGGCGCCGGGCGAAAAGCTCCGGGGCCTACCTCGAACAGCGCCTCGGCCACGACCCATGGGGCGAGCATCACGGTCAGTCGCCCGTAATCGTCGGTATCGGGTGCCGCGCAGATTCGTGCGATCACTTCACGCTGCAGCATGATGTGCAGATCCTCGATAGCGCCGTGTGCTTCGAGCAAATGGAACAGCAGCGGGGTCGAGACGTTGTAGGGGAGGTTGCCCACCACGCGCAGCTTGCGTCCGCGCTGTGCCGCCAGTGCTGCGAAATCGAAGCGCAGGGCATCGGCCACGTGCAGCGTCTAGCCCCGCCCGGCAAAGCGTTCCTGCCGTGTCGCCGCCAGATCACGATCGATTTCGATGGCATCGAGGCGGCCCGCGCGCTCGAGCAGCGGCTCGGTCAGTGCGCCGTGTCCGGGCCCGATCTCCACGAGCGCATCCTGCGGCGATGGACCAATAGCACTGACGATGCGCTCAATGACCCCTTCGTCGTGCAGGAAGTTCTGGCCGAAGCGTTTGCGGGCGAAGACCACGTGGCTCAGCCGCTCGATCGCAGGACGAGACTGCGGGCGAGATCGACCGCCGCACGCAGGCTGCCGACATCGGCTTTACCCGTGCCCGCGAGGGTCAGAGCCGTGCCGTGATCCACTGAGGTGCGAATGATCGGCAATCCAAGGGTGACGTTGACCGCATGACCAAAGGCGGCATGTTTGAGTACCGGCAAACCTTGATCGTGGTACATGGCGAGGTAAGCATCGAAGCGTGCCATCTCGCGTGGCACGAAAGTGGTGTCGGCCGGCAGCGGCCCGTGGGCGTCGATCCCTTCGCGCCGCGCCGCGGCGATGGCGGGAGCGATCACGAGTTGATCCTCTTCGCCGAGCAGACCGTTTTCGCCGGCGTGAGGATTGAGTCCGCACACGGCGATACGCGGTGTGTCGATCTGCCACCAGCGACGCAGATCGGCGTGCATGATGCGCAGAATTCGCAGCAACGCGGTTTCATTGATTGCGTCGGGCACTCGACGCAGCGGCAGGTGAGTGGTGGCTCGCGCCACGCGCAGCGTCCCCGAGGTCAAAAGCATCACCGGCAGCGGCGCCCCGCAGTGCTCGGCGAGATACTCGGTGTGTCCGGAGAAGGGTACGCCCGATTGCGCGATCACCGACTTTTGCACAGGCGCCGTAACCATGGCATCGAAGCGGCCGCTGCGCACGTCGGCGAGTGCTCGATCGAGCAGGCTCAGCACGTAGGGTGCGTTGCGCACATCCAGAGAGCCCGGTTGCGAACGAGTCGATAGTGGGACGTGTTCGATCAGCTCATCAGGCAGCGGCGCAACGCCTGCGAGCGCAGCGCGCTCATGCAGCAGCGCTCGATCGCCGAGGACGCACAGATCGCAATCGGGGGGCGAATCAGCGAGTAATTGCGCGCACAACTCCGGGCCGATGCCGGCAGGTTCGCCTGAGGTGATGACGAGCCGTGGTCGATCAGCTCTTGATGTCGACATACGCCTCGTCACGCAGACGGCGCAGCCACAGCTCCGTTTCCTCGTCCGCCTTACTTTCGCGCAGTTGCAGGAAGGCGCGCTGACGGCGCAACTCGTCGGTGTTGTCGTACTCGCGTCGGCCGAGCAATTGCACGATGTGCCAGCCGAATTGCGTGCGGAACGGCTGACTGATTTCGTTCTCGGTCAGGCTTTCGAGCATGCGGTCGAATTCGGGGACGAAATTGCCGGGCGCGCTCCAGCCGAGATCGCCGCCTTCGGCGGCAGAGCCCGGATCTTCCGAGAGTGTCTTCGCGAGCACGGCGAAGTCCTCACCCTTGAGGATGCGTTCGCGGGCATCGAGTAGCCGCTGGCGCACGGTGGCGTCATCCTGGATCTCGGTTGGCTTGAGCAGAATGTGCCGAGCACGGGTCTGGCGGATCACGACCTGCTGATCGTTGCCGCGCACCTCGTTGAGA
>JBJTBK010000235.1:0-13188 GCA_046091245.1 Nevskiaceae bacterium | reverse complement strand
ACGCTCGGGGTCATCACCGCTGCCAGCCTCAAGCTGTTTCCTGCGCCTCGCGCCAACGCCACCGCCTTTGTCGCGATCCCCGATCCCGAACGCGCCGTGCAACTGCTCTCCCATTTGCGCGAGGCCAGCGGCGATCAGGTCAGCTCCTTCGAGCTGATCCCGGCCGTGGCGCTCGAACTTGTGATGCGGCATATCCCAGGAGCACGTCGCCCACTCAGCGACAGTTCGCCATGGTTCGTACTTTGCGAGTTGACGAGCTCTCGCAGCGGTGAGCCCCTCGACACGCGGCTCGAAGAGGCCCTTGGCGAGGCCATGGAGCGCGGCCTCGCCACCGATGCCGTACTCGCCCAAAGTGAGCGCGACCGACGTGAGTTCTGGCATCTTCGCGAGAACATTCCACACAGCCAACGTCTCGAAGGCGTGAGCCTCAAGCATGATGTCTCGATCCCGATTGACCGCTTACCGGGCTTTGTGGCTCGAGCTTCGGCGTGGCTAGAGACCCATGTCGCCGAGGGCTTCCTCGTTTGCTACGGTCACGTGGGTGATGGCAACCTGCATTTCAACCTGAACGAACGGCGCGGTGTTGCCGCCGGCGCTTTGGCGGCACGACGCGAAGACATCCGCCGGACGATCCATGATCTGGTGCGAGACGAGGGCGGCAGTTTCAGCGCCGAACACGGCATCGGACAGTCCAAGCTCGCTGAGCTGCAACATTACGCCGATCCGGTGGAACTGAACCTCATGCGCACGCTCAAAAGTACGCTGGATCCGAATGGCATCCTC
Organism: Nevskiaceae bacterium; assembly: GCA_046091245.1. Lineage (GTDB taxonomy): Bacteria > Pseudomonadota > Gammaproteobacteria > Steroidobacterales > Steroidobacteraceae > UBA964. The sequence goes on along the minus strand of JBJTBK010000235.1, from coordinate 12,405 downwards.
AACCCCGGCAAGGTAGTGAGTGTCCGCTGAGTCACCCCCGCGTCAAGACGCGTCGCCTCGGCTACTGCATGCCATGCTGCGGGTCCGCGACTTGCAGCGCTCACTGGAGTTTTACGAGCGGCACTTTGGTCTTCGCGAGCAGCGCCGCATCGCCTTTCCGGAGATCCCGCGAACGCTGGTGTTCTTGGCCTCGAGCGGAGACGACGGCTCTGGCATGCAACTCGAGCTGTGGCACGAGCCTTTAGGCCCCGTCGAAGCAGTGAGTCACAACGGACACCTCGGCATCGGTGTGCACCAGATCGACGAGTTGGTTGCGAGGCTCGCAGCGGCGGGGGTGCCGGTCACGAAGAGTGCTCGCGCACTGCGTTCCGGTGGCCGACGCCTCGCGATGATCACCGACCCCGATGGCCATGAACTGGAGTTGCTCGCGCTTGATTAAGTCCTACCCAACACAGGCGTTTAACCGCTCGCGGGGCATCACGGGTCCCGTGGCGACGGTCCTACTGCTCGCCCTGGTGATGGCCCCATTGTCTACCGCGCAGGTCGCCGAATCGGATCAGCCAACCGCAGCCAAGGAGTCGGCCGCGCCGATGCCGTCGGGTTCGGTGTTGCCGAGGTTCAACACTCGAGCCACCGCGGAAGCGCCGAAGCGCCCCGAGAACCTGCCGGACGATGCCAGCCTGCAGCGCGCCGGCACCGTCATCGGCTCGATCACCATCAAGCCGCTCGATATCTTCGATACCTCGCTCCCCGAAGAGAACACCGCGCTCTTTAGCCTCGCCAACACGCTGCACATCAACACCCGACCGAAAACCATCGAGCGGCAATTGCTGTTCGAAGCAGGTGAGCCCTACGACCCGCGCCTGCTGCGCGAATCGGAGCGACTGCTGCGTCAAACTCGCTACCTGCGCGAAGCCTGGGTGACGCCGGTGGCGGCGCAGGATGGCAAGGTCGATCTGGAAGTCACCACCCGCGATGTGTGGACGCTCAATCCCGGAATTTCCTTCGGGCGTAAGGGAGGCAAGAGCACCTCGGGCTTTGAAATCGAGGATCTGAATCTCCTCGGGATCGGAGCGCAGCTCAGCGTCTCGCGACTAACGGAAATCGACCGAACGACGGATCGCTTGATCTACCGCGATCGCCAGCTCGGCAACACCTGGTGGTCGATCGATACGGAACTCGCCGACAACAGTGACGGCAAGCGACGCGTCTTGGAATTGGACCACGGCTTCTATGCCCTCGACACACGACGCGCGGGCGGCATCGCCTACGCCGACGACACTCGTGTCGATTCCCGCTATGACCTCGGCAAGGTCGTCGGGCAATACGCCACCGAAGCGAGATTCACGAGTGCCTATGGCGGCTGGTCAAAGGGCCTGATCGATGGTGAGGTGTTCCGATACCGCGTCGGTGTCACCCAGGATGAGCACCGATTCGACTCGATCGGCGACAAGCGCCCCGGTTCAGTGGTTCCTGCGGATCGCAAACTCGTCTACCCATGGGTGTCGATGGAGTGGTTGCAGGACGAGTTTCGTGAAGGGCGTAACCGCGATCAGATCGAGCGCACGGAAGACTTCCAATACGGCTGGCGGGTCTCAGGCCGGGTCGGCTACGCCGCGGAGTCCTTGGGCTCCAGCGAAAACGCGCTGATCTTCGACGCCAGCGCCTCGCACGGCATCGAACTCGACAGTAAGTCGACGCTGCTGCTCAGCGCCAACCTGAACGGTCGGCATGATGGCAGCGATTTCGTCGACACGGTGATCGCGGGGTCCGCGCGCTACTACCACCGGCAATCGCAACGGCGGCTGTGGTTTGCCGCCTTGAGTCTCGAGCAGGGCCATAAACTCGACCCCGATCGACAAATTCTACTCGGCGGCGACACGGGACTTCGCGGCTACCCGCTGCGCTACCAAGCCGGCGAGGGTCGATGGCTGTTCACACTCGAGCAGCGGTTTTTCTCTGACTGGTATCCGTTTCGGCTCGTTAACGTGGGCGGTGCCATTTTCGCGGACGTCGGCGGTGCCTTGGGTCGCAATCCGTATGGCAGCCAGCCGCGCGGCGTGTTGACTGATGTCGGTATTGGTTTGCGACTGGGAAACAGTCGCACAGCCCTCGGCAATGTGCTGCATATCGACCTTGCGTTCCCACTGAACGGCGATCGATCGATCAGCAACATGCAGCTGGTGATCGAAACCAAGAGCAGCTTCTGATCCGCAGCGTCGCTGTGCCATCATCGACGTCATGAGCATCGCACCGGAAGGCTGTTTCGGCGGCCTGCATGAAGTCTGTGTCGGCGTACCCGATCTTGAGACGGCCCTCGCTGATTTTGCGGCCTACGGCTGTTACCCGCTCGCGCGGGGTACGCTCACGGCCCCCGAGGCGCTGAGCCGCTACGGCGTGAACTCGGTGCTGCACTCGGTGCGCCTCGGGCACCAGCAGTCCGACCATGGCCTCGTTCGCCTGATGCAGTGGGAGAGCCCTCTCAATACCGGTCTCGGGCTTGGCCCCAACCTGCGTGCAGTCGGCTCGCGCTGGGGCGTGCGCGTCACTCGTAGCGTTTTCAATATCGTCAACCATGCCGAGCGGGCTCGCGAAGCGGGCCTGCCGATCTCACTCATCCACCCCTTGCTCGCCGTCATCGGTGAAGTCAGCGGTCAACGCATTGCTCAACCATTCCGAAACCCGATCGTGGGCGTACGCGAAATGGTGCTCCTGCAACCCTACTACCGTCAGGTGTTCTTCGAGCGCTTCGGCTACGACAGCCCTGCCTACGGCCAGATCGACGCGGGCAGCCTGCTCGCCACGAGTCAGCACACTCACGTTGGGCTGATGATCGCGGACGACGATGCCCACGTGCTCGATTTCTATGATGAGATTCTCGGGCTGAAACGGACACTCGATGAGCACACACCCTACGACAACGCCACAGGCTCACGACTGATCTTCGGTCTCGAGCCTGGCGAAGGCTTTCATATGGTGGATTTCGACGATCCGCGCACAGGCCCTGCCCTGCAGGATCGGCGCTCGGGCAAACTCAAGTGCGTCCGTTTTGCGGGTAACGCCCGCATCGATCGCCTGCTTGAGCACTCTCGTCTCGGCTGCCTCGGCTACAGTGGTTATTGCTGGCGCGTACACGATTTACGCGCCATGCACCGACGCCTCGAAGGCGCAGCAGTCCGCGGACTCACCGATGTGCTGACGGATGAGTTTGGTCGCGCCAGCCTCAGTTTCTTTGCTCCCGACGGCTATCAGTGGATCCTTGTGCAGCATTCGACTTGAGGACAGACTTCCATGCGGCCACTCATCACGTTCGCACTATGGTTGCTCAGCCTACCCCTCGTAGCGGACAACCCCATGCCCAATCCCAAAAATTACACCCTGGATACCGCCAGCCCCGCGCTTCGATACACCATCCACGATTCCGCATCGGCGACGAACCGCCCGCTTGTGGTGCTGATCCACGGCTGGTCCTGTGATTCGACGTATTGGGAGGCCCAGTTGCCGGCGCTGCGAAGTCGGTATCGCGTCGTGACCTTGGATCTTGCCGGACATGGTGGCTCAGGGGCTGATCGCAATGACTGGTCGATGCGTGCCTTTGGCGAGGACGTCCGGCGCGTCGTCGAGGCGGTCGATGCGAGCTCACCCGTGCTGCTCGTCGGGCATTCGATGGGCGGCCCGGTCGCCGTGGAAGCGGCGCGCCAACTCGGTCAGCGGGTCCGCGCAGTCATCGGCGTCGATACCTTCTCGACCGTCGGGCTGCCGCGTCCACCCGCCGCCGAGACGGCGGCTCGCATTGCCTTTTTCGAACGCGATTTCGCGGGCACCACCCGCATGTTCGTCACGCGCACGTTCTTTCGGCCCGACGCCGATCCTGCATTGCGCGAGCGCATCGCCGCTGACATGGCCGCGGGCGATCCACGGGTAGGCATTGCCGCCGTGCAGGGGCTTAACGATTGGGACGGCGTGCCCGCGATGGCCGAGTTGCCGGTGCCGATCATCGCCATCAACGCAGACCTCGGCCCCACCGACGTCGAACGCATCCGCCGCAGCGTGCCGCGTTTTGAACTCGTGGTCATGCCGCGAAGCGGACACTTCCTGATGATGGAAGATCCGGCCCGATTCAATCCGCTGCTGCTGGAGCAGCTCGAGCGCTTCGTCACCGAGCGCTGAGCGATCAGCGCTGAATGCTCAGCGGCTGGCCGACTCGACTTCGATGTAGTTGATGAGGGCCGCGCGATCTGCTGGATTGGCGATGCCTGCAAACGCCATGATGTTGCCGGGAACCATCGTGCCCGGCTTTTCAAGCCAGGTATCGAGCGTCTTGCGATCCCAAGTGATCTTTGCGCTACGCAACGCGGGGGAATAACCAAAATCGGGCGCCGTCCCCGAAGCACGGCCGAATAATCCTGCGAGGTTGGGGCCGACTTTCTCAACCGGGCTCGGCTTCAAGTCGTGACAAGCGCGGCACTGGATATACAGCAGCCGTCCGCGTTTATAGGCAGCCGACTCGGTCACCGCTGAGCTCTGCGTCCCGGCCGCGGGCTGTGCCATCGCCGCGGGTAGCGTCAGCGCCATCAGCACGGCTGCCATCATCATGGCTGCCCAAAACGCCCGCTTCGCACCGCCCGCCATCGATCGCCCGATCGCTTCGCTCGACAAGCCCATCATGATCATGACTCCCCGTTACGTGTTTACTGTGTCTTGCGTCGTGGTGCACCCACACGCATCAAGCCTTCCTGAGCCGTGCTAGCCACCAGCACGCCATCGCGACTGAACACCGACCCGCGCGCAAAGCCGCGCGAACCCGAGGCGCTAGGACTGTCGATCGAGTACAGCAGCCACTCATCGGCGCGCACCTCGCGGTGGAACCACATCGCATGATCGATGCTGGCCATGGTCAACTCGTCCACCGAGAACTCGCCCGCATGCGGCCGGGTGGCCGTGCTCAGCAGACTGAAGTCCGACATGTAGGCGAGCAGACAGGTGTGCAGGCGATGGTCGTCCGGCAACCGATCACAGACCTTGAACCAGATGTGCTCCACCGGCGGACGCGGCCGCGGACTCAAAAAATCGATGGGCTCGACGGGGCGCATCTCGACCGGCCGCTCGCGAAACAGCAAGCGTCGGAGTTTCTCAGGCAGCCGTGCGGCCACATCGGGCGCGGGTCGACTCGAATCGGGCAGTGTCTCGGGGGGCGGCACCGCCGGCATGCTGATCTGATGCTCAAGCCCCTCCTCGGGGCGCTGGAACGAAGCCGAGAACGTGAAAATCTGCGCGCCATTTTGGATAGCGATGACCCGACGAGACGAGAACGAGTGACCGTCTCGGCTACGATCGACCTGGTACACGATGGGCAGGTTGAAATCGCCGCGCCGCAAAAAGTAGGCGTGCAACGAATGGACTCGCAGATCGTCGATGGTCGAATAGGCCGCGAGCAGTGCCTGCCCGAGCACCTGCCCGCCGAAGACCTGCGGGCTACCGATATCGCGACTCTCACCGCGAAACAGGTTGACCTCAAGACGTTCGAGTTCGAACTGCTGCAACAGGTCGGCGAGCCGACGATCCACGCTCAGCCCACCCCGAGTCGTTTCGGCATGACCGGGCTCGTAGTCGTGTACTGCAGGAACTGCTTCGTTTACGGGTACAGCCAGCGCTGGATACCAAACGCGGCCCATGCCGCCGCGTGGAAACCGGAGAGAATCAACTTCTTCTTGCCCGGGTAAGTGTTGATGTCACCCACGGCAAAGATTCCGGGCACGCTGGTCTGAAACTTCTCGGTGTCAACCTTGAGGGCCTTGCGCACGAGCTCGAGGCCCCATTCGGCGACGGGGCCGAGCTTCGGATGCAGACCAAAGAATGCGAACACATGCTCAGCGAGTAGATCGTGCATCGCGCCATCGCTCGCCTTCACGCGCACACCCACGAGGCGATCGCCATCGGTCATCACCGACTCGGCGAAACCTTCGATAAAGCGCAACTGGCCCGCCGCTTCAAGCTCGCGCATGCGCGCCACCGAGGCCGGCGCTGCGCGAAACTCGTTGCGCCGATGCACCAGCGTCAGCGAGGGCGAGGTCGATGCGAACTCGATCGCCCAATCGAGTGCCGAGTCACCGCCACCGAAAATCACCAGCGGTGCGGTGCGGTAGGTGTCGGCATTCTTGACGCGATAATGGATTTGGCGACCCTCGAACGGTTCACCGCCCGCGGCACCGAGTCGACGCGGCTGGAAGGAGCCAACGCCCGCAGCAATGACGATGGCGCCCGCATCAAAGTGGGTGCCCTGTGAGGTCACCACGTCAAAACGCCGATCCTCGCGGGGGGTCACCTGCATGACCTCCTCACCGAGGTGGAATTGCGGCTCGAAGGGCTTGATCTGCTGCATCAACCGATCGACCAGCTCCTGCGCGCCGCACACCGGCAGCGCCGGGATGTCATAGATGGGCTTGTCGGGGTAGAGCTCCGTGCACTGACCGCCCGGGCTCTTCAGCGAATCGAGCAGGTGGGCGCGGATACCGAGCAAACCCAGTTCGAACACCTGAAACAATCCACAGGGTCCCGCACCGATGATGACTACTTCGGTCTTGATGCTCTCGGTCACGACAACTCCTCGTCAACTCACCTCGAAACCGGGTAAATTCTAGCATCAGCGGCGACCCCCGCCGCCGGAGGATGGACTGATGATCACTTTGAACGTCAATGGGCGCTCCATCGAGGTCGACGTGGACCCGCAAACGCCGCTGCTGTGGGTGTTGCGCGATACCGTCGGACTGACGGGCACCAAATACGGTCGCGGCATGGCTTTGTGCGGCGCCTGCACCGTGCATCTGGATGGCGAACCGATTCGCTCCTGCGTGACGCCCGTGAGCGCCATCGGCGACCAAAAGATCACCACCATCGAGGGGCTCTCGAAAGATCGCAGCCACCCGGTACAAAAGGCGTGGATGGAAATCGACGTTCCGCAGTGCGGTTACTGCCAGTCCGGCCAGATCATGTCCGCGGCCGCGCTGCTCGCCAAGACACCGAAGCCGACCGATGCCGATATCGATGCGGCGATGGCCGGCAACATCTGCCGCTGCGGCACCTATCAGCGCATTCGCGCGGCGATCCATCGCGCGGCCGAACTCGCCAAGGGCTGACCGACCGCGCAATGCCCACCACTCTCGATCTGGCGCAGCGGCGTGCCGCAGCCGTGCCGCGCGGCGTCGGCAACCTGCTGCAGGTCTATGCCGATCGCGCGAGCAACGCCGAGTTGTGGGACGTCGAGGGTCGCCGGCTGATCGACTTCGCGAGCGGCATCGCCGTTCTCAATACCGGGCACCTGCACCCCAAAGTTCAGGCGGCTGTTAGCGCGCAGCTATCGCGCTTTTCGCACGCCTGCTTCCAAGTCACCCCGTACGAAAGCTACGTGGCACTGGCCGAGCGACTCAATGCGCTGATGCCGGCGCCTGGTCCGCACAAGACGCTGTTCCTCACCACCGGCGCAGAGGCCGTAGAGAACGCGATCAAAATTGCACGCTATCACACCCAGCGTTCGGCGGTGATCGCATTCGGTGGGGGCTTTCACGGCCGCACCCTCGCCTGCATGAGCCTGACGGGCAAAGTTCAGCCCTACAAGGCAGGCTTCGGCCCGCTGCTGCCCGAAGTGTTCCACGCGCCCTTTCCGATGGCGTATCACGGTGTCAGTGCAGCGCACTCTCTTGCCGCCCTCGAGCAGTTGTTCAAGGCCGATGTGGACCCGGCGCGGGTCGCCGCCATCATCGTCGAACCGGTGCAGGGCGAAGGTGGGTTCTACATTGCGCCGCCGGAATTTTTGCGCGCGCTGCGCGCGCTTTGCGATCAACACGGCATCGTGTTGATCATCGACGAGATCCAGACCGGCTTTGCACGCACGGGTCGGATGTTTGCCATCGAACACTCGGGCGTCGAGCCTGACTTGATGACGGTCGCGAAGAGCCTCGCGGGCGGAGTGCCGCTATCAGCCGTCGTCGGCAGGGCACCCATCATGGACGCACCGCTCGCAGGCGGACTCGGCGGCACCTACGCCGGCTCGCCGCTCGGCTGCGCGGCGGGGCTCGCCGTACTCGACGTCATCGACAGCGAAAAACTCTGCGCGCGTGCCGAGCGACTTGGTAGCACGCTGCTCGCGCGGCTTAACGATCTGCAAACGCGCTGGCCCTGCATCGGTGAGGTCCGTGGCCTCGGTGCAATGGTCGCCATGGAACTCGTCAAGGACAGGCGTCCCGATGCGCCCGATGCGGAACTTGCCAAGGCACTCGTACAAGCGGCCGGTCGTCGCGGTCTGTTACTGCTGTCTTGCGGCATCTACAGCAACGTGATCCGCTTCCTGACACCACTCACCATCCCGGATGGCATCCTCGCCGAGGGGCTCGCCATCCTGGAGGCCGCCCTCGAAGACGTGGCGGGCTGAGCTGGAACTCAGCGTTAGCCCTGCAATCAGGCGCGGCCGACGTTCGAATCGTTCGGGCTGTGGTAGTACTCGCTCTCGAGTGACAACTCGCGGATCAAGCGCTGCATTTCCGCCATCCGCCCCTCCGCGGTGCTGACCGGGAGACACTCCGTGCAACGAGGGTCCTTGCAGGGCTGTCGGGAGTAGAGCCAATACTGGATAGCACCGGCCAACAACCCGTCGGCGATGTCCCAAAGATCGGCATCTTTATCGCGCTCGGCCAACTTGTTGCCGAGGTCCACCGCATCGGTGAACGCGGCATCGAAAGGGGTCGCGTCTTCGTGAAATTCCTGCTTCATATGGGGCCGGAGTTTAGCCGATTACGCTCAGCTGCCGGGGCTTCAACCCCATCGATAGGGCAATTTAATTGCGAGGACGTTACCAAATATTAATCAAACCACCTAGCAAAACTGCCTACGATCAATAATGTTGTGTCAGCAAGATGAATCTGTCGGCAAAAGATTTACTGCGAGGCGGTGGATGACGGCACAAGTGGATTCGACGGGCGTTCAGTCAAGTTCGCTCAGTCTCCCCAGCCTCGAGCTCATCAGCGCGGCGGCCGCCGGAATGTCGTCCTTGCACAGCAGCGTGCTACGCGCTCCCGAATTCGTTGACCAGCACTACCACGAGAAGTTTCCGGCCAATGACATCGCGGCCTACTGCGGTCTCAGCCGCTTTCAGTTCAGCCGTAGCTTCCATGCGGTATATGGCATCACCTTCCGCGAATACCTGCTGCGCTATCGCATCTTGCGCGCTTGCGAACGTTTGGCCGAAGGCGTGATGCCGGTGACCGAAATTGCCTTCGCCGTCGGCTTTCACGACGGTTCGTATTTCGCGCGGATGTTCCGCCGGTACACCGGGATGCTGCCCTCGCTGTATGCTCGGCAGCATGCCGGACACGCTGAAGAGTAACCCGCCGCCGATCACCCGCCGAGTGTGGAGCATCCCGCGCGCCGGGTCGCTCGCGCGCTTGAGTTTGCACACCGAATCCCTCGCTCCGCCGTCCTTTGACGAAGTGCAGGTGGAAGTCACTGCCGTCGGTGTGAATTTCGCCGATGTCTGTGCCAGCCTCGGCCTGTACTCGTCAACGCCCAGCGGACGATTCACGCCAGGGCTCGAATGCGCAGGTCGGGTTCGTGCGGTTGGCGCCGGTGTCGAAAGATGGCGACCAGGCGATCGCGTGATCGTGCTCACGCGGTTCGGGGGTTACGCCACGGCGCTTAACGTCAGCGCCGCCACCCTCTGGTCCATCCCAGAATCATGGAGCGATGCCGAAGCAGCGGCCTATCCGGTGCAAGCCCTGACCGCCTGGTACGGTCTGACGACGCTCGGTAATACCCGGCCGGGTGCCGTGGTGCTCGTGCAGTCGGCCGCAGGTGGGGTGGGTTTGAATGCCCTGCAGGCGCTGCAGACTCTCGGGGCGCGCGCCGTTGCGGTGGTGGGCTCAGCCGCCAAACGCGAGTGGCTCATCGGTCAATTTGGGCTGACGCCCGAGACGGTGATCGTCCGTAGTTCGCGACTTGCAGCCGACCTCGATGCCGCCCTCGCCTCGCTCGGTGCAAGCGGCTTCGATGTGGTGCTCGACGCGGTGTACGGCGCGGATTTTGAGCCTTCTTTCGCCCGTCTTGCCGCAGAAGGTCGCCACGTGCTGTTTGGCGCGGCCGATTTTATGAGCGTGGGTCAGCGACCGAACCCGTTGCGTCTCGCCTGGCAGTACCTGCGTCGGCCACGACTCGATCCGCTCGCCATGATTTCGCAAAATCGCGGTCTGCTGGCGTTCAACCTGATCTGGCTATGGCACGAGGCCTCGCGCCTGCCTGAGGCCATGCGCGGCACCCTCGAGCTGATTCAAAATCCGCCGCATATCGGCGGGCGCTATGCGTTCGCGGACGCTCACGCGGCGCTGGCGGCGATCCAATCCGGCAAGACGATGGGTAAGCTCGTTCTCGAGCCACGCCGCGCAGCGGAGCCGGTAGCGGAGTAGAATCGCCGCGTGTCCGACCCCGCTCTCGCTGATCGCCCCAAGGCCAAATCCATTCGGCCACTGGCCGCCCTCTGGCCCTATCTGCGCCCCTATCGCGGCGTGCTTGCTGCGGCGATGGTCGCGCTGCTGCTCGCCTCCGGTGCGATGCTGGCCTTGCCCGTCGCGCTCAAAGGACTCATCGATCGAGGCATGGCGGTCGGCAACGCCGACACCATCAACATTTACTTCGTGCTGTTCCTCGGTGCCGCGGTGCTCTTTGGTGGCTTTGCCGCACTGCGCTTTTATCTCGTCACCTGGCTCGGTGAGCGCGTCGTGGCCGACATGCGCTCGGCGGTCTACCGCAACGTGATCCGCATGGATCCGCAATTTTTCGAAGTCACGCGAACGGGCGAAGTGCTCTCGCGCCTGACCACCGACACCACGCTGGTGCAATCGATCTCAAGCGTAGGGCTGTCCATCGCGCTGCGCTCGTCCATCAACTTGGTGGGCTCCCTGGTGCTACTGGCGGTCACCAACTTGAAGTTGCTCTCGCTCATCGTGGTCGCCATGCCCGTGGTGATCGTTCCTGTGATTGCCCTCGGACGTCGCCTGCGCAACCTGTCGCGCCGCTCGCAGGACACCGTGGCGGACACCAGCGGGCTTGCCGGTGAGACGCTGAACGCCATCCAGACCGTCCAGGCGTTCACGCTCGAAGCGCTCAATGCCGGGCGCTACGACCGCTCCGTCGAGACCGCCTTTGATGTTGCCGTGATCCGCACACGGGCGCGGGCGTGGCTCACCGCACTCTCCACGGTGCTCGTGTTCGGAGCGATCACGCTCGTGCTGTGGTTTGGCGCGCATCAGGTGCTGGCCGGCACCATGACCGGCGGCGAACTGGGGCAATTCCTGCTGCTCGCCGTGTACGCGGGCGTCGCGGCAGCCTCGCTGAGTGAAATGTGGAGCGAAGTACAGCGCGCCGCCGGGGCCATGGAGCGGCTGGTGGAATTGCCTAGTGCCACGCCCGCGATCGTGGCACCCGCGACGCCCGTTGCGCTGCCCGCCGTCGCCGCAGGTGCGGCAGCCGGGCGCGTCAGCATCGATCATGTGCGCTTTCATTACCCGTCGCGACCGGAAACGCCGGCGCTCGATGATTTCTCGCTGCACATCGAGCCCGGTGAAACCGTCGCCTTCGTCGGTCCCTCGGGTGCCGGCAAGAGCACGGTGTTTCAGTTGTTGCTGCGGTTTTACGACCCGCAAGCCGGTCGCATTCGACTCGATGGGGTGGACATCGCCGAGGCCGATCCACACGAGGTGCGGCGCCGTATTGGCCTGGTGCCTCAAGACACCACGCTCTTCGGCACAAGTGCCCGTGAGAACATCCGCTACGGCCGTCCCGATGCCACGGACGAGGAGGTCGAGGTGGCCGCCGTCGCGGCAGCCGCCGATGAATTCATCCGCCGCCTGCCGCAGGGCTACGACACGTTCCTGGGTGAGCGCGGCACGCGACTCTCGGGGGGCCAGCGACAGCGAATCGCCATCGCCCGCGCCATCCTCAAGAACCCGCCGTTGCTGCTGCTCGATGAAGCCACGAGCGCACTCGATGCCGAGAGTGAACGCGTGGTGCAGCACGCACTCGAAGAATTGATGAAAACGCGCACGACGCTGATCATCGCGCACCGACTGGCCACGGTGCTTAAAGCGGATCGGATCATCGTCATGGACCACGGCAAGATCATCGCGAGCGGCAGCCACGACGAGCTCGTCGCCGGCAATCCGCTGTACGCGAGGCTCGCGGCGCTGCAATTCACCGACGGACAGCCGGCGAGCGCATGAAGCCCGCGGCGATTCTGTTCGACTTCGACGGCACGCTCATCGACTCGGCACCGAGCATCTTGGCCTCGTACGCTGCCGCACTCGAGCAGACGGGCCTCAAATCTGTCGTACCCCTCACCCCGTCGCTGATCGGTCCGCCGCT
>JBJTBK010000234.1:0-2465 GCA_046091245.1 Nevskiaceae bacterium | reverse complement strand
GGGTCCGGTGGCGGGACCTTGGGTGGGCGGCTGGCTGACCGAAAACTTTGGTTGGCGCTCGGTATTTTTTGTCAACGTACCTTTTTTGTTGATCGCGCTTGCGGGTATGTGGGCCACGCTGCGCGGCGAAGCGGCTACCTCGCCGCGGCCTTTCGATCGTCTGGGCTTCGTGTTGCTGGCGCTGTGCCTCGTCACCTTGCAACTTGCCGTTGATCGCGGCGAGCAGCTCGACTGGTTCGACTCGGCCGAGATCGTCGTCGAAGTGTTCGTTGCCGGCGTGGCGGGCTACATGTTTATCGCTCACGCAGTGACCACCCGCAATCCGCTGTTCGCCGGGCAGTTGTTGCGGAACCGTAACTACATGATCGGCTTGCTGATGGCCGTTTGCGTCGGCTGGCCGTTTATGGGAGCGATGGTGCTGTTACCGCAATTTCTGCAGGAAGTGCAGGGCTACAACGTCATGGGGGCAGGGGTGTTGATGGCGCCGCGAGGTCTTGGCTTGATGCTAGCCATGGGAGTGCTGGGGCGTTATGCGGGAATGCTCGATCCGCGTCGCGTGTTGTCTGTGGGCGCGCTGCTGAGCGCCACGGGCTTGCTGGCGTTTTCCTCGGCCCCCGCCGATGCGCCGGCGGCCTGGCTTACCCTGTGGTTGGTGGTCCAGGGGATCGGTCTTGGCCTCATTTTCGTGCCCATCAATACGGTGTCATTTGTCACACTCGCGCCCGCGTTACGCACCGAAGGCGCTGCACTGATGACGCTCGCGCGGAACATCGGCGGCAGCCTCGGAGTCGCCTTGATCGTGCGTGGGATTTCGCAGGATGTCACCGCCAATGCACAGCGTCTCGCCAGCATCGCGCAGGTGTCGGAGTTGGAGACGCAGTCAAACGCGTTCGTGTGGTTGCTGGGCGAGATTCATCGCGAGGCCTTGGTGATCGCGTATTCCAACCAGTACGTGCTGCTGACCATCATGCCGTTGCTGCTGTTGCCGCTCGTGTGGCTGACGGTCTTGCCCCGCGGTGGTGTGTCGGCGGCTGATCGACCCGCGGAGCGGGCTCGGGATTTGCCTCCCCACTGACACGGCATGAGTCAGCCGACTGCAGTTCCGCGAAGTTCATGGTGGGTGCGTGCGCTCGCCTCGCTGCCCATGTCCGTGTTGCATGCCTTGGCTCGAGTGCTCGCGTGGCTCGCGATGCATGTGTTTGGCTATGAGGCGCATCGCATCCGCGACAGTTTGCGAATCGCCTTTCCACAGCTCGATCGCGCAGGCCTCGAGCGTTTGCGCGCCGCACACTATCGAAGTTTCGCCGACGTGCTGGTCGAAATCATCAAGGCCGCCGCCATGCCGGGGGAAGCATTGGATGCGCGAATGCATTTTCCGAATCTTGAGGTGCTTCGTGTGCCGGTCAGGGCGGGCACGCCGGTCCTGATCGTGGCAGCGCATCAATGTAACTGGGAATGGATCCTGCTCGGCTTGTCCCGCCAGCTCGGGGTGCCGCTGGATGCGGCTTACAAGCCGCTCGCGAATACGTGGGCCGATCGCGAGATGCTCGCCTTGCGCAGCCGCTTCGGTGCGCGGATGGTGGCCTCCGGCGCACTGATGCGCGATGTGATTGCGCGTCGGCGCGTACCGCGAGTCGTGGCTTTGGTGGCCGATCAAGAGCCCGTCTCGAGTGAGCGGCGCCATTGGACCCGGTTCCTCAATCGCGATACCGCCTTTTTCATGGGGCCGGACGTACTCGTCACCTCGTTTCGGTATCCCGCCTTCTTCGTTGCCATTCGCCGCACCGCTCGCGGTGCCTACGAAGTGTGTTTCGAGCCGCTGTCGCAGCCTGGCGAGACGCTGCGACCGGGCGAGTTCACCGAGCGCTACGCCCGACGTGTTGAGCAGCAGATTCGCGAGAGTCCCGCCGATTGGCCGTGGTCGTACAAGCGTTGGCGGCTAAGCCCAGAGCGCCGATCGGCTTGCTCGGGCGATGATGATTCCGCAGAATCCGCCGCATCGTGAGTGACCCCAAGGCCAGAGCCCGAGCTGTCTGCCGCATCCTGGTGATTCGGCCCAACCACCGACTCGGCAACAATGTGCTGCTGACCCCCTTGCTCGCCGAACTCGAGGCACTGTTTCCCGGGGCGGAAGTGGAAGTGCTGACGGGCGGCGGGGCCGCCAAGCAAGTGTTCGCCGGAGTCAAGCGTGTCACGACGGTGCACGCGTTTCCCACCTGGAGTTTCATCCGACCGCACACGGTCTTTGCCATCCTGCAGCGGATTCGCAAGTCCCGCTACGATCTGGCGATTGATGCCTCGGTGCGATCCCGTAGCGGGCGATTTTTACTGGGGCTTGTTACGGCGCGCTATCGAATCGGCTATGCCTGGGGCAGCGCCTGGCGCGATCGCTGCCTGAGCCATGCCGTGGCGCGGGGTGGTGAGCCGCCGCACATGGCATTGACCGCCGCGCATTTGGTTCGGGC
>JBJTBK010000233.1:0-2375 GCA_046091245.1 Nevskiaceae bacterium | reverse complement strand
GCTGCACGCCGGGCGTCACGGCACTCATCGAAACCGGGGGTCGACGACCCGAGGCCGTGATTGCTTCGGATCTCGGTTTCGCCGCGGGGCCCCGGCTGAATGCAGCCGGAAGACTCGATGACATGAGTCTCGGCGTGCGCTGTCTGCTGACCGACTCTGTCGAGGAGGCCCGAGCACTCGCCGAACAGCTCGATGCCTTGAATCGTGAACGGCGCAGCATCGAAGCCAAGATGCAGGAGGAGGCGCTCGCGGCGGTGCGGCATCTGAAAGAGCCAGGGCGTGATCGACGGGGGGTGTGTCTTTACGACCCGGGATGGCATCAAGGGGTGGTGGGTCTGGTGGCCGGTCGCATCAAGGAGCGATTACGACGGCCCGTGATCGCATTCGCCGATGCCGGGGACGGGCTGCTGCGCGGTTCGGCGCGCTCCGTCAATGGCGTACACGTGCGCGATGTGCTCGAGGCGATCGCCACACGCTCGCCGGAGCTGCTCGGCAAGTTCGGCGGCCATGCCATGGCGGCGGGGCTCACGCTCGAGCACGCGCGCCTCGATGAGTTTGCGCGCGAATTCGATGCCGAGGTGACGCGCTGGCAAGCGGCAGGCTCGCTCGCAGATGTGATCGAGACCGACGGCGAGTTGTCGGTCGAGGAGATTTCTTTGGCGACCGCTGAACTTGTACGCGAGGCGGGTCCCTGGGGGCAGGGGTTTCCCGAGCCAAGCTTCGATCAACATTTTCGCGTGGAGCGCACGCGCCTCTTTGGCGAGAAGCATTTGAAATTGTGGGTGAGCCCGCAGGGCTCAGCACGCCGCTTCGATGCGATCGCGTTCAACTCCAGTGAGTCACTGGCTGCCGGACAGCTCGTGCATCTGGTGTATCGGCTCGACATCAACGAGTACGGGGGCGAGCGTCGCCTGCAGTTGCTCGTCGATCACGTACTCGGAGGATGACCATGGCGGCACACACGCTTTACGGCTGGCATCTGTCTTATTACGCAGGCAAGTTGCGCGCGTATCTGACCTACAAACAGATCCCGTTCGTCGATCAGCCGGTGAACTACTGGACGCTGCTCTACACCATCCAGCGCAAGACCGGTGCGCGCGTCATGCCGGTGCTGAAGACGGCCGAGGGCGAGTGGCTGCAGGACACGCGGCACATCATCGACACCTTGGAGCGGCGTTACCCGACACCCTCGGTGCTGCCCGCCACGCCCCGGCGACGCTTTGCCAGTGAACTACTCGAGACCTGGGCGGATGAGTGGTGGATGCCCGCGGCGATGCACACCCGCTGGAACTACGCAGAGAACTTCCCCTTGTTCAGGGCCGATGCGGGCGATGCGCTCGCGCCCTGGGGGCCGCGTTGGCTGAAGGACGCCATGGTCGGTCGAATTGCCGCCTTGCTGCGCGGCTATCTGCCGGGGGTCGGCATCGTGCCGGCGCAGTACCCGATCATCGAAGCGGCGGCGACGCAGATGCTCGATCTGCTGGAGGCGCACTTTCGCGTGCAGCCTTACCTGCTCGGCACGCGCCCGACCATTGGCGATTTTGGTTTGCAGGGCCCGCTTTACGGGCATCTCGGTCGCGACCCGTGGCCGAAGCGTGAGTGGATCGCACCGCGCCCTGCCGTTCGGGAGTGGATCGATCGCATGGCGAGCCTCGGGCATGAGGCGGTCCAAGCGCGGCAGGCTCACCCCCTCGACGCCAGCGACGATCAGCTCGCACCGACGCTTGAGGCGCTGCTCGCGCAGGTGATCCGTGATTTTCTCCCCATGGCGGAAGCCGTCGTCGATACCGTGAACCGGGCGAGGGCCACGCAGCCGGCGGGCAAGTTGCTGCCGCGGGCCTTTGAGGAGATCCGCTTCCCCATGGCGGGGCAGCCCTTCACGCGCCAAGCTCTGCCGATCACGCCGTGGAAACTGCAGCGCATCCAGGATTGGGTGCGCACCCTCGAGGCTCCAGCGCAAGAAGCGCTGCGCGAATGGTTACGCGGGCTCGGTGGCGAGCGATTGCTCGATCTGTCGATTCCGCGATTGCGTCGCGTGGCCTTGCGCGTCGGCTTTGAGGAACACGCCTAGCCCCGTGCGGCCGATCAGGCGCGGCACGGTGCTTCTGGTAGAATCTGCGGCATGATCGAACTTGGCCTCATCAAGCGTTCTCTCGCGGACCTCCAGGAGCGTGTCAGCTCCTTAAGGGGGTTTCTTTGAATACGATCTCAAGAAAGAACGTCTCGAAGAAGTAAGTCGCGAGCTCGAAGACCCGGCCGTCTGGCACAAGCTGGAAAAGGCGCAGGAGCTCGGCAAGGAGCGCTCGCGCCTCGGCTCCGAGATCGAGAAGATGGATGCGGCCACCCGCTCGGTGACCGATCCCGTCGAGCTGCTC
>JBJTBK010000232.1:0-10218 GCA_046091245.1 Nevskiaceae bacterium | reverse complement strand
GGCTTCAACAGCGAGCCGTTCGGCGCGAACCAGCGCACGCTGCGTTCGACTTCGAGCGCGAGGCGCGCCCGACCTTCGACGGAGGCGGGTTGCACGGCGTCGCGCACCTCGCGAACGGCCAGCAAACGCAGGGCGTCGTGGTAATGGATGGCGTGGACGATCTCCCACTGGCCGCTGCGCAGGTTCGGCGTTACCCGCGTCAGCGTGACATGCGTGCGATGGGCGAGTGACAGCGGCGCAACGAGCGCGAGCCACACGGACGCGGCGCCCCCAGCTGCAAGCTGCAGCAGCCGGCGCCGGGTCCGATGTGTCGGCATCACTTGCTGGCCGGTTGCAGCGGACTGGCCTTGTCGTCGGACTTGGCGCCTCTCTTCGGTTCGCCCTTCAACTCGGCCAGGGCATCGAGCATCTGGTTACGACCACTGTCGCGACCTTTGAACAGCTCGATACGACTCTGCTCGATGCGCCGCGGCGTGATGTTGTTGCTCTGGTCGGCATCGGCAATGAGATGGTTGCGATCGAGCTCTACGCTCACCAAACGCTGCTTGCGGATGAACAGTTTAGTGACCTTCTCGGCGTTGTAGCGCCATACCTCGGCAGGCACCTGGTATTCCTCGGTGGTGCCATCGGCGAAGGTGAGGGTGAGCGGTAGCGGCGTAACCAGTCCGCCGAGATTGTAGAAGTCGACGAAATGCACGTGCTCGCCGGCTTTGATAGCCCGATCAAGTGCCGTACGCTCCCAAGGCTCGAGTTTGTCGCGGAATTCCTTGTACTGGTTGCGATCCTTGTTGTTGACGACGAAGGGATCGTTCTCGTTGTAGAAATCCTTCAGTTCGGGGTAACGATCTACGCGGGTCTGCCGACCTTCGGCGCGGTTTTGTCGTTGCGAGTACGACTCCGGCCAGTCGGCTGCGAATTCCGCGCGGCGCAGCGGGAATTCCTTTTCCGGATCCTGCGAGGAGATCTGATAGGCGCGGATGTCACCGACCGATACGTCGACGTAGTCGGTGCCATAGAACCAGCCGCGCCAGAACCAGTCGAGATCGACCCCCGACGCATCTTCCATCGTGCGGAAGAAGTCGGCGGGCGTTGGGCGCTTGAACTTCCAGCGATTGGCGTATTCGCGGAAGGCGTGATCGAACAGTTCACGTCCCATCACCGCCTCGCGCAAGACGGCGAGCGCCGCCGCGGGCTTCGAATAGGCATTAGGACCAAACTGCACGATGGTGTCGGAGTTGGTCATGATCGGTACTTGGTCCTGCGACTGCATGTACCCGGTGATGAAATCGAGCACGTTGGTCTTGTCGCCGAAGGTCGGGAAATTATCTTCCCATTCGAGTTCGGCGATGTATTCGAGGAAGGTGTTGAGACCTTCGTCCATCCACGTCCATTGGCGCTCGTCGGAGTTGACCACCATCGGAAAGTAGATGTGACCGATCTCGTGGATGATCACGCCGATGAGTCCGTACTTGGTGTTGCGCGAGTAGGTCAGTTTCCCCGACTTCTCATCCCGCGTCGGCCGGTAGCCGTTGAAGGTGATCATCGGATATTCCATGCCGCCGCGCTCCCAGGAATTGACCGAGATCGCGACCGGATAGGGATAGGGGAAGGAGAACCGCGAGTACACCTCCATGGTGTGAACCACGGCATGTGTCGAATACTTTGACCAGATGGGCTCGCCTTCGTTGGGGTAGAAGGACATGGCCATCACGAAGGGTCGTTTGGCATCGTCCTGCCGATAGCCCATGGCATCCCAGATGTACTTGCGTGAACTCGCCCAGGCGAAGTCGCGGACGTTCTCCGCTTTGAAGCGCCACGTGCGCATCTGGTTGGTGCCCGCCTTTTCGTTCTCAAGCGCCTCCTGCGGCGTGACGATGAATACCGGGCTCTTGGCAGTTTCTGCTTTCTTGAGGCGCGCGCGCTGCGTGGCGGTCAGTACGGCGTCCGGGTTTTGCAGCACGCCGGTCGACGCCACGATGTGATCGGCGGGGACCGTCAATTCGATATCGTAGTCACCGAACTCCAAGGTGAATTCGCCGCGATCGAGAAACTGTTTGTGCTGCCAGCCGGTGTAGTCGGTGTAGGCCACAAGGCGCGGGAACCACTGTGCGAGGAAGTACTGGTACGTGTTGCTGTCCGCAAAGTGCTCGTAGCCACCACGAGCGCCGATCGGTGCTTCATCGACGATATTGGCTTCCCAATCGAAGTTGATTTCGATGCTGGTGCCCGGGCGCAGGGGCTGTGGCAGGTCGATCCGCAGCATCGTGTCGTTGAGGCTGGTGCGCAGCACGCGCCCACCGGCATCGCGCACTTCGCCGATCTCGTAGCCGTATTCACGATCCTCAAAGGCATGGTGCCGGCGCAGCGCGGCAAAACTGAAGCTATCGCCAGCGCCGATGGAGTCGCGTCGCGTGCCGGAGTTGGCGGCGACCTCCGAGCGGCGTGAGATCGAATTGTCCTTGAATATGTTCTGGTCGAGTTGCAGCCAGATGTACGAGAGCGTGTCCGGCGAGCGATTCATGTAGGTGATGCTCTGACGCGCCTTGAGCCGGTGGCGCGTCTCATCGAGCGTCACCTTGATGCGATAGTCGGCGCGCTGTTGCCAATACTGTGCGCCGGGCGCCCCCGAGGCCGTACGCACCGTGTTGGGCGTCGGCAGCAGCTGCTCGAGCTGTGCGAAGCGCTGATCAGCCTGACCGGGTGTGGTTTTGACCGCCGCCGAGGCGACAACGGGGAGGAGGGTGGCGGCCAGCAACCCGGCCAGAGCGAGGGGGGTGTGTTTCATCAGCTGATTCTAACGGCGCGAACCCGGTTTGCGGGATACTTGATGCAGGCGAATTGAGGACTTGGCGATGGTGAAAAAAAGCTGGCCGCGTTGGTTGAAGGTCTTCCTCGGCACCGCCGTCGGGTTGGCGGTGGTCGCCGTCCTGTACTTCATTTGGCTGATCTTCCTCGGCGGTATCGCGATCTCCGATCGAGCGATGCTGTGGAAGATGTTGCGCGAGGAGGGCGGCGAGACGCCGAGTGCCGATCTCGTGGCGCGGCAATTGCGGGTACCGGCAGGGTTTCGCATCGGTGTCTGGGCGGAGGATTTGCCCAGTGCGCGGCTGATGGCGGGTACGGGAAGCGGCGACGTGCTGCTCACCCAGCCACGCGGCGGGCGCTTGCTGCTGCTGCGCGCTGATCGGAATGGCGATGGCCGATCCGATGGTCGGGTCGTATTGCTGGAGGGGCTCGATCGGCCGAACGGCGTCGACTTGCACGAGGGCTGGTTGTATCTGGCTGAGGCCTCGCGAGTCGTACGCGTGCGGTTCGATGCGACAGCAGGGACACTCGAGGGAGCGTTGCAGCCTATCGTCACCGGGCTGACCGCGGACGGTAATCATTGGCGCAAGAGCCTGCGGGTCGGCAGCGACGGCAAGCTGTATCTCGGTCAGGGCTCTACCTGCAACGTCTGCCTCGAGCCCGATCCGCGTCGCGCGACGGTGATGCGTTTCGAGCTCGACGGTCGCGACGGGGAGATCATTGCCACCGGCACGCGTAACCCTTATGGACTCGACTGGGCGCCCTGGGACGGGGCGATGTACGCCACGGAAAACGGGCGCGATCTCATTGGCGATGACATCCCGCCGGACGAACTCAACCGCATCGAGCCGGGACGGTTCTATGGCTGGCCGTTTGTGCATGGTCGCAATATCGTCGATCCGGAGTATGGGCCCGGCAATGCCACCCGAATCGCGACCGCCACGCCGCCTGCACACGAGTTTCGTGCACACAATGCACCGCTGGGCATTCGGTTCCTGCGCCACCCGCAGCGGGGCGCGGAGTACGCGCGGACCGCACTGGTCGCGCTGCACGGGTCGTGGAATCGATCGGTGCCTGATGGCTATGCCGTGGTGGCGCTCGATTGGGACGCCGCCGGCGGCAGTCGCGAACGGCCGTTCGTGCAGGGCTTTCGCGGCGAGGCTGGGTTGATCGGTCGACCGGTCGATGTGCTCGAAGCGGTGGATGGCTCGATTTACGTCTCGGACGACTACGCAGGCGTGATCTATCGCATCACTCGCTCGACGCCCCCGCCTGCGACATGAGGCGCGGACCGCTGCAGCGACCTGCCGCGTAGCGCACCCACGCGGTATCGGCCCAGACGTCTTGCCGGTTGCGGAACGTCGCACGGAACAACTGGCAGTGCTCGGCATCGGTAAGGCCTTCGGCCTGCATGGCGGCCACGACCGTGTCCCGCGTGATGTGGCTCGGCAGCATCCGAATGCCTCCGCCCGCGGGCGTGTCGAACACCAGCATGCGTGGCGCGGTGGTCTCGGCGTTCCAGGGTAACCACGAAGTGCCGGTTGCACTGCGACCGCGACCGGGTTTGCCCGTCGCGGCGAACTCCGCCCAATAGCCCATCATGCGCCCGCTGAGTTCGAGGCGCGCCGCTGCGTTACGTTCGTGGAACAACAACTCCGAGCGCGGCCCGAGATCAAAGGAACCGAACACGAACGGAATTTCGAGACCGTGGGCTGCGCCC
The DNA here is from genome assembly GCA_046091245.1 of Nevskiaceae bacterium. Classification (GTDB taxonomy): domain Bacteria; phylum Pseudomonadota; class Gammaproteobacteria; order Steroidobacterales; family Steroidobacteraceae; genus UBA964. The sequence continues at coordinate 5,693 of JBJTBK010000232.1, read as the reverse complement.
ACCACCATCGACAGGTCGATCATGCCGTAGGCTTTACCCTGTTCGTCCCAGTCCCATCGGTAGGCGTAGGCTGGGGCGCCGTAGGCAGCCAATGGCGCGGCGATCGAGTCCACGCCATCGGCCTTCCATAACAGCGAGCGATACCGCGCCTCGAGTTCGTAACTGGCCGGGTCGCGCAGTGCGTAGGGCAGACCGAAGGCACTGCGAACGAGACGCGGATCGAAGGCCATGAAGATCTTGGGCTCATCACGGTTGGTGCCGAGTATCGTCGGTACGTCGATGTGGGTGGTGGGATCGGTGAGCAGGGAAACAAGATCGCCTCGGCGAACGACAACGCCGTCCTGAAACACTGAGGGAATCCGCTCCCACTCGCTGCCCGGTCTTGGGTAGGCGGCATAGAGCGTCCAGGGGTCGAGGCTGCGCAGGAACGCCGCCTGCTCCGCCGAGGACATCCGACGGGCGAGCGCATCGGCTGTGGCAGCGTCGGCTGCGCGACCTTGGCTGACCAGCAGTTTTCGCAGCACCGCCGCGGTGCTGACGGGTGACTCGTCGGCCGGGATGGTCGAAAACCCAAAGCCCAGCGACTGAACGATCAACCGATGGAAGAGTCCCTCGGCCGCTGGCGTTACGAGCAACGCCAAGGCATTGGTGCCTCCGGCTGATTCGCCGAAGACCGTTACGTTACCGGGGTCGCCACCGAAGACCCGAGCGTTGCGCTGCACCCAGCGCAACGCGGCGAGTACATCGAGCGAGCCATAGTTTCCTGAGGCATCGAGGTCATCCGGGCCGTGCGCCTCGAGGCGCGGATTGCCGGGTGGCACAAACCAACCACAGGGACCGAGTCGATAGTTGAGGGTGACGCCGATGACGTTTTCACGGGCGGCGAGCGCTCCGCCATCGACGACGGCGCCATGCCCGACGGTGTTGCCGCCCCCGTGGATCCACACCATCACCGGTAGCGCCGGTGCCGTCCCATCGCTGCGCGTCTGCCGCGGCGAGTACACGTTGACGTAGAGGCAGTCCTCGGAGCCCTGTTGGCTGCCGGGCGTGCCGACGCCGCCGAGTTGGGAGCCGAACTGGATGCAAGGTTCGCCGGGCAGCAAAGTGTGGCGTGTGCCGTTCCAAGCCTGGGCGGGTTGGGGCGCTCGCCAGCGCAGCTCGCCTGTGGGCGGGGCTGCAAACGGAATGCCGAGCCAGGAGTAGCCGCCTGCGGGGTTGGAATACCCCAGAATATTCCCGGTGTCGATGCGGCGGACGCTGGCCGGATCGCCCGGCGTTGGTAGAGATGTTTCGCGGGGTGTGCAGGCCGGCAACACGGCGAGCAGCAGCAGAGCTAAGCGGCATTTCATATCGGCAAGCGCCTCGGAGCGGAGATGATCACTGGGGTGAGACCATAGCAGCATTGCACGCGTGGTAGTCTTCCGGGCTGTTCGGCCCCGGTGGCGGAGTAGGTAGACGCTACGGACTTAAAATCCGTTGGCCGCAAGGCCGTGCCGGTTCGATTCCGGCCCGGGGCACCAGTAATCATCGATGTGAAGGCTGCGTGAGATTTGCGTCTTAAATGTCTGAATTGACAGCCGAAAACATTTGGTTCTATCGCGGCGACCATCCCGTTCTCAATGCGCTGTCGTTTGCCTTGGGTGCCGGTCATTGTCTGCAGATCCGCGGCCCGAACGGCGCCGGGAAGACCACCTTGCTGCGCGTGATAGCCGGGCTGCTGCAAGCTGAGGAAGGGGTGGTTCGTTGGCAGGGTCAAACAATCAGCGGCCGCGACAGTGGGTTTCTGGCGAGCCTCGCGTACCTGCCACATCAGCCCCCCTTGAAGGCGGAACTCACCGGCGCCGAGAACGTGCACTTCGCGGTGGGCTTGCGTCGGCGATGCACGGTACAGGAGGTGAGGGCTGCGCTGCAGCGGGTAGGCGCTGCTGCCTTCGCCGACCGTCCGGTGCGCAGTCTCTCGGCGGGACAACGTCGACGTGTGGCCTTTGCCGCGCTGCACCTCGATCCCGCGCGGCTGTGGTTGCTTGATGAGCCCACCACCAATCTCGACGTCGCCGGGCAGTCCATGGTCAGTGAGTTGCTCGAGCAACATCTGGCGGCTGGCGGCCTGGCGGTCGCGGCCACGCATCAGCCCTTGGCGTTGTCGGCGGGGCGTTTGGTCAGTCTCGAGTTGTCGGGGGTGGGCGAATGAGCGCGCCGGGCGTGCTTCGTGCGGCGGTGTGGGTCGTGCAGCGCGACCTGCGACTTGCAGCGCGCCGTCCGGCGCAGGTGCTGCAACCGTTGGCGTTCTTCGCCGTCGTGACCTTGCTGTTCCCGCTCGGCTACACGCCGGAGCTGGCCAAACTGCGCGCCATTGCACCGGGAGTGCTGTGGGTCGCGGCGCTACTGGCGTCGATGCTCGCGCTCGAGTCCTTGTTTCGCGAGGATGCGGAGGACGGCACGCTCGAGCAGTTCGTGGTGTCGGGTCAGCCGTTGACGTTGCTGCTACTCGCCAAGACCGCGACGCATTGGTTGTTGACGGGTTTGCCGCTTACGTTGATGGCGCCGCTCGTGGGCGGCGCGTTGGGCGTGCCCTTCGCCGCGCTCGGCGGCATACTGTCGGCCTTGGTGCTGGGCACGATTTCGCTCAGTCTGATCGGTGCTGTGGGCGCGGGGCTAACGTTGGCGTCGCGACGGGGCGGGGTATTGCTGTCACTGTTGACGTTGCCATTGGCTGTGCCGGTGCTGATCTTTGGTGCGCGGGCGACGGAACTCGCCATCGCGGGCGACAGTCTGACAGCACCGTTGTACCTGCTCGGTGCCGTGGCCGTGCTGGGCGTCACGTTGGCACCTCTGGCCGCCGCTGCGGCGGTGCGCATCGGCTTGGAGTGACTTGAAGATGGATTGGACCTGGTTCCATAAATTCGGCTCGCCACCGCACGTCTATCGACTGGCCGGGTTGCTGACCCCGTGGTTCGCTTGGCCTGCGGCGCTGCTCATTCTCGGCGCGTTGTATGGCGGTCTCGTACTCGCGCCACCCGATTACCAGCAGGGTGACGGTTTTCGCATCATCTACGTGCACGCGCCTTCGGCGTGGCTCGGGGTGATGATCTACGCGGTGATGGCGACAGCAGCGGGCGTCGGGCTTATTTGGCGCATGAAGGTCGCGCACGCTGTGGCCGCGAGCTGCGCCGGCGTCGGCGCCTGGTTCACGGTGGTCTCACTGCTGACGGGCATGCTGTGGGGCAAGCCGATGTGGGGCACCTATTGGGTGTGGGACCCGCGGCTGACCGCGCAGCTGATCCTGTTGTTCCTCTACCTCGGTTTCATGGGTTTGCGCGCCTCGATCGACGACACCTCGCGGGCGGATCGGGCGAGCGCCGTACTCGCACTCGTCGGTGTCGTGAACCTGCCGGTCATCCGCTATTCGGTCGAGTGGTGGAATTCAATCCATCAGGCGCCCTCGGTCATGAAAATGGATCGTCCGTCGATGCCGTTCGACATGCTGGCGCCACTGCTGGCGATGCTGCTCGGCTTTACGCTGTACTTCGGTGCCGTGCTGCTGATCCGTCTGCGCGCTGAGATTCTGCGGCGGGAGCGCAATGCGAGCTGGATTCGCGAGGAGCTGACATGAGCGATTTTTTCTCCATGGGCGTATACGCCATGTTTCTGTGGCCGGCCTACGCGGTCACGTTGCTCGCCATTGTGATCAACGTCTACACGGCGCGGCGCGATCTGCAGCAGGCGCGGGCCGAAGCGCGGCGTCGGCTCGCGGTCAGCAGGGCAGGCGCCACAGACGCCAGCGATCAGGCGTTGCGGGGTCAGCCATGACGCCGCGTCAACGTCGGGTGACCCTGGTGGTCGGAATTCTGGTCGGTGTGTCCGCGGCAGTGGCGCTTGCGGTGCGCGCTATGAACGAGAACGTGATGTTCTTCTTTGATCCGACCCAAGTGGCCTCGGGCGAGGCACCGATCGACAAGCGTTTTCGCCTCGGTGGCATGGTTCGTCCGGGTACGGTGGTGCGCGAAGCGGGCGCGCTGGAGATGAGCTTCGTGGTCACGGACTTCCAGAAAGACGTGCCGGTCAAGTATTCGGGCATCGTGCCCGATCTCTTTCGCGAGAATCAGGGCGTTGTTGCCCATGGCCGCTTGGGCGCGGATGGTACCTTCGTTGCCGATGAAATCCTTGCCAAGCACGATGAAAACTACATGCCGCCTGAGGTGGCTCGGGCCATCAAAGATAAGCACGGTGGCGTGATGCCGGTGAACCCGGACGTGCGCAGCGTGCCGCGCACATGATCGCGGAGCTCGGTCACTACGCACTGGTTCTCGCTCTGCTGGCCGCCGTTACTCAGGCCGCCTTCGGATTGATTGGCCCGGCCGTGGGCAAGCCCGCCTGGTCGGCAGTCGCTCGATCGGCGACCAGCGCCCAGTTCATGCTGGCCACGATTTCGCTGGGCGCGTTGGTGTGGGCCTTCGTGCAGAACGATTTTTCTGTCGAGTACGTCGCGAGTAACTCGAACAGCGCCTTGCCGCTGTTGTATCGCATTTCGGCCGTCTGGGGCGCACACGAAGGCTCGCTATTGCTGTGGGCCTGGATACTCGCGGGCTGGACGTTGGCCGTGTCATGGCGCTCCGATGGCTTGCCCGAGGGGTTTGCAGCCCGAGTGCTCGGCATCCTCGGGCTCGTCAGCATCGGCTTTTTGCTCTTTACGCTCGCCACCTCGAATCCGTTTGCGCGGCTAGAGCCCGCGGTCCCTGATGGTCGGGATCTCAACCCGTTGTTGCAGGACCCCGCGCTTGCGGCACACCCGCCGATGCTTTACGCGGGGTATGTCGGCTTGTCAGTGGCCTTCGCGTTTGCCTGCGCGGCGATGATCGAGGGTCGACTGGATCAAACCTGGGCGCGTTGGACACGGCCTTGGACCACGGTCGCCTGGGCCTTCCTGACCGTGGGCATCGCGCTCGGCAGTTGGTGGGCGTACTACGAATTGGGGTGGGGCGGCTATTGGTTCTGGGACCCGGTCGAGAACGCCTCCTTCATGCCCTGGTTGGTGGGCACCGCGCTCATTCACTCGCTTGCCGTCACCGAGAAACGCGGTCTATTCAAGAGTTGGACACTGCTGCTGGCGATTCTCGCCTTTTCGCTCTCCTTGCTCGGCACCTTCTTGGTCCGTTCGGGAGTGCTCGTGTCGGTGCACTCATTCGCGGCAGATCCAGCGCGTGGCATGTTCATCCTGATTTTTCTGGTGATGATCATCGGTGGCGCCTTGACGCTCTATGCCTGGCGAGCCCCGCTGCTGCGCAGCGAGGCCGGCTTCGAGTTCACCTCGCGAGAATCCTTCTTGCTCTTCAACAACATTCTGTTGGTGGTGGCGGCCGCGGCCATCTTTGCCGGCACGATGGCGCCGTTGATCTCCGATGCGCTCGGTCTCGGCACGCTGTCGGTCGGGCGTCAGTACTTCGATCCAGTGTTTTTGCTGCCGATCTTGCCGCTCTTGGCGCTCGCCGCCGTCGGTCTGCATTCGGGTTGGAAGCGCGGTCGCGTGAGCGAGCGCCGAGCGGCCATTTTTTGGACTTTGCTTGCCTCAGTGCTGGTCACGCTGCTGCTCGTACTCGGGGTCTGGGAGGGTGCGAAAATCCTAACCCCCGCGGGATTTGCGCTCGGTGTCTGGCTGATCTTGTCTCCGCTTATCGATCCGATCGATCGCTGGC
>JBJTBK010000231.1:0-6945 GCA_046091245.1 Nevskiaceae bacterium | reverse complement strand
CACTTGCCGAGCAGTTGTTCCGTGATCACTACCACGCGCCCGTCACCGATGGCGTGCTCATCACGCAGTCGATGGCGCGGCAATTGACTCAGTCGCAGGTGCCTCTCGGCAGCCTGCTGATCGGCACCAACGCCAACGAGTACTACGCGCCACTCGCCGCGAATGAAGCTCGAGATGCTTTTGAGCGTGCGCTCGGTTCAGCCGAGGTCTTGAACACGACCGAGGCCCGTGCGGCTTTGCGCGATGAGCCGGATATCGCCACGGCGATCGATCGGTTGCAGACGGCCGAGTCGATGCTATGCCCCGCGCAAGAACTCGCGAGCGCGACGGCGGCGGCCGGAATTCCGACCTGGATGTACGAGTTTTCGCGGGTCCGAGACGGTGCGGTGGCCGCACAACTTCGTGCCTACCATGGTGCGGAATTGCCGTATGTCTTTGGCACTCACGATGCATGGTTGCCGACGACGGAGATCGACTGGCAACTGACCCGAACCCTGATGCGTACGTGGGTAACTTTCGCGGCAACCGGTTCCCCTGAAGGAGCGGGTCTGCCTTCATGGCCGCAGTTTCGCGCGCAAGATTCGGCGAACGTGATGGCCTTTGCGGCGACGCCCGGCCTGAGGGATAGCCCTGAGCCGACGCTGTGTGGGCTTTACCGCGCGCGCGTGGCGGCGAGCGTTTCGCAGTAGCGTCGTATTCGCAGGCAAGCTTCAATGATCAGCGCTTCATCCGTGGCAAAACCCACGCGCACGAAGCCGAGTGTTTGTGTGCCGAACGCATCACCCGGGATGACTGATACCCGCTGCTCACGAAACAAGCCCTCCGCAAACGCGCGGCCCTGCAAGCCCGTGCCACGCACGTCGAGCAACATGAACATGCCGGCCTGAGGCACGAGTACCGTCACGCCCGGCACACCGCGCAAATGCTCGAGCATCAGTGCGGCGCGACGATTGCAATAGTCCCGCGCGCGTTGCTCCGCTTGTTCCGCCATGGCCAGCGCAGTCACCGCTGCTTCCTGGATGAAGCCTGGCAAGCCGTACAACATGCACAGCACCAGATTCTCGCTGTGGTCAATGAGTTCGCGTGGCCCAACCATCCAGCCGAGGCGCCAACCACACATCGCGTGCGATTTAGACAGGCTGCCGATGGTGACCACGCGATCGGGTAACTCGCGCGCCAAACTCGGTACTCGACCGCCGGGTGCGAGTCCGGCGTAGACCTCATCGGCAACGATCCATAGGTCGTGTTCGCGCGCGATGGCAGCGATGCCTGCGAGGTCCTGTTCGCTGAGAATGAGGCCCGTGGGATTGCCTGGTGTCGCGAATGCCAGCACGCGAGAGCGTGGTGTGATTGCGCTACGCAGGGCTTGGAGATCGAAGCGAAAGCCGTGTTGCGGGTCAAGCGGCACGCGGACCACTCGTGCGCCGGAGGTTTCCAGGGTCGCCGGATACGTGGGGTACATCGGATCGAGCGACAACACCTCATCGCCGGCTTCTGACAGGCACAGCAGGGCGACCATCAGTGCATTTTGCGCACCGCTCAGTATCACCACCTGTTCGGGGTCGACGAGTTGCCCGCAGCGCTGGTAGTGCTGCTTTGCGATCGCCGTGCGTAGCGCGAGCCGACCGCGCACGGCAGTGTAGTGCGTATCCCCCGCCTGCAATGCTTCCACGGCTCGGGCGACAACCGCTTCGGGAGTGGCCACATCGGGATCGCCAACGCTTAAGATGATGGCGTCTTCGCCGCGCTCACGGGCGGCGAGGGCGGCGTAATGGATGACCCAAGCATCCGAGCCGTCGCCGCCAATTCGTTGAACCAAGCTCGAGAATTTCACCGCCATGAGCGTATCAGCAAGACCGATAGGCTGCTATCTGACCGAGTTGCTCGCCGCCCAGGGCATCGAGGTCGTGTTCGGTATTCCCGGGGTGCACAACCTCGAGTTGTATCGCGGACTCGATCGGCATCGTGCACTGCGACATGTCTTGGTGCGTCACGAGCAGGGTGCCGGATTTGCGGCCGATGGCTACGCGCGCAGCACAGGTCGGCCTGCTGCGGCGTTCGTGATTTCAGGCCCAGGTGTGAGTAACGTATTGACGGCCACACTACAGGCCGCTTCGGACCGGGTGCCGTTGATCGTCATCGCGAGCACACCGGTACAGCGGTCCCTCGGCAAAGGGTTCGGCCTATTGCACGAGCTGAGCGATCAGCAGGCCATCATGGCCTCAGGTCTCGATCTCACGGCCACGGCCTATAGCGCAAGCGAAGCGCGGGATTTTCTGCATCGAGTGTTTGCCGAATATCGAGCCGGGCGCATGCGTCCCGCTTACCTCGGCGTGCCGCTCGACGTGTTGGCTGAGCTGACCGACCTGCCCATCGAAACGGCGTTGTCGCCAACACGGGCGGAGGCTGCATCACCGCAACTCGATCAGGCGGCAGCGCTACTCAATGCCGCCGAGCGGCCGCTATTCATCGCAGGGGGCGGTGCGCGTGAGGCGGCGAAGTCGCTGCGTGAGCTCATCGAGGCCACCGACGCTTACCTTGTGACTACGGCTGCCGGCAAAGGCCTGTTGCCCGAAGCTCACCCCGCGAACCTCGGCTGCTCGCTGCCATACGCACCGACGCAGCAAAAAATCGCCGAGGCCGACGTGATCGTTGCCGTCGGTACGGGTTTGTCGGAGACCGATATCTACACGAGGGATCGGCTGACGTTCTCCGGCCAGTTGATTCGCATTGATCTCGATCCACAGCCCGACGAGCGACATCCGACCGCGCTGAGCCTCTGTGCGGATGCGGTCAGCGTCATCGGTGCTTTGGTCCCGCGCTGCCCCCCGCGATCAGGTTGGCGCAGCACTGTGGGCAGTGCCGAGCGACTGCGCGCGGCAATCGATGCAGCGATGGATGCCCCCACGCGCTGTCTGCGCGCGGGTCTCGCGGCTATTCGAGCGGCGTTGACGGAGGATGCGATGGTATTTTCCGACATGACCCAAATCGCCTATCTCGGTAACTACGCGTTCGAGTGTGACCAACCGCGCTTGTGGCATCACCCCTCGGGCTACGGCACGCTCGGGTTTGCGTTGCCTGCAGCACTCGGTGCGCGGGTGGCTTATGCGGATCGTGCGATCGTGGCACTCGCGGGCGATTACGGCGTGCAGTTCACGCTTCAGGAGTTGGGAACTGCGGTGGAGTTGGCTCGTAGCTTGCCGATCATCGTTTGGAACAATTCAGCGCTTGGCCAAATTCGTGACGACATGATCGCCTCGGGCATTGCGCCCATTGGCGTCGTCGGCCACAACCCCGACTTCGTTGCACTTGCCGAGGCTTGGGGCGCCCGTGGTGAGCGCGTCAGCACCGCAGCCCGATTAACGGCAGCGCTGCGAGCGGCGCTGCGGCATCCAGGCCCGACGCTGATCGAGATCGACGCTGCGCAGTTTGCGCAGCACTGAGCCTTACTTGATGGTCGGCATCGCGAAGCTCGTGCCTTCGCGGCCTTCGCCCGGCCAGCGGGTTGTGATGGTCTTCAGTCGCGTGTAAAAGCGCACACCCTCGGGTCCGTGCACGTGGTGATCGCCAAACAGCGATGATTTCCAGCCGCCAAAGCTGTGGAAGGCCATCGGCACGGGAATCGGCACGTTGACGCCTACCATGCCGACCCGGATGCGATGTGCGAAGTCTCGCGCGATGCCCCCATCTTGCGTAAAGATCGAGGTCCCGTTGCCGAATTCGTGCCGGTTGATGAGCTCGACCGCAGAGGCGTAATCCTCTACTCGGGCAATGCACAGTACCGGGCCAAAGACTTCCTCACGATAAATGGCCATCTGCGATTGCACATGGTCGAAGAGCGAAGCTCCGATGTAGAAGCCGTTTTCGAAGCCGCTGCGTGCCATGCGAAAACCGCGTCCGTCGACCACGAGCTCCGCGCCCTCGGCGACGCCACGCTCGATCTCCCCCCGCACTCGCTCGAGATGGGCTTGGGTAACCAGTGGCCCCATCTCGGCGGCCGCATCGGTGACCGGGCCAATCTTGAGTGTGGCCAGTCGCGCCACCAGCCGTTGACGGAGCCCTTCGGCCGTCTGTGCGCCCACCGGCACGGCAACGGAGATCGCCATGCATCGCTCGCCCGCCGAACCAAAGGCCGCGCCCATCAGCGCGTCTGTCACCACATCGAGATCCGCATCCGGCATCACGATCATATGATTTTTAGCGCCGCCCAGCGCTTGCACACGCTTGCCCTGAGCCGCGCCGGTGGCATAGATGTACCGGGCGATCGGCGTTGAGCCCACGAAGCTCAGCGCATCGACACCCGGATGGTGCAGCAGCGCGTCCACAGCGTCTTTATCGCCTTGCACCACATTAAACACACCCGGCGGAAAACCGGCTTCGCTCACGAGGCGCGCGAGCAGCAGCGAGGCCGAGGGATCGCGCTCCGAGGGCTTGAGGATGAAGGTGTTGCCGCAAACCAGCGCGACCGGGAACATCCACATGGGCACCATGGCGGGGAAGTTGAACGGCGTGACGCCGACCACGACGCCGAGTGGCTGCCGCAGCGCATGACTGTCGATGCCGGGGCCGATATTGTCGGTGATTTCGCCCTTGAGCAGCTGTGGCGCGCCGCAGGCAAACTCAACGACTTCCAGTCCGCGCGTCACTTCGCCGCGTGCGTCAGAGATGACCTTGCCGTGCTCTGAGCTGATCAGCGCCGCCAGTTCGTCGGCGTGAGCTTCGAGGTATTCGCGCAGCTTATTCATCAGTCGTGCGCGACGCAGGGGGCTTGTCGCAGCCCAACCTCCGAATGCTGCGCGCGCCGCTGTGACGGCAGCATCGACGGTGCTTGGGTCAGCCAGCGCGACGTTGGCGGTGTGCTCCCCCGTGGCCGGGTTGTATACCGGGGAGTTGCGCCCCCCAGAAGCAGTGCTCGACGCGCCGCCGATGAAATGCCCGATCGTTTTCACGCTGTGTCTCTCTTTGTGACCCCAGCGCGATTCTACCTCAGGCGCGACGACGCTCGAGTAATCGCAGCAGCGCGGGCCAGACGAGATCCGCTGCATTCGGGTCGTTGATCAGATGCGAGGCCTCGGCGGCAGGCGGCGCATTGAATTGCCGCTCGGCCTTGCGACAGATCTCTTCGGAGGGCTGTACGAGAGGCTGCCCCGTGCTTTGCGCGGCAATCTGGATTTCGCAGGCTTTTTCCAAGTAGTACATACGTTGGAACGCCTGCGAAACGCTGCTGCCGACGGCCAACAGGCCGTGGTTGCGCATCATCATTACGGGTTTGTCACCGAGGGTGCGCACCAGCCGCTCGCGCTCGTCGAGATCGTAGGAGATGCCCTCGTAGTCGTGATAGGCCACGCGCCCATGAAACTCGAGCGCGATCTGGTTGAGTGGCTGTAGGCCGTCACGCTGCGCGGCCACGGCGCATCCTGCGAGCGTGTGCGTATGGATGATGCAGTGCGCATCGTCGCGCGCCGCATGGATGGCACCGTGGATCACAAACCCGGCGAGATTGATTGGCGCGGCGTTGGACTCGACGGGCGTACCCTCGGCATCGATCAGCACCAGATCCGCGGCGGTAATCTCGTCCCACATCAGACCGTAGGGGTTGATGAGATAGCGTCGCTCCGGTCCAGGCACACGCAGCGTGCAGTGTGTGTAGATGAGATCGGTCATGCGGAAGTGGGCGAGCAGGCGATAACAGGCGGCGAGATCCTCGCGCAGTCGTTGGTGCTCGACTGCGGTGGCTGCGCGCTGTGTGGTGGCGAGGCTCATGTGCGCCACTCGATCGGCGCGATCTTGGGCAGCAGCACCACCCAACCGACCAATCCCAGCACGTTGATGGCGGCGGCCAGCAGAAAAGCGCGATCGTATTCGCCCGTTGCGCCGATGATGAAACCGGTTGCGGCGGGAGCGATGAGTCCCGCGAGATTGCCACACATGTTTTGCACTCCGACCCACCGAGCTGTTGCTGTCGGGCCTGCCAGGATCTGCGGAATCGCGTAGGTGCCGGGCGAGCCGATGCCGATGATCAGTTGGTAAAAATACAAGCAGGCAATCGAGCCTGCCACCGGCAGCGTGACAATGCCGATCATGCAGACGATGCCGAACAGGTGGTAGGCCGCCATGATCGACTTGTGCGTGAGGTTCACCGAGTGGCCGCGTGCGATCCAGCGATCGATCGCCCAACCGGCGCCGAGCGCGGCGAGGGCGTTGATGAGATAGGCGCCGGCGGCGACGGTCGCCATGCTGGCGAGCGAGAAACCTCGCGCGCTGACGAGATACGCCGGCAGCCACGCCAGAATCAGATAGTACGAGTAGTTCATCGAGAACAACCCGAGCGAGGTGCCCCACAGGGCACGCTCGCCGAGAATGCTGCGCAGGGGTGGGCCCGCCTCAGCGCTACCGGCTGTGGACCGAGGCTCGTGCACCACGAGCTGGCGCCACGGCAGCAGCCACAGCAGCGACAGCGCACCGAACAGTACAAACACGGCGCGCCAACCGTACTGCGCCATGAGCAAACCGCCCACGAGGGTGCCCACGGCCGGGCCAACGAGATAACCGAAGGCCACGACCCCATTGGCTACCGAGAGTTGGTTCGAAGGCACACCGACGACCAGCAGGCGCGACATGCAGGGGAAGGACACACTCTCGCCGAGTCCCAGTAACAAACGCAACAGCAGCAGAGCGATGAACGAGGCTGCGAAGCCACTCGCAAGCGTGGCGAGTGACCAAATCACGAGACCCGCAGCCAGTACCCGCCGCGCTCCATCGCGCTCAGCGAGCCAGCCTGCCGGCACCAGGGCGGCGACGTAGGTGAAATAAAACGCCGACAGCAACACGCCGAGTCGCTCGGGCGAGAGCACGAATTCCTGCTGGATCAGGGTTGCGGCGGTGGCGAGATTGCCGCGATCAATGTAACTGATGAACAGCGCCAGCCCCGCCACGAGAGTGACT
>JBJTBK010000230.1:0-11813 GCA_046091245.1 Nevskiaceae bacterium | reverse complement strand
GCGATCGAAGCGATTGCCGCAGCACGGCACGCGGGCCCGATCACGGCAGCAGCCTCCGTGCACGCTCATTCGTCGATTTCCATCAAGCTCTCGGCCCTCGATCCACGCTACGCCCTACTCCATAGGGAACGCACGCTAGGGAAACTGCTGCCGCGCGCCTTGGAGCTATGGCGGCTCGCCGCTGACCGCGGTATCGCCCTAACGATCGATGCCGAAGAGCAGGATCGCCTCGAGTTATCGCTGCAGATCGTCGAAGCGCTGATGCGCGACCCGTACACCCGGGGTCGTGAGGGTTTGGGTCTTGCCGTGCAGGCTTACGGTCGGCGGGCACCGGCGGTGATCGACCACTTGCTCGAGCGCGCCCGCCTCCTCGATCGTCCGCTGGCGATTCGTCTCGTCAAGGGCGCGTATTGGGACAGCGAAATCAAACGAGCCCAGGAACGCGGTCTCGAGCAATATCCGGTCTACACCCGCAAGGCCGCCACGGACATCGCGTATCTCGCCTGCGCTCGGCGGCTCCTCGGCGCGACCCCGCAGGTGTATCCCCAATTCGCCACGCATAACGCGCACACGCTGGGTGCCATCCTCGCGCTCCGACCCGACGCCCAAGGTTTCGAGTTCCAGCGTCTGCACGGCATGGGCAGCCTGCTGTACGACGAGGCTCGTCGGCAACGGCCCGGCTTTCCGCCCGTGCGCGTGTATGCGCCAGTCGGGCCGCATGCCGATCTGCTGGCCTATCTGGTCCGGCGGCTACTCGAAAACGGCGCGAACACCTCGTTCGTGAATCGATTCATGGACGAGCGCGTCCCGCTCGATCAGGTAGTCACCGACCCTTACGCGCTGTTACGCGCACAGGAGAGTCTCAGTCACCCCGGAATTCCGCTGCCCTTGAGTCTGTACGGCAGCGAACGGCGCAATTCGCTGGGCCTCGATTTTGGCCGCACGAATTCGCTCGAGTGGCTGCAGCAACAGGTGCTCGCCGACACCCGCGCGGCCCGCAGCGAGTGCCCGTTCGCTTCGAGTCAGGACCTTGCGGCCGCTTTGCAGAGCGCCCACGAGTATGGTCGCAGCTGGTCAAACACAGACGTTCATGCCCGCGCCGCCATGTTTGAGCGTGCGGCAGAGCTGCTCGAGGAACGTCGAGCCTCGTTCATGGCGCTACTGGTGCATGAGGCTGGCAAGACGGCCGCCGATGCGATCGCCGAAGTTCGGGAGGCTGCGGATTTTTGCCGTTACTACGCACTTGAAGCGCAGCGCTTGCAGCGACAGGCGACGACCCTCCGCGGACCCACAGGTGAGACGAACGAGCTCACGCTGGCACCGCGGGGGTTGATCGTCTGCATCAGCCCCGGGAATTTTCCGCTCGCCATTTTTGCAGGGCAGATCGTCGCTGCCCTGGTGACCGGCAATACCGTAGTCGCCAAACCTGCCGAAACCACACCGCGTATCGCGCTCGCGTTCGGCGACTTGCTGCGCGAAGCGGGCGTGCCTGCCGAAGCCCTGCATGTGGTCCCGATGGAAGGCCGCGCATTTGGCGATATCGCCCTCGCCCACCCCTCGCTCGCCGGGGTGGTCTTCACCGGCTCGACGGCCACCGCGCAGTGGCTTAATCGCCGACTCGCTGCGCGCGACGGCGCGATCCTGCCGCTGATTGCAGAAACCGGCGGGCTGAACGCCATGGTGATCGATTCGACGGCGCTGCCTGAGCAAGTGGTCGACGACGCTGTGGCCTCAGCCTTCGGTAGCGCGGGGCAGCGTTGCTCGGCCTTACGGTTGCTGTGCCTACAGGAAGACTCGGCCGAGCGCATCCTCGAGATGCTCGAGGGCGCCATGGACGCGCTCGTCATCGGTGAGCCGGGCGCACTCGATACCGACGTCGGACCTGTGATCACCGCCGCAGCCGCGCAGAAACTGCAGGCTCACCTCGAGCGGATGTCGGCGCACGGTCGCCTGCGCACACGCTGCACGCTGCCCCTCGGGCTACGCGACCCCGAGCGCTACGTGCCGCCCACATTGATCGAAATCACCGATGTCGCGGAGCTGCGTGAGGAGGCCTTCGGGCCGATCCTTCACGTGGTGCGCTATCGCGCTAACGAGCTGCCGCAGTTGCTCGCGGCCATCCGCGCCACTGGTTATGGATTGACGCTCGGCGTACAGACGCGCCTCGAGTACACCCGGCAACGCGCCTTCGCCGACTCGCTCGCAGGCAATGTGTACGTAAACCGCAACATGATCGGTGCTGTGGTCGGCGTTCAGCCCTTTGGCGGCACAGGCTTGTCGGGGACCGGACCCAAGGCGGGTGGACCGCATTACCTCACGCGACTGACCACCGAGCGCGTACTGACGGTCAATACCACAGCGACGGGCGGCAATACGGCGCTACTTAGCCTCGACTGACGCCTTTATCGCTCCCAAGACGGTCGACTGCCGGCCTGCTTGCCATAACGCTGCTCGGCCTCCGCCCATCGTTCTCGCGTGATCGATCCTGACTCAGCGAGCGTCTGCAGCGCCGCCAGTACAATGCTGTAGCGATCGACTTCAAAAAATTCCCGAAGCGCCGCGCGCGTGTCGCTACGGCCAAAGCCATCCGTACCGAGCGCCACGTAGCGCCGCTGCGGCAGGAAGCTCGCCAGCATCTGTGGCACCGCGCGCACGTAATCGCTCGCAGCGACGATAGGCGCCGCGCCCGCAAGCGAGCGCTCAAGGTGGCTCCGGCGCGGCGATTCCAGCGGGTTGAGGCGATTCCAGCGCTCGCAATCACGTGCCTCGCGCGCCAATTCACTGAAGCTCGTGACGCTCCACACCTCGCTGCCGACGTTGAATTCGTCCCGCAGCAGCTCACCTGCCGCCAAAACCTCGCGCAGGATTGCGCCCGCGCCCAGCAATCGCAGCTGCGGGGTCGCCGGCTCGCCGTACACCGTAAATCGGTACATGCCACGAATCACGCCTTCGGCTGCACCCTCGGGTAGATCCGGCTGAGCGTAGTTCTCGTTCATCACCGTGAGGTAGTAAAACTCGTCGCAGTTTTCCTGCAACATGCGCCGCGCTCCATGATCAAAGATCACGGCGAGCTCTCCGGCGAAAGCTGGGTCATACGCGCGACAATTCGGCACCGTGGCGGCGACGAGGTGGCTGGAGCCGTCCTGATGCTGCAAACCCTCGCCACCGAGTGTCGTGCGCCCGGCCGTGGCACCGAGCAGAAAGCCGCGGGCGCGTTGATCGGCCGCGGCCCAGATCAGATCACCCACACGTTGAAAACCGAAGATCGAGTAGTAGATGTAAATCGGCAGCAGCGTGACACCATGCACGCTGTAGCTCGTCGCTGCGGCCACCCAGGACGACAGCGCGCCCGCCTCGGTGATGCCCTCCTCCAGCAACTGACCATCGCGACTTTCCCGATACGACAGTAGCGAACCCGCATCCTCAGGCTCATACAACTGACCGAGCGGTGAATAGATGCCGATCTGGCGAAACAAGGCCGCCATACCGAACGTCCGCGCCTCATCGGCGACGATCGGCACGAGCCGCGGGCCCAGCACCCGATCGCGCAGCAAAGCGCTGATCAGACGCACGACCGCCATCGTGGTCGACATTTCTTTGCCGCCCGCGCTGAGCGCAAAGCTCGCATACGACTCCACCGGAGGCACCGTCAGCGTCTCGCCCTGCGAACGACGTGCGGGCAACGCCCCCCCGAGAGCGCTACGTCGCTCGCGCAGATAGCGCAGTTCAGCACTGTCCTCGGCCGGCTTGAGAAAACGCAGCTCTTCGACCTCACTGTCCGACAGCGGCAGATTGAAACGGTCGCGAAACTCGCGTAGCGCATCCACATCCAGTTTCTTCTCTTGATGCGCAGTCATGCGTGACTCGCCGGCACGACCCATGCCGTAACCCTTCTTGGTCTTGGCGAGGATCACCGTCGGTTGGCCCTTGTGCGCCACCGCCGCGGCAAATGCCGCGTATAACTTGCGGAAATCATGACCGCCACGTTTCAGGGCGTCGATTTCAGAGAGCGACATGTGCGCCACCAGCGCACGAAGCTGCGGGTCGAGGGCAAAGAAATGTTGCTGATTGTAGGCGCCATCATTGGCGCCCAAGGTCTGATACTGTCCATCGACCGTACCCGCGAAGGCCTTGAGCAAAGCATGATTATGATCGCGCGCAAACAGCGCGTCCCAGTCAGAGCCCCACAATACCTTGATGACGTTCCAGCCGGCGCCGGTGAACAACGCCTCGAGTTCCTGGATGATCTGGCCGTTGCCGCGTACAGGCCCGTCCAGTCGTTGCAGGTTGCAGTTGATGATGAAGGTGAGGTTATCGAGCTTCTCGCGCGCGGCCAGCGTCAGCGCACCGATCGACTCGGGCTCATCCATCTCACCATCGCCAAAGATACCCCACACGCGACGCGCGGATGTCTCGGCGAGACCACGGTGCTCGAGGTAGCGCAAGAATCGCGCCTGATAGATGGAGTTGATCGGACCGATGCCCATCGAGCCGGTTGGAAACTGCCAGAAGTTCGGCATCAACCAAGGGTGCGGGTAGCTGCAGAGCCCGTCGCCGCCGGTTTCCTGCCGATAGCGCGTCAACTGCCCCTCGCTGATCCGCCCCTCGAACCACGCCCGTGCATAAACCCCGGGCGCCGAGTGCGGCTGAAAGAACACCAGGTCACCGCCACCCGGTGCATCAGGCCCACGGAAAAAGTGGTTAAGCCCCGTTTCGAAAATTTCAGCTGCCGACGCGTAGGTCGCCACGTGTCCGCCGAGTTCGCCGTAGGCCTTGTTGGCGCGCACCACCATCGCGAGCGCATTCCACCGCATGATCGCGGTCAACCGCTCCTCGAGAGCGACATCGCCCGGATGCACGGCCTGCTCGGCGAGCGGCACCGTGTTCTGGTATGCCGAATACGGCATCACATGCGCGACCACGCCGAGTTGCTGCGCTTGCTGCTCGAGCTGGGTAAGCAAGTACAAACCGCGCTCGCGGCCGCCGCTTGCTACGGCCGCTTTCAAGGCCTCGAGCCACTCGCGGGTCTCTTCTGGATCGCTGTCATGCATGGCGTTCATACCGACACTTTAGGGCGCGGCGAACGGCAGATCATGCTGATTAACTGCCACCAGTTGGCGCTCTTACGGCATAATATGCTTTGATAATTCATATAGGCAGCCATTCATGCCGCTAGACTCCACAGACCGACGCATTCTCGCCGAACTGCAGCGCGACGCAAAACTCACCAACGTCGAGCTTGCTCGGCGGGTACACCTCTCGCCCTCTCCCTGCCTCGCACGAGTGCGGGCACTGGAGGAGTCGGGCGTGATCCAGCGCCACGTCACGTTGCTTGATCCGCGACAACTCGATTTGGGGGTCAACGTGTTCATCCATGTGTCGCTCGAGCGCCAGGTGGATCGCACCCTCAACGCCTTCGAGACCACCGTCTCGGCGTTTCCGCAAGTGATGGAGTGCTACCTGATGACGGGTGATGCCGACTACCTACTGCGCGTCGTGGTAGCCAATCTTGAGGCCCTGCAACGCTTCATCGTCGATGAGCTGACCCGCATTCCCGGCATCGCCAGCATCCGCTCGAGCTTCGCGCTCAAGCAGGTCAAATACGAAACCGCACTGCCGATCGAGGGCGCGGCCCGCGGTGCTGCGCCGCGTCCACGAACGACACGCAGGCGTCGTTAGCGAGTTCCGCCGCGTACCGGCGGTGGCGTATCGCCCTGATATTCGTAGGCGACGGTGCCGGGCGGATGCTTGAACCAACCCGGGTCGGTGTAATCGCCGCGCTTTTGGTTGCGACGTACTTTGACCACGCTGAACATGCCGCCCCTGCCCAGCGCCCCGAAGGGCCCCTCGCCCATCATCATGGGTAGCGTGTTCGCCGGCAGCGGCATGCGCATGGTGGACATCTCATCCATGCCGTGACTGCCCATCTCCATGTAGCCCGGCACGAGATCGCTGATCTTGCGGGCAAGATCGGCCTGCTCGACGCCGATCATGGTGGGCACGTCGTGTCCCATGGCGTTCATCGTGTGGTGACTCTTGTGGCAATGCACCGCCCAGTCACCCTCTTCGTCGGCAATGAAATCGAGCTGCTTCATCTGACCGACGGCAACGTCCTCCGTGACCTCATAGCGCCGGGTCGAACGCGGCGTCGGTCCGCCGTCGGTCCCCGTCACCTGGAACTCGTGCCCGTGCAGATGAATCGGGTGATGCGTCATCGTCAGGTTACCCACCCGCAAGCGCACTCGATCACCGAGACGAACGACGAGCGGATCGATGCCCGGGAACACCCGACTGTTCCAACTCCAAATATTGAAATCGAGCATCGTCATGATGCGCGGTGTGGCGCTGCCCGGGTCGATGTCGAAGGCATTGAGCAGAAAACAGAAGTCGCGATCCGCCTCATCGATGAACGGGTTCGGTCCGCGCGGGTGTGTCACCCAGAACCCCATCATGCCCATCGCCATCTGCACCATCTCGTCGGTGTGCGGGTGGTACATGAAGGTCCCGGGTCGGCGCGCGACAAACTCGTACACGAAGGTCTTGCCGGGCGGGATGGTCGGTTGGGTCAGGCCCGTGACGCCATCCATGCCGTTGGGCAGACGCTGACCGTGCCAATGGACGGTCGTGCCTTCGGGCAGGCGGTTGGTGACAAAGATACGCAGCTTGTCGCCCTCGACGACCTCGATCGTCGGCCCAGGGCTTTGGCCGTTATAGCCCCAAAGATTGGCCTTGAAGCCCGGCGCAAACTCGCGCACCACAGGCTCGGCGACCAGGTGAAACTCCTTGACGCCATCGCGCATCCGAAAGGGTAACGTCCAGCCGTTGAGCGTGGTGACCGGTCGATAAGGTCTGCCACTCGACGGCTGCAGCGGCGGTCGAGTTTGCGCGCCCTGCTCGATCACCGGCTCGGGCAACGCCGCCATCGCGACGCGACTGACACTCCCGGCTACGACGGCCCCACCGACCATGCCTGCCATCGAGAAAAACTGCCTGCGTGATTTCATATCAGCAACCTTGATTCGAATTAATGGGCCGCCGCGTCAGCCGCCGGCGGTGCGCGCGGGAGCGAGTTCCCGGCGCCTTCGGTCGGACGACCCACAATGGTCGACTGCAGCGCAGCGTCGGCCAGACAAAACTGCTGTTCGTCGCTGATCACAGCGCGTACCGTGTCGATCTGGTCTCGGGCATCAGCTAGCAGTTCGAATACGCCGATCAGCATGCCGTTGTAGCGCAGCAGCGTCTCGTCGGAAATTACCGTTCGCAGCGGCAGCAACTCCTCGCGATGGTGCCGCGCCAACTCGTAAGCCGTGAGATATCGCACGTAACTCTCGCGAGTCTGCGAGCCCGCAGCGCGTACCGTGGCTTCGAGTTGCTGCGCAGCGGCGAGTGAACGCGCCCTCGCACCCTGTCGCTGCAAACCGCCCCAGTCGAACACCGGCAGCCGAAGATCGACCTCGAAGCCTCGAGCGCCGCCACCGGCTTCGCGACGCAATCCAAGTTCGATGTCGGTGCGACTCGTCCACTGACCGAGCCCCTCGGCACGCAGCGCACTGCGCAGCTGCGCTGCGGCCAACTGCACATCAAGCCGCGCGTCGGAGGCCGCCGCACTCACCTTGGCGACCTCGAGCGGAGCGGCGGGCAGGTCAGGCAGTCGCTGCGGCAACTGCAGAGCCTCCGCTTGCGTGGCATCGAGCCCGAGTTTGCGAATGAACTGCTCGCGGGCGACGCTCGCAGCCTGTCGAGCGAGCGCATGCGAAGTCACCGCCTCGGCCTCGTAAGCCTGCTGGCGGGCACGCGCGATGCGATTGAAATTGCCGGCGGCCTCCATGCGACGTGCGAGTTCAGCGCTTGCTTGGGCGCTTTGCAGGATACGCTCCGCATAAGCTGCACTTTGCGCACTCGCCACTGCGTTGACCCACGCCTGACGGATCTGCGTGACTTCATCCACCACCGAAGCCGCCAACTGCAGCTCTGCCGTGCGGCGAGACTCGGCCGCGAGCCGTTGCCGCTGCGGCAACGTCAGCAACTCGAACACGCCCAACGAGAGCATGCGCGAAATTTCGAGGTGATCTTCAGAGCGCATGCGCTCGTAGTTGAACCACGGGTTACCGATCCGCCCCGACTGCGCGGCGGCCGTCGTCTCGGCAATGTTCTGCGCGACGAGCGCCTGCATCGCGGCGCTATTGAGCATGGCCACGCGTACCGCCGCAGTCTGCCCGAGGGGCTTCGCCAACAGACCCTTGACGGCTTCGCGGCGCACCTCGGTGCTCCGCACCTCGCGCAGGAACTGCAGCGACTCGGTGCCGAAGCCTGGCGCTTTTCGCTCAAGCTGCCGCACCGACTGCACGGGGTCAACGGTGACGCACCCCTCCAACAGCGCGCAGGCTGCCGCCATCGCGACCACAGCCGAACGCCGGACCCGCCTCACGACCGGCGTCATCACATCGAAATCCTCAGCCCGCTTAGGGTTTGGACGACTTGCGCCTTGCCGACTGGCGCGCAGCCTTTGTGGCCTGGGCGATCAGTCGGTCTTCCGGAGTGCGGCCAGCGCGCAGCGAAAATCGCTCCTCGAACAGCGCCGACTTAGACCCCTTGCGGTACCACGTCACCACCATGGGGATGCCGGCCAGCCGGAACAACCCGAGCTGGGGGCAACGCCGGTGGGTTTCGGCAGCCAGTTCGCGAATACGCTTGACTGATTCGCGGGTGTCGAGAGTGAGGTCAAAGTTAAGCTGTTCGAACTTCGGTTGCAGGTGCAGATCGAAGAAAAAACCGCGGATGTCGATCAAGGATCGCAACTTGGTGGCCAAACCTTGATGCTTGAACTTCTGATCGCGACCAACCACGGCGATGGTGATTGAGGTGCAGCCCGCAAGCGCCGCCAGCTGCGCGTGAACCGGCGTCCAACCGCGCGAGCGACCACGCAGGTCGGGAGGGTCCCCGATGTCAAAACCCTCAGGCTCATCAAACATCAGCGAGGGCTGTCCTTCGAAAAACCCTTCGACGCGCATCTGTTCATGCGACACCGTAGTGACATCCGACACGCCGATGTAGGCGGGATAGGCTTGCTGCTCTTTCATCTCAGACCTCCGGTGGGTAAAAGCGCGCGATACACGATATCACGCATCATCACGACGGGATCGTCACTGTCCGAACCTAGGTATTGTGTCATTACCACGGCGCTGACGCCGCTCGCCCGATGAACGAAGAATCCGGTCCCCGCAAGACCTCCCCAGAAGGCCTCGCCCACCGGACTGCGTAACACGCCATCATCGACGGGCGCGACCCGCACGCCGATGCCGAGGCCCCAACCACCTCCGCTCATGGCGGGGGAGCGAACGCTCTGGTGCCAGAACAAGGGACCTTGTTCGGGCAGCATGCGATTGCCCAACATGGACTCGACCGTCGATGTGGCAAGCAAACGCCCGCGGAGACCTTCACCGCCCCGACGAAGCATCTCGCAAAACTTCCAGTAGTCATCGGCCGTCGCAACCAAGCCCCCGCCACCCGAATGCAAGCGACCGGACCGCTCGTAATCAGAGGACTTCGGTAGCTGCGCCGAAACGTCGACGAGGCGTCCTTCCCGGCGCGCCCACGCCGCTGCGAGTCGACCCGATGGCGCATGAAAATCCGTATCGCGCATGTCGAGGGGCTCGCAGACAAGACGCCGGACCGCCTGCGCGAGCGACTCACCGGTGATGACCTCGATGACGCGCCCGAGGACATCGCTCGAGAATCCGTAATGCCATCGCGCCCCAGGCTCAAACAACAACGGAAACCGGGCCAGATGACGAATGCCCTCGGCCGTGCTCAGGCGTAAACCGAGCACGTCATCGCGTCGTAAACCGAGCGCCTGCGGGTAGTCGGGGGCGTAGCCGAAACCCGCCGTGTAGGTGAACAGATCGAGAATGCGG
Organism: Nevskiaceae bacterium; assembly: GCA_046091245.1. Classification (GTDB taxonomy): domain Bacteria; phylum Pseudomonadota; class Gammaproteobacteria; order Steroidobacterales; family Steroidobacteraceae; genus UBA964. The sequence goes on along the minus strand of JBJTBK010000230.1, from coordinate 1,899 downwards.
ATGGAGCGCTTCGCCGCCGTAGTCTCGAGACTGCCGCCGCGCGGATCGCGCAGGACACGCGGCGCGGCAAATTCAGGCAGGTAGCGCTCGAGCGGATCCGCCAGCGACAGTCGGCCCGCCTCGATGAGCCGCAGACCTGCCACCGAAGTGATGGCGCGCGTCATCGAATACAGGCGAAACAGCGCATCGTCGGCATGCTGACCGATGGACCCTGCGCTGATGAGTTGCCCTTCGCAACTCACTCGCCACACGACGCCGGCTCGCTGACCACGGCTGACGAGGGCGGCGAATCGCTCCTCGAGCTCGGCAAGTTTTGGCATCACGGCGGCCGCCCGATGCGACGTGTCGACCGCGGGAACGACCACGACCAGCAGCAGGCAGGTCTCATCGAACGGGTTGTCCCAGGAGTGATCGGCGCCACCCTGTACGATGGTGTCACCCTGCGCGAGTTCCACGCGGCGATCCGGCAATACCATCACGACGCGTCCACGCAGGATCGCCATGTAATCGACCGAAGCGCTACGATGCAGCGGGATCTGCTCGGCACGCATGCCGCCCGGCAACTCGGCCACGTAGAAACTCGTGCCAACGAATCCGTCCCGGTAGGCGTTGCCTGCGGTCAAGCCGCCGTCGGCCGTGAATGGCACGGTATCGGGCACCCGCGACCCTTCCCAAAGGCGACTGATGCGCGAGCCGTTTAATTCGAGCACGTTGGTAGGCTCACCATCGGCAAGCACCACCGTGTTGCCCCGTGCATCGCGACTCGTAACGATGCGACGCAGTCGAGTCCAACCCGCCTGCGAGCCCCGCTGCGCACCCGCACTCGCCTTCGCCAGAGCCGCAGGCACCGTCGCCGACGTAGCGGCGAGCCCACCCAGCCATTCGCGACGCGACAGCGTCATCAGCGCTTAGCCTTGCGCCGCTGCGCGGTGCGACGTGATGCTGTGGCGCGACTTAGTGCTGCGGGGCGACGTAGTGCTGCCGTACGACGCGGACGCTGCCACACCACTCGGTGAACGCGTAGACCATCAGCCACGGGTTCCTCCACCGACAAGGTCAGCGTACGGCCACGCAGAGTGGCTTTGCGCCACTGCACGCTGCCCACGAGCGCATGATTGAGCGCCACTGTCACTTCGTGCGCGACCCCCTCACCCTCGAGACGCCAACGGCCCGCGTAACCGAAATATCCATCGAAGGCCCGTGCCCGCTCCGCCATGCTGGCGGAACGCGGGTTGACCTTCGAGAGCAACGGGCGAGCGCCCGCCATGATGTTCGCGCTCATGCCCCCATCGACGGTGTACAGCAGCGTGCCCGACGCGTCGTCACCGAACGGATGCGTGATCGCACCGTCCGGGTACACGATCTCCCAGCGCAGATACTCCCAACGGCCGATCAGATCAGTCGGTCGCGGGCCTCGCGGCCGCTTTGCTTTCGCCATCGTTCAACTCCCTCTGCAACCTGTCGAGCAAAGATTGGACAGCTCGATCCGGGTCACGGGTGTACGCGAAGACATGGGCCGGCCGCAGCGCTCGATCAAACCAGACTCCCGCAACATCGGCCTGTGCAGGCCGCTGTGCTGCCAACCACAGCGCCGTATCGGCCCCGGAGGCCGCATCACGTAGTATGGACTTCAACGCACGGCGAAAGCGCGGCAACGACCGCTGCACGCCTTCGGTGTCGACCCAGCCCGGATGCATGACGTAGAACGCAATTTTTTGATTTGCGTGACGACCTCGCCAGTGCGCATTGAGCACCATTTGCGCACGCTTGTGACAGGCATAGGCGGCCGTGCCGTTGTATCGCGAAGCGTCGGTCACGTTCAGCAGAGCGACCATCGTCGGGAAAGTGTAGCCCCCGCCGGAGCTCATGTTGATGAGCGCCGCCGCCTCCCCCCGGGCG
>JBJTBK010000229.1:0-2424 GCA_046091245.1 Nevskiaceae bacterium | reverse complement strand
AACTTGCTCGAGCGGAACACGTCGCGAACCTGGGCCGTGCCCACGATCTGCTCACGAACCTCCGGTGCCAGCAAGCCGCTCATGCGCTGCTTGATGTCATCGATGGCTTCGTAAATGATCGAGAAATAGCGGATCTCGACGCCGGTTTCTTTGACGGCGTCGCGTGCACCGCCATCGGCTCGCACGTTGAACCCGAGCACCATGGCCTTGGACGCCGCAGCCAGCTGCACATCCGAAGCAGTGATACCGCCTACGCCGCTTGCCACGACCTTGACCTGTACCTCTTCGGTAGAGAGTTTGGTCAGGGCATCGCGCAACGCTTCGGCGCTACCCTGCACGTCGGCCTTGATGAGCACGCCGATGACACCCGCCTTTTCCTCGGTCATCTGCGAGAACACATCGCCGACCGCCGCCGCTTGCTTGGCAAGCTTGACGTCGCGGAACTTGCCCTGACGGTACAAGGCCACTTCACGCGCCTTGCGCTCGCTCTCGACGGCGAGGATGTCATCGCCGGCATTCGGCGCACCGGACAAGCCCAACACCAACACCGGCATTGAAGGCTTGGCTTCGGTCACCGACTTGCCGCTCTCGTCGAACATCGCGCGCACACGGCCGAATTCCTGGCCGGCAATGATCGGATCACCGAGTCGCAGTGTGCCCTTCTTGACGAGCACGGTCGCCACCGCACCACGACCCTTCTCCATGCTGGCCTCGATGATGAGACCCGAGGCGAGGCCACCGAGCGGTGCGGCGAGTTCGAGCACTTCGGACTGCAGCAGGATCGCATCGAGCAAGGCGTCGATGCCTTGGCCGGTGTAGGCGGAGACGTTGACGAACATATTCTGTCCGCCCCACTCCTCAGGGATCACTTCGTACTTGGAGAGCTCCGTGCGAACCCGATCGGGATCAGCCGTGCCCTTGTCGATTTTATTGACAGCAACGACGATGGGCACGCCGGCAGCTCGCGCGTGCTGGATCGCCTCGATGGTCTGAGGCATGACCCCATCGTCAGCAGCCACCACGAGCACGACCACGTCCGTGGCCTTGGCGCCGCGGGCACGCATGGCGGTGAAGGCCGCGTGACCCGGTGTATCAAGGAACGTGACACCGCCCGGTGGCGTTTGCACATGGTAGGCGCCGATGTGCTGCGTGATGCCGCCGGCCTCGCCCGAGGCGACCTTGGTCTTGCGGATGTACTCGAGCAACGAGGTCTTGCCGTGATCGACGTGACCCATCACGGTGACCACGGGCGCTCGCGGCACGATCTCGAGCGTCTCGCCCTCGGCAGCCTGCAAATCGCTATCGAGCTGGTTTTCCTTGAGGATCTTGGCGGTGTGCCCCATCTCCTCGACCACCAGCACGGCGGTGTCCTGATCGATCGGCTGGTTGATGGTAGCCATCACACCCATGTTCATCATGGCCTTGATGACTTCGGTCGCCTTGACCGCCATCTTTTGAGCAAGTTCCTGCGGCGTGATGGTCTCGCCGATCGCCACCTCGCGTATTACGGGCGCGGTCGGCAACTCGAAGCCGTGTCGCACTTCCATGCCAAACGGCGCCTTGCGCTCGCGAACTTTCTTTTTCTTCTTCAGACGCGAGCTGGCGTCGGTGCTGACGTGCAACTCCGCACGACCATATCTGGTGCGCCGATCGCGATCGGCGTCGCTGGCCGGCGCCACCGGCGCCGCAGGCTCAACTCGTCCGGGCCGATTAAGCTGCGCTTTTTCGGTCTCAGCCTGTTCACGCTCGCGTTGCTCGGCGGCACGGCGCGCCTCTTCCGCCACTTTGCGGGCCGCGGCTTCTTCCTCGATCCGACGGCGGTTTTCCGCCTCCATGCGCTCAGCTTCACGGCGCTCGTTTTCGATGCGCTCACGCTCGAGACGTGCGGCCTCTTCGACCTCGCGCTTCTTGGCCTCGGTATCTTCGACACCACCCTTTGATTGCTCCTCGAGCACGTCACGCTTGACGTAGGTGCGCTTGACACGCACTTCGACATTGACAGTGCGCGCGCGACCCGCTGCGCCCGCCAACTTGATCTCGCTCTGCTGCTTGCGCTGCAGAGTGATCTTGCGCGGTGCGGCGGTGGCTCCAGCATCCTCGTTGGACTGGCCGTGACTGCGACGCAAGTGCGTCAACAACTCGAGCTTCGCCTCATCGCTGATGCGGTCGGTAGGGCCGCTGACTTTGATACCAGCCTGCTCGAGCTGCACGAGCAGCTTGTCGACCGGTACCTTGAGCACCTCGGCGAATTGGGCAACGGTTACATCTGCCATGTCTAATCCTTCGGGCCTCTCAGCCGTGACCGGGTGCGAACCAGTGCTCGCGCGCCTTCATGATGAGCTTGCCAGCCTCTTCGGGCGACAGTCCCTGGAGGTCGAGCAGGTCGTCAACCGGCTGCTCGGCACGATCCTCGCGGGTGCGCAC
>JBJTBK010000228.1:0-5343 GCA_046091245.1 Nevskiaceae bacterium | reverse complement strand
CTGTTCCCGGTCAACGCCGACGACTACGAGGCCTTCCGCGACGCGCTCGCCAAGCTGCGCCTCAACGATTCTGCGCTGCAAAACGAGCCCGAGGTCTCGGGCGCGCTCGGTTTCGGTTTTCGCGTGGGCTTTCTCGGCCTGCTGCACATGGACATCTTCCAGTAGCGGCTGTAGCTCGAGTACAACCTTGATCTGATCACGAGCGCACCGACCGTGATCTACGAGGTCGGCCTCAGTAATGGCGAGAACGTGTACGTCGACAATCCGGCCAAACTGCCGGCGCCGAATCTCGTGGCGGAGATTCGCGAGCCGATCATTACGGCGAACATTCTCGTGCCCCCCGACTACGTGGGGGCGGTGCTGCAGTTGTGCACCGAGAAACGCGGCACGCAGAAGAAGATGCAGTACCTCGCTAACCAGGTATCGCTGCAGTACCAGTTGCCGCTTGCTGAGGTTGTGCTCGATTTCTTCGATCGATTGAAGTCGGCGAGCCGCGGCTACGCCTCCTTCGATTACGAGTTCAGTCATTTTCAGACGGCCCCGCTGTCCAAGCTCGATATCCTCATCAACGGCGACAAGGTCGATGCACTCTCGATCATCGTGCATCGTGACAGTGCCTATCAGCGCGGTCGCGAGCTCGTAGACAAGATGCAGGAGCTGATTCCGCGCCAGATGTTCGAGGTGGCGGTGCAGGCTGCGATCGGCTCGCACGTGATCGCGCGAGCGACGGTCAAGGCGCTACGCAAGAACGTGCTCGCCAAGTGCTATGGCGGTGACATCAGCCGCAAGCGCAAGTTGCTCGAAAAGCAGAAAGAGGGCAAGAAGCGCATGAAGCAGGTGGGCTCGGTGGAAATCCCGCAGGAAGCCTTCCTTGCGGTGCTCAAAGTAGGCAGGAAGTGACCATGCTTGATGTCGTCGCCTCGTTGATGTCGTTATTTACGCTGCCGGTGCTGCTGATCTGCGTGGTCGACGATTGGTTTCTGAGGCCGCGTCGTCAGGTGCGCGGCTCGGCGGCGGCACCGGTCGACGATCCTTTGCTGATGAAAATTTTGTACACGCTGTTGCCGGTGCTGGTGGTGGCGAGTTTCTACAGTCTCATGACGGCGCAGCGCGCCAACTTCAGTTTGCTGCTGGTGATCATCACCGCCGTGTCGGGCGTCGTGTGGCTGATCGACCATCGGTTTCTCGCGCCGCGGCGAGTGGCCGCCGCCCGTGCGGCCGGGCGCGATCCTGCGAGCCTCGAGACGCCGGGCACCGTTGATTACGCCCGCAGTTTCTTTCCGATCATGGCGGTGCTGCTCGTGGTGCGATCGTTCATGTTCGAGCCTTATCGCATTCCTTCCGATTCGATGATGCCAACCTTGCTCGATGGCGATTTCATCCTGGTCAATAAATACGCCTACGGACTTCGGCTTCCCGTTACGCAGGAAAAAGTCTTCGATGTCGGTGCGCCGCAGCGCGGCGATGTCGCGGTGTTTCGCTATCCGCCCGACCCGGGCGTGAATTACGTGAAGCGTGTGGTGGGGTTGCCGGGTGATCTTGTCGAGGTGCGTGACGATCAGCTGATCATCAACGGCAAGCCTGTGCCGCTACGTCAGCTCAGTCGCTACGAGGATGGCTGCTACCAGAACATGCGTCTGGCTGAGGAAGATTTCGACGGACGCAAGCATCGGGTTTTGCATTGCCTCAGTTCAGACCCGCTCGCCGTGCCGCCCTTGCCGGCCTGCAATCGCAGCATCCTGCAGGGTTATATCTGCAACGAGTCGACGGCCGGCATCAACGCCGACAGTGGCGATCGCATCATGCAGGTCCCGGCCGGTCAGTACCTCATGGTCGGCGACAACCGCGACAACAGTTCCGATGGTCGCGGGTGGGGCTTCGTCGACGAGTCGCTGCTCGTCGGCAAGGCGAGTCTCGTGTGGTTCAACTGGGATCTGCAGCGCTCGGGCGGGCCGAACTGGTCACGCATCGGCACCTCCATCGAATGAGTGTGATGCGCGCCGATTGGCCGGCCCGGTGGTTGCGTGAACGGCTCGCTTACGAGCCGCGTGACCCGAGCTTGTTCACGGCTGCGCTGACCCATCGAAGTGCCTCCGGGCGCAATAACGAGCGCCTCGAGTTCCTGGGCGATGCGGTGCTTAACCTGCTGATCGCCGAGTTGCTGTACGCGCGCTTTCCCGACTGCGCGGAGGGCGATCTCAGCCGTCTGCGCGCAAGTCTCGTCAGCGCCGAGCCGTTGGCGAATATCGCGCACTCGATTTCGCTCGGTGATGAGTTGCAACTCGGCTCGGGGGAGCTCAAAACCGGCGGGTTTCGTCGCCAGTCGATCCTCGCCGACGCGCTCGAGGCCTTGATCGGTGCGGTCTACCTCGATCAGGGGCTTGAGGCGGCGCGGGCGCTGGTCGGGCGGCTGTGTGCCTCGCACTTGGCGAGCTTGCCGAGACCGGAGGACTTGAAGGACCCGAAGACGCGACTGCAGGAGCATCTGCAGGCGCGCGGGCACGCTTTGCCCCAGTACGTGGTCGAGTCGGTGCAGGGAGAAGCGCATGCGCAGCATTTCTCGGTGCGTTGCGAAGTGCCGCAACTCGGGTTGAGTGCGGCGGGTGAGGGGTCCAGTCGGCGTCGTGCCGAGCAGGATGCGGCGCAGCGGATCCTGCGACAAATCGATGAGGCGATGGCATGACGGATACGACTGTAGACACCGCGAGCGAGTCCGCGAACTTTCATGCGGGGTTCGCGGCACTCGTCGGTCGACCGAACGTCGGCAAGTCGACGCTGCTCAATGCGCTCGTCGGCGAGAAGATCTCGATCGTCACGCCGCGACCGCAGACCACGCGTCATCGCATCACCGGCCTCGTCAATCGGCCCGGGGTGCAGATCGCGTTCGTCGATACGCCGGGCGTGCACGATGGCGGCAAGCGCGCGCTCAACCGGGCCATGAACCGCGCCGCCGCAGGTGCGCTGATCGATGCTGATCTCGTGGTCTTCGTGGTTGAAGCATTGCGCTGGGGGCCTGAGGACGAAGCGGTGCTGCAGCGAATCCGCGACAGCGGCCGACCCGCCATCGCCGTCGTCAGCAAAGTGGATACGGCCAGACCGCGCGAGCGACTGCTGCCCTTCATCGAGGCACTCGCTGCGCGTCATGGCTTTCGCGCCATCGTGCCGGTGAGCGCCAGTCGGCGGGATAACCTCGAACCTCTCGTCAGTGCGATCGCCGCAGAGCTGCCCGAGTCGCCGCAACTGTTCGACGAGCAGGATCGCACCGATCGGGACCTGCGCTTTCGGATCACCGAGATCATCCGCGAAAAACTCACCCTCGAACTCAACCAGGAAGTGCCTTATGGCATCGCGGTCGAGATCGAGAAAATGGCCGAGGAGCCGATGGACAGTGGTGGCACGCGCCAGCTGATCCATGCGGTGATCTGGGTCGATCGTGAGGGGCAAAAGCCGATCGTCATCGGTGCACGGGGTGAGCGTCTGAAGCGTGTGGGCAGCTCAGCCCGGCGCGATATCGTCGCGCTGCTCGGTCAGCGGTGTCACCTCGAACTGTGGGTCAAGGTTCGCGAAAACTGGGCGGATAACGCCCAGGCGCTGCGCTCGCTCGGGCTAGAGTGAATGTTGGCCAGCCGTCGTCGCGTCGAACTCGCGCCGCTCTACGTGCTGCATCACCGGCCCTGGCGTGACACAAGTCGGAGGCTCGAGGTGTTCACTCGCGAGCACGGTCGCCTGACACTGTTTGCGCGTGGCGTGCGCGGCCCCAAGTCGCGCACCGCCTCCTTGCTGCAGCCGTTTCGGCGCCTGCTTGGAAGCTGGAGCGGCAGTGGCGATGCCGGGCAGCTGACGGCCGTGGAGGCAGCACCGTTGGCGCAGCCGGATGCGCCGCTTGAGCTGCCCGCGGCAGCGCTGCTGTCGGCGTGGTACCTCAATGAATTACTGCTCAAGCTGACGCTACGCACGGATGCGCAGCCGATGATCTTCGACTTGTACGACGAGGCGCTCGGCTTGCTGCGCGCGGGTGAGCCGGTGCCGCCGGTACTGCGCATGTTCGAGCGGCGCTTGCTGGAGTTGCTCGGCTACGGTATCGAGTTCGGCAGCGAGGCGCGTAGCGGCGCCGCGTTGAATCCCGAGGCGTATTATCATTTCCATCCGGGGCAGGGCTTCGTGGAAACCCGCGCAGTCGCCACCGACGGAGTGTTCGCCGGGCGTACGCTGCTCGCGATCGCTGCGGAACAATGGCAGGAGAATGGCGTGCTGGAAGATGCCCGGAAAATCATGCGTCTCGCGCTCGATGGTGCTCTGGAGGGACGGGAGCTGCGTACCCGCGATGTGGCACGGGCCGTGAGTCGTCGCACTGCGCCGCGCCGAGGTGAGCCCTCATGAGCCTCGCGCCACTGATCCTCGGGGTCAACATTGACCATGTCGCCACGCTCCGGCAGGCGCGTCGCGTCGACTACCCTGATCCGGTGAAGACGGCGCTGGCCGCTGAGCGCGCCGGGGCGCACAACATCACCCTGCATCTGCGCGAGGATCGGCGGCACATTCAAGATGCCGACGTGCTGGCGATGCGGCCGCTGCTGCAGACGCGCATGAATCTCGAGATGGCGGTGACGGACGAGATGCTGCAGTTCGCACGCCAGGTGCGCCCGGCGGACTGTTGTCTCGTGCCGGAGCGACGCGCTGAGATCACGACCGAGGGTGGGCTCGATGTGCTCGGTCAGAGGGGTCGACTACGGGACAGCTGTGCGTTGCTCGCGGCCGCAGGAATCCGCGTTGCGTTGTTCATTGATCCGGAGCCGGCGCAGATCGAGGCGAGTGTTCGCGTGGGTGCGCCGGTCGTTGAGCTGCATACCGGGCGCTATTGCGAGGCGAGTGGTGATCACGCCACGCGCGAACTCGAGCGGCTGCGCGCGGGCGCGAGACTGGCTGCCAGCTTGGGTCTCGAGGTGCACGCTGGGCATGGTTTGCACTACACCAATGTGCAGGCGGTGGCAGCCATTCCCGAGATCGTCGAACTCAATATCGGCCACGCCATTATTGCTCGTGCGGTGTTCGATGGACTCGAGGTGGCCGTGCGCGAGATGCAAGCGGCGATGGATGCCGGCCGGGCGGCGGCAGCGAGGTCATCCGCGTGAGTGTGCTGGTGTTCGATATCGAGACCGTGCCCGATGTGGAACTGGGGCGCCGGGTGTATGGCCTTGAAGGCTTGAGCGACGAATCGGTGGCCTCGGCCATGTTCGCGCAAGCCCGGAAGCACGGCGGTAGTGAGTTTTTGCCGCACGAGCAGCATCGGATCGTGGCTATCTCCTGTGTGCTGCGGCGTGGCGACTCACTGAAGGTGTGGAG
>JBJTBK010000227.1:0-12752 GCA_046091245.1 Nevskiaceae bacterium | reverse complement strand
GAGTAGATCGACTCTTCCGCTCCACCTGGCTGCGCCTCATCGTCGGCATCGATCCAGTCAGTCATGCGCGCCGCGATCTGCGGTTCGATCTCGAGCACCTGCAGCAATCGCTCGAAGACTTCGCGAGCGGCTGGATCGCTCTTGCCTTCCATATCGATGAGCGAGTTGAGATTGAACCGACCCTGCAGGTCCTCGACCTGCGCCTCGACGATCACGCCGTCGATGGCTTCCAAAGGCCCGAGTGGCGCCGACCACGGTTGCCCGGGGCGTATGACATCGGTTGGTTCAGCGAGTTGCTCGCGTAACGCTTCGGCCGCCAGCGCTTCGGTGCCGCTGGCCACCCACAGTGCCTGCTCTTGCGCTGCGCTACCCTGCGCCCGGCGCAGTGCCATGCCGGTATCGAAAGCAATGGCAGCGGCGATCGCGGTGGCGAGCGCCAGCAAAATGAGCGCCGTCAGCAGTGCCATGCCGCGCGCGCGAGTCATCCCGCGACCTCGACCCAGCGCACAAGGGTGCCGAACTGCACCGTCTCGAGCGTGATTTCCACGGCGCGTGGTCGAGAGCGTGACCGCTGCGGCTCATTGGTCTCGACGGGCCACTCCGTGCGCCATTCGCCGCGGTCATCTAGAAAACGCAGCTCGACCCGACGTACGCCGCGTAACACGACCCGCTGTCGTGACGTGCTCGATTGAGTTCGCTCCAGGACCGGCCAAATGCGACGAATCAAAGATTCGTCCCGCAGTTCGTATTCGATGCGTTGCAAGGTCGGTTGCTGAGTTCCAGGTGGAATGATGCGCCCCCCACGCGTCAAGGCCACAAGCTCGGTGCCGCGGCGATCCGCTCGCAGCGCGGGCTCGACGCCGCGACCCAACACATCGCGCACCGGACGCGCCGAGAGTTGCGCAAAGTCTTGCACCATCAAGCGCAAGGCACGTTGCAGCAATGCCAGTTGTTGCTGTTGATCGCTGACAGTCGCACGCTGGCGGATCACTTCGGTCAGCGCCCCGTAGCCCAGTGCGAGCATCAGCGCGGTGATGAACATGGCGACCAACAATTCGATCAAGGTAAAGCCGCGCGGGGCGCGCCGGTTCATGGCGGACTCCTGCGTGCCATGTCCCACGTGGCGTCGGCGCCCGGCGCAGTCGCAACGCTCGCACCATAAAAGCCGACCAAGGTGACTAGCCACTCCTCGCGCTTGCCGCCGCCGGATTTGGGGCGCGCGGAAACCTTGATCTGCAGCATGCCTTTGATTGGCGTGCGGCCAATCTCTTCGCGCCATTGCCACTGGGAGCCAACAAACTCGACCTCACCCTCGCGGGTGCCGGGCTTCGGCGCCTCGCGCCCCACGCGAACTTCGACCAGTCGATTGCTGGCAACCCACTCGGCGAAACTGCGCTCGCGTAACCGTGCAGTACTGTCTGCGCCGGTGGTCAGTGCCGACAGCACCGCTGCCGATCCCAATGCGACGATGACGAGTGCCACCAGCACTTCGACGAGCGTGAATCCGCGCGAGCGAGCGATCGTCACGGTGCCGCACCCTCGGCGAGCTGTTCGAGTTCGCCGTTCACATCCGGCCGAATGCGTTGCACGTACGCCTCTGCATCGCGGCGTAGCAGAAGTTCGAACGGCGTGAACTCACCGCTCGAATCGATGCCTAATTGCGGTGCCACGTCGGGATCTTTTTTTGACGACTCTTCCGTTTCGAGCACGATACGCCGACCCTCGATCCAGGCCTCGATCGCCAGGCCCTGCGGGAGTATGCGCGGACGCAAGGCATCATCCACCGCCGGCCGCCACACACCGGCGCGCGGATCGAACCACGCAAAGGCGTAGCCCTCGCGGGTCACACGAACGCCATAGTGGCGGGTCTCGAGCTCCGCGCGGTCGCGTGCGTAGTCAAGTACCGCGCGTAGCCGATTCGCTTCCTCTTCAAGGGACCGATCGCGCCCCACGACGCCAAGGGCCAGTACGGCACCGCCGATCATCAAGCCAATGATGGTGATGACCACCAGCATCTCGATCAGGGTGAATCCTGGCGCGCCGCAGCGGCGCACGCGACATGGCGGGGTCGATGAAGCGATCAGTCGACCGCCTCCCAGTTGCCGATATCGTCGCCGCCCTCGACGCCATCCGGGCCAAAGGAGTACAGGTCGTACTCGCGTCCGCGGGTGCCTGGGTAGCGGTACTGATAGGGGTTGCCCCAAGGGTCAGCCGAGACACGGGCGATGTAGCCGCCATCCTTCCAATTACGCGCTGTGGCATCGTCCGGCTTGGTGACAAGTGCCGTGAGGCCTTGCCCCGCGCTCGGGTAGCGTGCGGTGTCGAGCCGGTACATGGCGAGCGCCGTCTCGATGGTCTGCAGGTCGCCTCGCGCCTTGGTCAGGCGGGCGTCGTCCACACGTCCCATCACCCGGGGCACGATAAACGCGGCAAGCAGGCCGATGATGACCACGACGACCATGATCTCGATCAGCGTGAAACCTCGCGTGCGAACGCGGGATCTGGATACTCGGTGCACGTGCTGCTCCTCTGCGGCCAATGGGCGAAAAAATCTCACACCGGATCATAGCAAAGCGGGATTACGGCACTGCGACGCGAGCGTCCGTATAATCCGCCCCGATAAAGCGATGCTGTGGCACATCACGAGGGGAGAGCAGGGATGTCGGTGGCCTTCGTTTTTCCGGGACAAGGTTCCCAGTCGGTCGGGATGTTGGCCGGACTCGCAGAACTGCATCCCGTGGTGCGCGAGACCTTCGAGGCGGCCTCGGGTGCGTCGGGTTTCGACCTTTGGGCGCTGGTGCAGAACGGTCCGGCCGAAGCCTTGGCGCTGACTGAGAACACCCAACCGGTGATGCTGGTCGCGGGGGTGGCGACATGGCGAGTATGGTGCCTCGCCGAGGGACGTCGTCCTGAGTGGGTCGCCGGGCACAGTCTCGGTGAGTTCACCGCGCTCGTTGCGGCCGGAGTGCTGAATTTCGAAGACGCTGTGCGCCTCGTCCGCTTCCGCGGCGAAGTCATGCGCGATGCCGTGCCGGATGGGCAGGGGGGTATGGCGGCCGTCTTGGGCTTGAGTGACGCCGACGTCGAGGCCGCCTGTGCCGAGGCCGCGGCGGGCGAGGTGGTCGAGGCAGTCAACTTCAACGCCCCACAGCAGGTCGTCATCGCCGGTCACACAGCGGCGCTCAAACGCGCCATCGACACCGCCAAGGCGCGGGGTGCCAAGCGAGCCTTGCCGCTGCCCATCAGTGTGCCCTGCCACAGTAGCCTGATGCAGGGCGCGGCGCGGCAACTGCGCGAGCGCGTGCAAGCGGTCACGCTATCGGCCCCCACGCTTCGATTCATGAGTTCGGTGGATGCCGAGGAGTATCGCGAGCCGGCGGCGATCGCCGATTTGCTCTACCGACAACTGGCGAGCCCCGTGCGTTGGGTGACCACCGTGGAGGCCCTGCGCAAGCGCGGCGTGCGGCAATTCGTTGAATGCGGCCCGGGCAAGGTCTTGGCGGGTCTCGTCAAGCGCATCGATCGGACGGGCGAGATCGCGTGTTATGCCCTCGAGGATCAGGCGTCGATCGAGTCAGCACGCACCACATTGCAGGGTGGCGAAGCGTCCGCAGGGGGCGAACGATGAACTCCGTTTTTGCAGCGAACGCACTGGTCGGGCAGACGGCTCTGGTCACCGGTGCGTCGCGCGGCATCGGCCGCGCCATTGCATCAGCGCTCGCGGCCGCGGGGGCGCGCGTGATCGGCACGGCCACTCAGGCTGCCGGTGCCGAAGCGATCAGCGTGGCGCTGGCCGCTGTCGGCGGTCGCGGTGCCGTGCTCGATGTATCGGATGCCGCCTCGGTCGACGCGCTGTTGGCACAACTTGATGCTGCCGGCGAAATGCCCGGCATTCTCGTCAACAACGCCGGCATCACCCGAGACACTTTGCTCGTGCGGATGAAACCCGAGGATTGGGATGCGGTAATCGCCACGGATTTGACCTCGGTGTTCCGGCTCAGCCGCGGCTGCCTGAGGCACATGATGAAACAGCGGTCCGGACGCATCATCAGCATTACCTCGGTCGTCGGTGCCATGGGCAATGCGGGTCAGACCAACTATGCCGCCGCCAAGGCCGGGGTCATTGGCTTTACGAAATCGCTCGCCAAGGAAGTGGGTAGCCGGCAGATTACGGTGAATGCGATCGCGCCCGGTTTCATCGACACCGACATGACTCTGGCGTTGGATGCGGCCCAGCGCGAGGCCTTAGCGGCCGGTATTCCGCTCTCGCGGCTCGGCGAAAGCGAGGACATCGCGGCGGCTACGGTCTTTCTGGCTTCCGCCGCTGGAGGCTACATCACAGGACAAACGTTGCATGTGAACGGCGGGTTGTACCTGTCTTAAGGTGCTTTTCTGCAACAGCGTTGTTTTTTATAGACAAAACAAACTCTTAGCCATCGACGGATGGCATCAGGGGTCGATCCCGCCTACAATGCGCGACCGGCTGCGCCAACGGCGCTCCGGACCACACAGGTCGTCAAGAGGACATTTATCAGATGAGCACTGTCGAACAACAAGTCAAAGCCATTGTCGCCGAACAGTTGGGTGTGAAGCTCGAGCAAGTCACCAACACCGCATCGTTCGTCGACGACCTCGGTGCCGATTCGCTCGACACCGTGGAACTCGTGATGGCTCTTGAAGAGGAGTTCGAGACCGAGATCCCGGACGAAGATGCCGAGAAGATCACGACGGTCCAACAAGCGATCGACTACGTCACGGCCCGCCGCAAGGCCTGAAGCCGTTCGACTCCAACGCCGGGGTCGGCCGCGTGCTGGCCCCGGCGTTTTATTGAATTCCTGTCCGATGCAGTCCCAGAGGTGAAGCGTCCGTGAGCAAGCGTCGCGTGGTGGTCACTGGTCTTGGCATCGTCTCGCCGGTGGGTAGCACCGTCGCCTCGGCTTGGGAGTGCGTGCTTCGCGGCGAGAGCGGCATCGGGCTCCTTACGCGTTTCGACACGACTCAGTTTGCGACTCGCATCGGCGGCGCCGTGCGCGGTTTTGACATCGCCGCGTACATGAGCCCCAAAGAAGCGCGCCGTATGGACGAGTTCATCCACTACGGCGTGGCGGCCGGCGTGCAGGCGGTGCAGGACTCCGGGCTCGATTTTGCCGCCGAGGACACCCGCCGTTGCGGCGTCATCTCGGGAGCGGGCATCGGTGGCCTTCAGACTATCGAGTCTGAGTTCGAGGCCTTTCAAACCACGCAGAGCCCGCGCAAGATTTCGCCGTTTTTCATCCCGGCCTCGATCATCAACATGATCGCGGGGCACTTGTCGATTCGTTATGGCTTGCGCGGCCCGAACCTCGGTGTCGTCACGGCCTGCACGACTTCGACCCACGCGATCGGCCTTGGCTATCGCACCATTCAGTACGGCGATGCCGACGTCATGCTCGCGGGCGGCGGTGAGATGTCGACCACGCGGCTCGGCATCAGCGGCTTCTCACAGGCGAAGGCACTGTCGACTCGCAACGATTCGCCCACGGAAGCTTCCCGCCCCTCGCCTCGCGATCGCGATGGTTTCGTCGCCGCCGCCGGTGGTGGGGCCATCAGGCTCGAGCACCTCGAGCATGCGCGTCGACGCGGCGCACGAATCTACGCCGAGCTCGTCGGCTTCGGCATGAGTGGCGACGCGTATCACATCACCGCGCCGCCCGCAGACGGCGCCGGAGCGCAGCTCGCCATGCAGAACGCGCTGCATGATGCCGCTCTCGATCCGTCGGCTGTGCAGTACCTCAATGCGCATGCGACATCAACGAACCTCGGTGACCGCGCTGAGACGGTCGCCATCAAGAGCGCCTTCGGTGAGCACGCAAGATCGCTCGCCGTCAGTTCGACCAAGTCGATGACCGGACACTTGCTCGGCGCGGCCGGCGTCGTTGAGGCCATCCTCACGATTCTCGCGATCCGAGACCAGGTCGCACCGCCGACGATCAACTTGCACAACCCCGACCCCGAGTGCGACCTCGATTACGTGCCGAACACGGCGCGCCCGATGACGATCGATGTGGCCGTGTCCAACTCCTTCGGCTTCGGCGGCACGAACGGCACGCTGGTGTTCCGCAAGTTCCAGGGCTGAGTCGCACGGTGGCGTGGCGGCCGTTTACACTGCACGAGTGCGCGCGATACGCCCCTTCCTCATCCTGTTGCTCGGTTCCCTGACCCCAGTCGGGGGAGTCGGGTTATGGTGGCAGCAGGCGGTGCAAGCGCCGGGGCCCCACGCCGAAGAAATACGCTTGATCGTGACGCCCGGAGAGAGCGTGCGCAGTGTCGTGACCGATATCGCCGCCCAGGGTGGATTTCGTCATCCGGGGCTCGTCGATCTGTGGGTGCGGCAGGTCGTGCGGCCGAGAATTCAGGTGGGACGGTACGCGATCCCGCCGGGCGCTTCGGCCGAACAGATCCTGCAACAGCTGGTCGAGGGCCGTGTGCTGCTCGAGTCACTGACGATCATCGAGGGCAGTCGGTTTCGCGATTTCCGTCGGGCGCTGGAGGCCCACCCGGGCGTCGCAGTCACCTTGCAGGGTGTGAACGATGCAGAGGTCATGGCCCGTCTGGGTCGCCCGGGGCTGCATCCGGAGGGGCGTTTCTTTCCGGATACCTACCGCTTCGCCTACGGCACAGCCGACTTCGAGTTGCTGAAACTGGCTGAGCGGCGCATGCGGCGTGAACTCGACGCGGCGTGGCGCGATCGCGCCGGTGATTTACCGCTGGCCGATCCGGCGGAATTGCTCACTCTCGCTTCCATCGTCGAGCGTGAGTCGGCGCTGGCGAGCGAGCGGCCTCGCGTTGCGGGGGTGTACGTGCAACGACTGCGCGAGGGGATGCGCCTGCAGTCCGACCCGACCGTGATCTACGGGCTCGGTGATGACTGGGACGGCAACATTCGTACCAAAGATTTGCGCACCGATACGCCCTATAACAGTTACACGCGCAAGGGTTTGCCGCCGACGCCGATCGCGTTGCCTGGTCTTGAAGCCTTGCGTGCGAGTAGTCGTCCCGACATCACGGGCGAGTTGTTCTTCGTGGCGACCGGCCTCCCCAATGGATCGCATGTGTTCTCTCGAACGTACGCCGAGCATCGCAAGGCGGTGCAGGCTATGCTCGCGAGGCAGCGAGCGGGCGCACGGGAGGGTGGATCGTGAGGGGGCGTTTCATCACGCTCGAGGGCATCGAGGGCGCAGGTAAATCCACGTTGGCAGTGGCGCTTCGCGATGCCTTGCAGGGGAGGGGCTTGACGGTCGTGTTGACGCGGGAACCGGGCGGCACGCCGCTGGCCGAGCGCTTGCGAGAGCTCGTGTTGACGCGTGGCGAGGAGCGCGTATCCCCCGAAGCCGAAACCTTGATCATGTTCGCCTCTCGCGCCGTGCATCTCGACAATCTCGTTCGTCCTGCGCTCGAGCGCGGCACATGGGTCATTTGCGACCGGTTCACCGATGCCACTCGGGCTTACCAAGGTGGCGGACGCGGCGTGAGCACAGAGTTCATCGAGCAACTCGCGCAACCCGAACCCGCGGGTCTCGCGCCCGATCTGACGCTGCTGCTCGATCTGCCGGTCGAGGCGGGCCTGCGGCGTGCCGCGCGGCGGCGGGCGGATCGCGGCGATCACACGGATCGATTCGAGAGCGAGACCGTGGCGTTCTTCAGTCGCGTGCGCGAGCGCTATTTGCACATCGCCGAATCCGCCTCACGCTGCGAGCGCATCGATGCACTGCAACCGGCGCAGCTCGTGCAAGCCCAAGCACTTGCCGCCGCTTTACGTTTGCTTGAACAGCGCGCATGAGCGATCCGTCACGAGTCATCGCCGAGTTGCCGCTGACCGCATCGCTGCCCTGGCTCACGGCACTGCAAGCGTCATTGGAGGATTCGATCATTCGAGACCGACTCGCGCATGCTGTGCTCATTCAAGTGAGTCCGGGCCGGGGCGGCGATTGGCTCGCTCGTTGGTTGGCCGCACGACTGTACTGCAGCGCGTCGGCTGCGCCGCGACCCTGCGGCGAATGCCTCGCCTGTCGACGCGTGGTCACTGGCGAACAACCCGATCTGCTGTTCATACAGCCTATCGAGGACTCCAAAGAAATACGCATCGATCAGGTGCGTGAACTCACCACCCAGCTTGCGCTGACGAGCCACGCCGGCGGACGCAAGGTGGTGATCATCACACCCGCCGACAAGCTCAATCGCGCCGCGGCCAACGCCTTGCTCAAGACCTTGGAGGAGCCCACCCGAGGCTCGCTGCTGTTGCTCGTGACCGGTGAGCCGTCACGCCTGCCGGCCACGGTGCAAAGTCGTTGCATGCGACTCGTGGCGCCACGGCCCACGCGTGCGGAGCTGGTGGCGTGGCTGCGCACGCAGTCGAGCGACAACACCGATTGGAACGCCGTGCGCGAAGTGTTGGGCGTTGAGCCGCTCGTGGCGCGGGGTGCGCAGGGCGGTACGCTTGAGGCGCTACGTCACGAGACGCATCGTGCCTTGGAGGCTGCTGCGCGCGGCGGGCTTGACCCGGTAGAGACCGCTGAGCTCTGGGGCAAGGAAGCCTATGCCGAGCGATTAGCCTGCATCGAAGCGTGGCTGCTCGCTCGTTTGCGCGAATGGGCGAGTGGCAAAGCGGGTATCGCGCCTCGCGCCTGGTTCGAGGCTTTGGATGAGGCCCGCGAAGCCCGTCAGTGGGCGGACACACCGATCAATAAGCCTTTGGTACTCGAGCGCTTATTGTGGCGCCTTGGCAGTCTCGAGTCGGCTCAGCGCAAAAGATCCCAGCCTGCATCCGGCGTAAATCGCGGCCCGTAACGCTCAGCGAGTTCCTGCAGTCGCGCCACGCACTGCGCGATGCCGCGGCGGCGCGCATCCTGCAGCGGACCGCCGCGAAACGGCGCGTAACCTGAGCCAAAGATAATGCCGGCATCGACGAGCTGCGCATCGCTGACCACGCCCTCGCGCAGGCAGGCTACCGCTTCGTTGGCGATCGACAGCAGCAACCGATCCTGCAGATCGGCGAGCACTTGCGGTGTCGCGGCATGGCTGACGAGGGCGGCTGCGGGGCGTTGCACTTTGCCGTCTTGCCAGCGATAAAAACCTTCACCGCTCTTGCGGCCAAGCTTGCCATCCCCGATGCGCGCTTCGATGAGCGCGAGGTCCGGTAGCGCACGGCCCGTTGCACTGGCTACGATCGCCCCGACGTTGCGACACACATCAAGCCCGACCATATCCGACAGCTCGACGGGCCCCACCGGCATGCCAAAGTCCACGGCCGATTGATCAATGGTGTCGAGCGGCACGCCCTCGCTTGCGGCGTGCACCGCCTCGAGCATGTAGGGCGCGAGCACGCGGTTAACCAGGAAACCCGGCGCGCTGCGACAGGGCAGGGGTAACTTATCGAGTTGACGCGTGAACGCTACCGCTCGGGCGAGAATGGCTGCGGGCGTGTCGCGGGTGTGTATCACTTCGACCAGCGGCATCTGCGCCACTGGGTTGAAGAAGTGCAGACCGACCAGACGATGCGGGTCGCGCAGGGCGCCGCGCAAGGCTTCGAGCTGAATGGATGAGGTGTTGGTGGCGATCACCGCGTCGGCGGGCAACTGAGTATCGAGCTGGCGATACAGCGCCTGCTTCGCTTCGACATTTTCGACAATGGCCTCGATGAGCACATCGGCAGTCGCGATACCGCGACCTTCGGCATCAGGGCGCAGCCGCGTGATGGCGGCCTCGCGCTTCGCGTTATCTTTGATCCTGCGTTCGAACAGTGGCCTGACGCGCTGAATCGCCGCCTCGACAAGTCCGGCGTCGCGATCTTGCAGCGTCACATCGAGCCCCCGCAGGGCACACCACGCAGCGATATCGGCGCCCATGACGCCAGCGCCGACCACGTGCACGCGCGTCGCCGTCGGCAGAGTTTTGTCGCCCGAGGCCTTCAACTGATCCTGCAGCATGAACACGCGCACGAGGTTGCGCGAGGTATCCGTCAGAAACAGACGGGCGATCGAGTCTGCTTCAGCCTCGTAGGAGGCCCGACCACGCGCGCCGTATCGACTCCACAAATCGACGATGGCATAGGGGGCCGGGTAATGCTCGCGGCGAGCCTTGCGAGCCAGATCGCGCAGTACGCGACGACGAATGATGGGGCGAAGCGGCGCAAGCGACAGAGCCCGTAGCGCCAGCGAGGCTCGTCGCCGCGACGGCTTTTGGTCAATGAGGTCCCGCGCTCGTCGCTCGAGTTGTTCGCGATCAGTACACAGCGCATCGATGAGCCCCAGTCGCAAGCCCTGCGCTGCGCGAATGGTGCGCCCTGTGAGCATCATGTCTAGCGCAGCCGGAGCGCCGATGAGTCGTACTGCGCGGACGGTTCCACCAAAACCCGGATGGATGCCGAGCAACACTTCGGGCAAACCCAGCGAGAGCCGGCCGTCGTCGAGACCGATGCGGTAGCGACAGGCGAGGGCGAGCTCGAGGCCGCCGCCCAACGCGAAACCCTCGATCAGCGCGACCGTCGGACACGGTAGCGCTTCGAGCGCATCGAGAACCTGCTGGCCGCCACGTATCAGCAGCCGTGCCGAGTCGAAGTCGGTGAGCGCGGTGAATTCCTTGATATCGGCGCCAGCCACGAAACTGCCTCGTTTACCTGAACGCAGGATCAGACCGCGTGGGGGCGCTGCGTCGAGCGCCTGCAAGTGGACAGCGAGTTCTTCCATGACGGCACGAGAGAGCGAATTGGCGGAGGCACCCGGCCGATCGAGGGTCAGCGTGGCGACGCCGTCGGCATCGCGTTGCAAGGTCCAGTGGGTGCTCATGTCAGGCGGCACTCGCTTGCGAGACTCGGTTGATCTTGAAGTCGCAGATGATTGGGCGATGATCGGAGTAACGGATATCGGGGACGCGAAAATCCAACACTTCGATGTCGCGGCTGACCAACACGAAATCGAGCTCGAAGCGTGGTCGGGTCGAGGGAAACGACGGCAAGCCGAGCGCGTTGGCACTGCGCAGACCCGCGGCGCGCATGAACAGGAACAATTCCTGCTGGCCCGTGAAGGTATTGAAATCGCCGGCGACGATCACGGGCTTGCGCGCTGCCACAATGAGATCGTGCAGGTGCGCCAGTTGTTCCTGACGATGCCGATATTTAAGCGACAGATGCACGAGGAAGATGCAGACATCGTCGAGTTCGATTTCGATGATCAGGCGCTTGATGCCTTGCCGGAAGTAATGGAAACGCTCACCCTCGACCCGCGGTGCGGCGAGCAAGGCATTGCCTTGTTTGCGAACGACCGGGACCAACTGGTTGAGAGAGGCAGAGCCATACTTGCACTCGTAGGCGGTGTAATGCCCGATGCGATCGGCAATGTAATGCGCCTGGTTCACAAGGCCGCTGCGCATCGAGCCGCTGTCGACCTCGAGCAGACCGACGATATCTGGGTCCTGTGCCCGCAGGAAATGCGTGATGTCGTCGAGCACGCGTGGCGAACTGCGCAGATAGCCGGCGCCGGGCAACGGCAGATGGAACGCGGGGCCGGTGCCGGTGGCGTAGCGGATGTTGTAAACGACGAGACGCAAGAGGATCTCCGCGGTGGGTGCGCTATGGTACGCAATGAAGGGCTGAACTCGAAATGCGCATAATGTTTATTATGTTAAATTACGAATGGAGACGAGGGCGACCATGCTGCTCATCCTGAGCGCGATGCCACAGGAAATCGAAGCCCTGCTTCCTACCCTCGATCTCGTCAGCCGAATTCAAGGCGGCGGACGCGAGGTTGCCGCTGGGCGTTTCGAGGGATTGCCGGTCACCTTGGCGTTTTCGCGCTGGGGCAAGGTCGCTGCAGCGGCGACCGCCGCGCACCTGATTACCACCGCGCGTCCGTCACGAGTGCTCTTTACCGGGATTGCTGGCTCCCTCCGAGATAATCTCGGTATTGGCGATGTTGTCCTCGCGCGTAACCTGTACCAGCACGACCTCGACGCCTCACCGTTTTTCCCGCCCACCCACGTTCCGCTGCTGAACACCGCGGCCTTGCCGGCCGACGCGGCGTTTACTGGGCAACTGCACGCCGCGCTCGACGCATTCATGGCCGAAGATCTCGAGCGAACACTGGGCGAGCAAGCGCAGCGCCTCGCGCCCAACCGGCGGAGCGTGATCGGCGATGTCGCTACGGGCGACCAGGTCATCGGCGATCGCGCCTCCCGAGAGCGTGTTCGCAGCCGTGTTCCGAGCGCCGTTTGTGTAGAGATGGAGGGCGCCGCGGTCGCGCAGGTCTGCCACGAGTTCGGCGTCCCGTTCGGTTGTCTGCGGGTGATATCCGATCACGCCGACGAGCGCGTCAACCCCGTCGATATCTTCGAATTGGCACGGCTCTCCGGGCATTACACGGTCGGGATGCTGCGCCGCTGGCTGGCCACGCACGGTGCCAGTCCATAGAGCTAAGTCGCTGCCACGCTCCACCCCGCCACCCAGACAGCGCCCACCACATAGGCCTTGAAGGAAATTTCCCAAGCCTCATCCACGCTGCGTTCAAACTCGATGCCGCTCAAGATTGCGTCGGCGGCACTGGCTGCGATACGGAACACCGCAAACGGCAGCACGATCATGCCCCAATGCACTTGGTCGGGCACGATCGCAAATCCCAAAATAATCAGCGCCGAGGTGTGCAAGCCGAGATACGTCGAGCGTGCGGCGGTATCTCCCATGTGCGAGGCGAGATTACTGTGACCTGCGGCGTTTATCGTCC
>JBJTBK010000226.1:0-4301 GCA_046091245.1 Nevskiaceae bacterium | reverse complement strand
AATAAATCGCGCCGCGAGTCACGTCCGCCATCGAGCGCGCCGTTGACGGCGTAGCGACGATAACTCGAGGGCATGAATTGTGGCGCCCCCATGGCGCCCGCGTAGGAGCCGAGCGTCGTCAGCGGATCAAGGCGTTCCTCGCGCACGAGTAGCAGATACTGCTCAAGCTCCGAGCGGAAAAATCGACTGCGCGGCGGGTAATCGAAACCGAGCGTCATCAGCGCATCGAGCACGCGCCACGAGCCCTTATTGCGGCCGTAATTGGTCTCGATACCGATGATCGCCACGATGTAGGCCGGGTCGACGCCGGTCGCTGCGTGCACGGCATCGAGGCGTTCGCGGTTTTCGCGGGCGAACTCGACGCCGCGGTTGATGCGCTCGACGGAGACCAGTCGTGCGCTGTATTCCCACCACTTCAGCACGCTTTCGGCCGGACGCGCGATGGCCGCCAAGATACGCGGCTGCGACATGCCTTGTGCAAGCAACGCGCGGATGTCCTCCGGCGGAATCGACTGACGCGCGGCGACCTCGTCGACAAAGCTGCGAATGTCCTCGCGCTGCAGATCGAACGGCTGCGGCGTCGCGGGGAGTGGGGCGGGCGTTGCGGGTTCGACGATCGGCGGCGGAGCGGGAACGGCGACAGGCGGGGGAGGCGCGGGGACTTGCGGCGGCGGGGTGACGCAGCCACCGATCGTGGCGCAAAGGATCAGCAGTGGGAGGCTGCGGTCACGCAGCAAGTTTCCGGTTCGCATACAGCGACATCAGCATACCGAAGCCGGCCAGCACGGTCACCATCGATGTGCCGCCATAACTGACGAGCGGCAGCGGTACGCCGACCACGGGCAGCAGACCGCTGACCATGCCGGCATTGATGAAGACGTAGACAAAGAAAATGGAGGCGAGACAACCGGAGAGCAGTCGCGCGAAGGTGTCGCGCATCTGCGAGGCCAGAAACAGCGCGCGCATGACCACGAACACGTACAGGCCGATCAGCAGTAGCGCGCCAAGCAGCCCGAGCTCCTCGCCAATAACGGCAAACACGAAGTCGGTATGGCGCTCGGGAAGGAACTCGAGCTGACCCTGCGTGCCACGCAGATAGCCCTTGCCGAAGATGCCGCCCGAGCCGATGGCAATGGTCGATTGGATGATGTGGTAGCCCGAGCCGAGCGGGTCGGTCTGGGGGTCGATGAAGGTCAGCACACGTTGCCGCTGATAGTCGTGCAACAAGTACCAACCTCCCCAGGCACTGAGGATCGCGCCGATACCGAGGCCTGTGATGATCCGCACCGACAGGCCTGCGAGCAGCACCACGATGCCGCCAGCCATCAGGATTAGTAGTCCCGTACCGAGATCCGGCGGAATGATGGTCAGCGCGGTCGGGACGAAAATGATGGCGGCGAGCCACAGCAAGGTGCGGCCGTCCGGGGGTAGCGCGCGCTCGCGCAGCAACCAGGCGCAGGTCATCGGCACGGCCAACTTCATCAACTCCGAGGGCTGGAAGCGCATGAAGCCGAGATCAAGCCAACGCTGCGCCCCTTTGCCGATGTAACCCACGGCATCGACGATGATCAGCAGTAACAGCCCGAGCGCATACAGCCACGGCGAGAGGCGGCGCAACACACCCGGTTTGAGCTGCGCGAAAATCAACATCAGCAGCACCCCGAGACCAAGACGAACGCTGCCGCGCAGCACAGCGCCCCAATCGCCACCCGATGCGCTGTAGAGCACGAATTGACCGTAGGCGGCGATCAACGCGAGCCCGATGAGCAAGGGGCCATCGAGGCGCAAGGCACCGAGCACGCGAGCGGTCTGCGTCAAGGTTCTACGGGCGGTGCTATCGACGTCCTCGCGCAGCATCATTCCTCCGAAGCATCGCCTGATGGAGTCGCGGCATTGACAGGCGGGAATTTTCGCAGCAAGTACGCATCCATCACCGCGCGCGCAATGGGTGCGGCGGTGCCGCTGCCACTGCGGCCATTTTCCACCAGCACTGCGATGGCGATCCTCGGCGCCTCGATCGGCGCGAATGCGATGAACCAGGCGTGATCGCGCAGGCGCTCGGCGATGGCGCTTTCGTTATAGCGGGCGTTCTGTGCGACGCTGAACACTTGAGCCGTCCCCGTCTTGCCGGCGATGCTGTAGGGCGCACCGGCCGCCGAGCGTGTAGCCGTGCCGCCTTCCATCACGGCGCGAATGCCATCGATGATCAGATCCCAGTGCTCGGCACTCGCCGCTTGCAGCGGGGGCAGCGGCGTCGGCGGCAGTTCGGTCACGCGTTGCGTACGCGGGTCGCGCAGAGCTCGCACGAGGCGCGGCTCGAAGTTCTTTCCCCGGGTCGCGAGGATGGCTGTCATGTGCGCGAGCTGCACCGGCGTGCTCGTCATGTAGCCCTGGCCGATGCCGAAGATCACGGTTTCGCCTGGAAACCAAACCTGTGCGCTACGTTGCTTGAAAGCGGTTTTTTTCCATTCGGGCGAGGGCAGCACGCCGCTTTTTTCGCCGCCGATGTCGATTCCGGTGGGCTTGCCGAGACCAAACTGACCCAGGAATTCATTAAGCCGTCGTACGCCAAGCTGGTTCGACAAAGAATAGAAATACGGGTCGCAGGATTGCGAGATGGCTGATCGCAGATCGACTGCGCCATGGCCTTTCGGCCGCCAGTCGCGAAAACGGTGCGAGCTGCCGGGCAGCGAAAAGTAACCGATGCAAAAAAACGGCTTGTTGGGCTCGATAATGCCGTGCGTGAGACCGGCCAGAGCCACTACCGGCTTGATCGTCGAGCCCGGCGGATAGGTGCCGCGCAGCGCACGATTGAATAGCGGCCGATCCGGGTTTTCGTTGAGTGTGGCGTACTCCGCGCGCGTCAAACCTCGTGCGAACAGATTCGGATCGAACCCCGGTCGGCTGACGAGGGCGATGACATTACCATTGTTCGGGTCGAGCGCCACGATTGCCGCGCGCTGATCTTGCACCGCCTGCTCGGCAACCCGCTGCACCTCGAGATCGAGTGTGAGAAATAAATCCGTACCAGGCTCGCCGGGGCGAGTCTGTAGTGTCGGTTGCAGCGTACCGAGTTTCTCGACGGAGCGGCCGCGGGCGTTGACCATGATCTCTCGGCTGCCGTTACGACCGCGCAGGGGATCCTCGAACGCAGCCTCGATACCCACTTTGCCGATGGTCGAGGTACCGGCGTAGGCCTCGCGATCGATCCGGGCGAGATCGGCCGCCGAAATCGTGCCGACATAGCCAAGGGCGTGCACGGCCGTTTCGCCGTATGGGTAGGAGCGCGCGAGCCGGGTGCGAATGTCGACGCCGGGGAATTCGAAGCGATTCACGCCGAAGGCCGCCATGTCGGTCTCGGACAGGTGCAACCGGATGGGCACGCTGTCGAAAGGTCGCCGCGAGCGTACGGTGCGCTTCGCATCGTCCACGTCATCCGCATCGATCAGACCGATTCGAACGAGACCCTGCAGGGTGGCATCGAGATCCGGGACTTGCTCGGGCACAAGCTCGAGTTGGTAAGCGGGTTGATTCTCCGCGAGGATCAGCCCCTGCCGATCGTAAATAATGCCGCGCGGCGCAGGCAGCGGTTCGATGCGTACGCGATTGCCCTGCGACAAATCGGTGTAGTAGTCGTAGCGCACGACCTGCAGCCACACCAGACGACCGACCAGTAGCAGCGCCAGCGTCGCGATGATCACCACCGCGGCGATCGCCCGCTGCTCGAACAGTCGCTGTTCCCGCCAGAAATCTTTGATGATGCCGCGCAGGCTCATGGGGCGGAGCGGCGGCTACGACCATCAACAGCAAACAGCGTACTCGCCATGGGCCACAGCAAGGCACCTGTCAGCACCGGCAGCCAGCGTGTCCAGCCGCCCGTGGCGTGCCCGGTCCAGCCGTCGATGGCCCAAACCACGACCTCCCACAGCATCAGCAAGCCAGCGACGAATAGTGTCTGCTCGAATACAGGCTTGTTACGGACGATGAGATGTTGGCGGATTGCGATGTAGGTGATGAGTGCCGTAGCGAGCGCGTATTGTCCGAGCACTGCACCGAGCCACACATCGAGCGCGAGCCCTAGGGCGAAGCCGAGGCCTACGCCGCCAAGTTGCGGTACCACCAACGACCAGGCCAGCAGGACGAGCACGGCAAATGGCGGACGCACTGCGGCCAGCCACATCGGCAGCGGAATCACCTGCAGGATGAACGCCAGCCCCGTGGTCCACAGCGTGCGCCAGCGAGTTTCCACGGCTCTCATGGCGGAGGCCCCGCGGGCGCGGCGGGATGTTGTGCGCGGAACC
>JBJTBK010000225.1:0-3492 GCA_046091245.1 Nevskiaceae bacterium | reverse complement strand
ATCCTCTACAGCCTCGCCGACAAGATGGGTGCTGCGGTGGGTGCTTCGCGTGCCGCGGTGGATGCGGGCTATGCGGCTAACGAGATGCAGGTCGGCCAAACGGGCAAAATCATTGCTCCGGAACTGTACATGGCGTTCGGCATCTCAGGTGCCATCCAGCATCTGACGGGTATCAAGGACGCGCGCACCATCGTGGCGGTCAACAAAGACCCGGAGGCGCCGATTTTCGAGGTGGCGGATTTCGGCCTGGTCGGCGATCTGTTCCAGATCGTCCCCGAACTCGAAAAACAACTCGGACAAAAAGCTTAAGGGGGTCGCGTTGCGCGGCCTCGGCGAGCGCGCGACTTCGCCATGACTCAGGACAGGGCGTCGTCGCGACCCGGCTGGGGCTTCATCATCCTGCTGGGTATCGCCAGCGGATTATCGGCGTTCGGTATGGCGAGCGTGGTGCCCGCCCTGCCGACGCTCTCGCGTGCACTGCAGGCAGACTGGGCCAGCGTCCAGTTCATCGTCTCCGCCTATCTTTTGGGACTCGGCCTGTTTCAGCCCGTGCAAGGCTTGCTCTGTGACCGCTTCGGTCGCCGTCCGGTGCTGCTCGGAGGTTTTACCTTATTTCTCGCTGCAAGCCTGCTCGCCTCGTTTGCCGGCTCACTGCTGCAACTTGTGCTCGCGCGGTTTCTGCAGGCGATTGGTGTCAGCGTCGCGACCGTGGTCTCGCGTGCCATCGTGCGCGACTCATTCGAGCCCGAGCCCGCCGCAGTCGCCCTGTCCTTCATCACGGCGGTGATGGGCGTCGCACCGGTTATCGCACCGGTATTCGGCGGTTTGGCTACCGAAGCCGTGGGCTGGCGCGGAATTTTTTGGCTGCATGCCGCAATGGCTCTGCTCGTCGTCGCCTTGCTGGCACGCATGCTGCGCGAAACTCGTCCGGCGGACACCGAGGCGATGACCGTGCGCGATCTGCTGGCAGGCGCCAAGGTGCTGCTCGGCGATCGCGGATTCACGGGACACGCGTTGACCTACAGCTTCATCAGCGCCTCGGGATTCATTTTCATCACCGTGGGTGCGGCGCTCTATGAGCGCTTGTTCGCGCTCTCGGGTGCCGAATTTGGCCTGCTGTGGTCACTCCTCGCGGTGAGTTACATCGGGGGCGCCACGGCCGCAGGCACTTTGTCGCGTCGACTTGGCCGACAGCCCACGCGGCGTCTGGGTCTCGGCATCAACGTTGTAGCCACGGTGCTGTTCGTGGTTGCCGCATGGCTGCAGCCACCGTCGCTCGGTGTGTTCAGTGTATCGCTCGGCCTGTTGATGTTTGCCAACGGGCTCGTCTCGCCACTCTCACTCGCAGCCGCCGTAGACGATCACCCGCAACTCGCCGGCGTCGCCGCAGGCCTGTCGAGTTCAATCGCCATGCTGGTATCGATGCTGAGCGCCATCCTCACCGGCCTGATCTACGATGGCACCGCCCACGGCTGTGCACTGCTCATGGCCATCACCTGCACCCTCGCTTGGTGGGCTATGCGCCGTGCCGATCGCGCTTCACCCGACTTGACCCCGACCACGGGAGGCTCCGTATGACACAGGGCTTGGATATTCCACTGCGCTCGCCGGGACCAACGGATCCGGAACTGGCCGCGATCCGCCACCTACTCGCCGATCTCGAGTCGGCTTGGCGAACTTTGGACTTCGTCGCGCTACGCGCGCTGTGGGACGAGACGCGTGAACCGGTGTATTTCGCCGAAGAGGCCCCGGAGCCGCTGCTCGATTGGTCTGCGCTGCAAAGTTATTGGGATCTGACCCGCGCCAGCATCGAGGCAATGGGCATGCGAATCACCGCGGTGCTCGGAACACGGGAACTCGCTCCCGGCTTCGTCTCGGTGGTCTACACCATGCACTGGGATGCCCGCATACGTGGCTCAACCACGCCACTCGGCGGCGACAATCGAGTGTGCGCCACCCTGCACCGCACCAGCACGGGCTGGCGGTTCGTCCAATACGTCGAATCACCTCTTGCGCCGATTGTCTACATGAAGCGACTGTACGAACAGTCGGTCACACCGGGTTTCGTCTGATCGTCGATCGAGGATGCTCTGCCATGCCACACAGTTTTTGGTACACCCGATTCGCGAAGCGCTCGGCCCGGATCGCGGGGAGACCCGCCACATTCAGTCTCGCGGTGTTCGTGCTGCTGATATGGCTCGTCACCGGGCCGCTGTTCGACTTCAGCGACACCTGGCAACTCGTCATCAACACCGGCACGACGATCGTCACCTTCCTGATGGTGTTTCTGATCCAGAACACCCAACACGGCGACACCGAAGCGCTGCACATCAAGCCCGACGAATTGATTCGTGCGACGCAGGGTGCACACAACGCGCTGCTTGATCTCGGGGAACTTGAGGAGCGGCAACTGGATGAGTTTCGCACTCGCTATGTGGCGCTGGCTCAATTGGCTCGCGCCCGACAAGCCGCAGGCGGCGATCCGGACACCGACACGCCAGAGCCATGAAAGGTCTTTCTATTCCGGACCGACGCGCACCAAAGCCTTGCCAAAATTGCCGCCGCGCATCAAAGAACAAAACGCTTCCGGCGCAGTGGCCAGACCTTCGCTGATGTCCTCGCGATAGCGGAACTGCCCTGCGCGGATCCAGCCGCTGATGAGCTTGACCATCTCGGGCATGCGATTCATGTGATCGTAGACGACAAGTCCACTCATCGTGGCCCGCGCGCCCACGATCGGCCCTAGCCACGGTCCGGGCGGCGGCGTATCCATACTGTAGGCTTCGATCATGCCGCAGAGCACGATACGCGCCCCGAGCGCGAGATTGCGCGTGACAGCGGCCAGCGTATCGCCGCCGACGTTGTCGAAGTAGACGTCGATGCCATCCGGGCACGCCTGCTTGAGCGCAGCGGTCAGATCGCCGTCTTTGTAATTCACACACGCCGCGAAGCCCAGCTCCTTGACCGCGTACTCGCATTTGGCAGCAGACCCTGCAATGCCAACGACGCGAGCACCCATGTGCCGCGCCACCTGCCCCGCGGTGGTGCCTACCGGCCCTGTGCACGCCGAGACCACGAACGTCTGACCCGGCAGCGGTCGACCGATGTAGACCGTTCCCGCGTAACCGGTGAGGCCCGGCATACCGAGGACACCGAGCGCCGCGCCGAGCGGCGCACTCGAGGCGTCGAGTTTGCGGACTCCCTGCCCAGCGGACAGCCCGTATTGCTGCCAGCCGTTGCGAACGGCGACATAGTCACCCACCGCAAACTGCGAGTGCTTGGACTCGACGACCTGCGCGACCGTCTCGCCGACCATCACATCGCCCGGACTCAGCCGATCCGCATAGATCTGGCTGTTCTTCATGACGTTGCGGTAGTACGGATCGAGCGACAGGTAGATCGTGCGCGAGAGGAAGTGCCCCTCGACTGGCGAAGGGATGACGGTCTCATCCGCACCGAAGTCCTCGGGGACCGGTAGCCCCCGTGGACTGC
>JBJTBK010000224.1:0-4244 GCA_046091245.1 Nevskiaceae bacterium | reverse complement strand
CAGCAGACGGACAAATTCGCTGCTCGGCAGATCCGCTAAGTCGCGGATGCCCGACCCGCCCGGAATGATACGAACACCCTCAGGGCCCGAGAACATTGTCTGCCCCAGCTCGCAGCGTCCGGCCAAAACGTCAGCGACTGTGAGCGTGGGTTGCGTTCCGAGCAGCACGTGAACATTGGCGAGGCCCATATCACCATCGAACAGCACGACGCTGCGAGCTGGGGCAGACAATGTTCTCGGGCCCTGAGGGTGTTCGTATCATTCCGGGCGGGTCGGGCATCCGCGACTTAGCGGATCTGCCGAGCAGCGAATTTGTCCGTCTGCTGCAAGGACTGCAGGATGTTCAGCCCGCACCCGATTATCTCATCATAGACACGGGAGCCGGTATTGGCTCTCATGTAACCACACTTGCGCAGTTGGCCGATGCAATTGTCGTTGTTGTCCGCGACGAGCCTGCCTCACTTGCCGACGCCTACGGGCTAATCAAGGTTGCACATACCGAATTACAGTGCCAATCCTTTCATGTTGTCGTCAACGACGTGAAGGACCCGCAGAGGGGCCAGCTGGTTTTCAAACGCTTACAGGACGTTGCGACCCGTTTTCTGGGGTTGCCGCTGACGCTTGTCGGTATCGTGCCGCACGACGAGGCGATAACCGACGCCATGCGACGTCGCGATTGTGTCGTCACCGCATTCCCCGATTCCCGCGTAGCAGTGGCGATACGCCGCTTGGCGGATCAGTTATCCAACGCAGTGATCCCAACGGATGCAAACCGCTTCCTGCTGGACAAGTTGGCTCGACGCCCTGGGGTCTCGATGCCATGAAGCGTCTGGGCGACAGTTACGCTGAGGTCGCGAGTGCCACTGCAACCACGGGTGCCTGCGCCGACGATTTCGCGGCGCACGTCAAGCTGGTGCGGCGGTGTGCGTCCCACTTCCGCGGCCGTCTGCCCGCATCCATCGAGCATTCTGATCTCGTTCAGGCCGGGATCGTCGGCTTGATGGAGGCCTTGGAAGCCTTCGATGCCGACCGCGGCAACGACTTTGAAACCTTCGCCAAGTTGCGTATTCGCGGTGCGATGCTGGATGAAATCCGTCGAGCGTCCTGGGCTCCGCGTAGCACGGTCAAAGTGGCCGTGGAGGCGCGTGCTGCAGCCACTCGAATCGCCAACGACAAGGGTGCTGCGCCGACGAATCGGCAGATCGCTGACGCCCTCGGGCTCGATGTCGCACGGTATGAAAGTCTGCGGGGACGGAACCAAGGCCTATCAGCGTCGGTCAGTCTTGAGGACCTGGATTTCGCCAGCGACGGACCGTTGCCCGAAGAGGTGGTCGCCGAGGAAAGTTCCCACGCCGCCCTCAGAGCGGGTATTTTGACACTCAGCGAGCGTGAGCAAATGATCGTTGCGCTGTACTACGATCGGGAGTTGACCCTTAAGGAAATCGGTGCCGTGCTGGAGGTCAGCGAGTCGCGAGTCAGTCAAATGCTCTCGGCCGTTGCCCGAAAACTGCGCGAAACAATGGGTGCGGGTGACACGGGGGCGCGTGCCACTCGTCAGCCCCCCCAAGCTCTCGGCGGATCGGAAAAAAGACTTACTTCGCGAGGAAGATCAACGTGTTCGTAATTATCGGTTTAGTAATGCTGTTCGGCTGCGTGTTCGGTTTCTATATCCTGCACCACGGCCCGATGGCGCCGATCATCGAAGCAGCTCCGACGGAAATGGGCATTATCTTTGGCGCCGGAGTGGCCGCCATGGTGATCGGCAACAGTCTCGAAGTGCTCAAGGGTGTCGGTGGTGGTCTCGGCAAATGTTTTGGTGGACCTGCGTACAAGAAGCAGGACTATCAGGACACCATCACGCTGATCGTCAAGCTCTTCAAGCTCTTCAAGGCAGAGGGCGCCGTCGCACTCGAGCCGCACATCGAAAACCCGGAAGCGAGTTCCGTCTTCGGTGAGTTTCCAAAACTTTTAAAAGATCACGACTTGATCGCGATGATCTGCGACACGATTCGGCTGCTCGTGACCTCCAACCAACCGCCGAGTCCTGATGCCGTCGAGGACAGCCTCAACGTGGCCATAAAAACCCATCATCACGGTGCGCTGAAGCCCGCGGAAGCGATGGCAGCGCTCGAAGGGGCATTGCCTGCTCTGGGTATCGTCGCTTGCGTGCTCGGTGTGGTGAAGACCATGTCGGCCATCGATCAACCCCCTCCTGTACTCGGTGGCTTGATCGGTGCAGCGCTGGTGGGCACCTTTCTCGGCGTGTTCCTCGCCTATGGCATCGTCGGACCGCTCGCGCAACGCATGAAGCAGATCGTCGACGAAGAGGGGCAAATCTACCAGGTCGCGAAGTTTGCGCTCATCGGGCATATGAAAAACTACCCGGTGCCCCTGATTATCGAATCAGCGCGCGCTGCGATCGACCATCATTCCCGCCCGAGTTTTGCCGAGGTGTTCGATGGCCTCCGTGGCAAGTGATGCGGTCCCGCCCCCGGGCGGGATAAGTGGGGACGCGCCGTCGCCCACGGACGGAGCAGGTACGGCTGAAGCGCAAGCGCCGGCTGCCGCTGAAGCGCCTGTCGCTGCTGAGGGCTCGGCGCCGCTGCAGCCGATTATCTTCAAAAAGATCATTGACGAGGGTCATGCCGGTGGGCACGGCGGCGCATGGAAAATCGCTCTCGCCGATATGATGACGGCGATGATGGCGTTCTTCCTGTTGATGTGGCTGCTGGGAGCCACCAATGCCGATCAGCGCAAGAGCATCGCCGAGTATTTTCAACCGACCAATCGTCCCGTGGTCGATAACTCAGGCGGCTCCAGTGGGTTCTTTGGTGGCATGTCGTTGATCGATCCCAAGGCGCTGCCGATGACGCTGACGCAGACGGGAATTAACCAGCTGACTGCGCCTGGAACGGAAGAGTACGAGTCGACGGCCGAGGACCAAGCGTTGCCGCAAGGATTGAGCGAAGAGGAGCGACAAAAGATTGCAGCGGAGCAGGACGAAAAGGCATTCGAGTCTTTGCAGGACGCGATGGAGAAGCAGATCGGTGCTGACGAGGCGACCTCGGAACTGTTGTCCAAGGTCAAGTTCGTCAGGGAAAAAGAGGGTTTGAGAATCGAGATTCTCGATGATGCGGGATTCTCCATGTTTGACTCCGGTACCACCAGTTTGTCGGCACCTGCCGCAGCGCTGATCGCCAAGGTGGGTGAGAGTTTGAAAGGTGTGCCAAACGAGGTCGCCGTTCGTGGCCACACTGACAGCACGCAATTCAAGGCGGCCGGCAACAATAACTGGACGTTGTCGGCCAATCGCGCTGACATGACTCGACAGGTGTTGACTTCAATCGGCGTCGATGAATCGCGGTTCTCCCGAATCGAGGGAGTTGCAGATTCGCAGCCGGTCAACCCCATGAACCCTGCTGATCCGAAGAATCGCCGTATCAGCATTACGGTACTTTATCGCGACGGCGAGCTGCCTAAAAAATGAGTGCTGCGAGTGTGTTACCGCGGCTAAAGCGTCTGGTGGTGTTTGCGGCATTTGCGGTGGCAGCGTCGACGGCGGACGCTCGATTTCTAAGTGGCTTTGATGCCTTTCGGGCGGGCGATTACTGCAAAGCACGCGATTATTGGTTGAAGAGTGAGCGGGATGGCGATTCAAATTCTGCATTCGGTCTCGCAGAGCTTTACGCCCGGGGGTTTTGCGTCAAGCAGAACGATCGCCTCGCGACTCGTTGGTATTTGACGGCCGCTCTGCGCGGCAACTCGAGAGCGCGTGCCGAGTTGGGTGTTCGGTACGCCTACGGCCGAGGGGTTAAGCCCAATGCTTTCAAGGCCTATGTGTGGCTTTCGGCGGGCAAGCTGAGCGCCGCAGGATGGGACACGACTTTCGTGAAGAATGCGGACGCTAACTTGCAAATGCTACGCCCGTTGCTGACCGACAAAGAAAAGCAGCGAGCCGATCGCATTCTGGCAGAGTTCGTTCGCAAGTGGGCGCTGCCCCGAGACTTCAACTCGCTCGACTGAGGTGACTAGAGCGCAGCGTCGGTGAAGCGCACCACAACCTGCGCGCATACCGGCTCTTGCGGTTCCGGCTCGCCCGACACCGTCCAGCGTGCGGCGCGCGCCCACGAGAGGGCCGCTTCGTTCGCCTCGGCGAACGGTGACGGTGCTGAGACCTCGAAGGTCCGGGCGGTGGATCGCCCGGTTGCGCAGATTTTAAGGCCCACGGTGTCACGGCCCACTTT
>JBJTBK010000223.1:0-26092 GCA_046091245.1 Nevskiaceae bacterium | reverse complement strand
TCAGATCCGCCACCGCGCGCTTGAGTCGACTGTTCTCCGCTTCGAGCTCCCGCAGCCGCTTCGCCTGATCGATCCTCAAGCCTCCGTGGCTCTTACGCCAGCGAAAGTACGTCTGCTCCGTCACCCCGATCTGCTTGGTCAACTGACCCATCGTCTGCCCCTGGCCGATCAGCACATCGGCCTCCCGAAGCTTATGGATGATCTCCTCAGTCGTGTATCTCTGCTTCGCCATCGTCCACGTCTCCTGTCCCTTTTATGAACATTAAACATGGACCAAAAATACCGGGTCGGGTCATCAGCGCGATGCCAACAGCCCGCCATCGCAGGTGATGACCTCGCCCACCGTGTAGGCGCCCGCGCGTGAGGCGAGAAAGATCGCGAGGCCCGCGATGTCTTCCGGTGTGCCCACCCGGCCGCGGGGATTGGTGCGTCCGACGGCCGCCCAATCCACTCCATCGCCTTACACCTTGCCGCCAAAGCCGACGCCGGTGCTCAGCATCCATGTCGGAAATGGCCCTGGTGCAATCGCGTTGACGAGAATGTGATCGCGGACCAGCCTCGCAGCCAGCATGCGCGTCAAATGATGCAGCGCCGCTTTAGAGGGTCCGTAGGAATAGGTGTCGAAGGTCGGCGTGCCAATACCGTCGATAGAGCCGATATTGATGACACGCGACGGGGACTCGGCAGTGCCCGCCGCTCGCAAGGCAGGCAGCAACGCTTGGGTTGGAAAGAACACGCCCTTGACGTTGGTGTTTATGACCTTGTCCCAACCTGCTTCGGGAAACTCGCCGAGTTTGGCGCCCTAGGAAGCGCCTGCATTGTTGACGAGCACGTCGAGTGCGTTCTCGCGAGCGGTGAGGGCGCTCGCAAGCGCGGCAACGCCCTCGATTTTCGACAGATCCGCCGGTAGGGCGATGCATTGACCGCCGTATTCACGGGCGAGTCGTTCGGCAGTGGCATGGCAGCTGTCCGCCTTACGCGAGCTGATGTACACCCGAGCGCCGTTGGCGAGAAAGCCCGCTGCGATCATCTCGCCGATGCCGCGAGATCCGCCGGTGACCAGGACAGTCTTCCCAGCAACCGAAAACAAATTCTTCATCTGAATTGCTCCACAGTTGACGCCTCAGCAGCGTACCGGGATTCGCCTTAGCCGGGTAGTCCGCGGGCCCGCGAATTCTTTGCCAATCTTGACACCCGTTGAACGGCAACTGTCTTTTAATTGGTCCGGGCGCGGGCAGGTTGTCGCGAGGAATGCATGATGCGTGTGAGCCGAGCTGGATGTTTGATCACTATCACTGCGATGGCCGCTGTCGTGACGGGTGCGTGCGGCGGCGGTGGAGGCGGCACGAGTAGCGGAGGCGGTGGCACAACGCCGCCTGTAGCGCCACCTGTCAGTACTTCGCCGTATCCGACGGGGCTGAGCGATGCGACGCTGCAAGTGGCCGGTGTGACGCGAGAGTATCGTGTCCATGTTCCGACGGGCGTCACAACATCACCTGTGGCTGTCGTCTTGGTGCTGCATGGCGGCGGCGGCGAAGGGCTTAACGTGGCCAATACGGGATCCCATCCCTTGTCGGTGTTTCGCTCGGTCGCTGATCGCGAGGGATTCGTCGTGGTCTACCCCGGCGGGCAGCCAGCGCGCGATGGCAACGCCGGGTGGACCGACTGCCGCGCTGACAACACGGTCGCGAGCGAGGCGGACGACATCGGCTTTCTCGATGCGTTGATTGAGCGGTTACGAACGCAGTACAGCCTTCCAAGCTCCAAGATCTTCATGGCAGGGGGCTCGAACGGGGCGCAGATGACGCTCGCCTATGCCATCAATCGCGCCAGCAATGTCGCCGCGATTGCCACCAGCAGCGGCAATCTGCCGCAATCGCCGAGACCCGGAGCCTGCAGCGGCACGCCATCCCGTCGTGTCCCGGCCTTGATGACCCACGGCACGGCCGACACGCTCATGCCGTATGGCGGCGGATGCGTCGCTAATCTCGGCGGCGCCTGTAATCGCGGGCGCGTCGTTGCCGCTGAGGTGACGCGTGACTACTGGCTCGCGGCCAACGGTCTGACGGGCGTCGCCCCGATGCAGTCCATCGTGGAGCTTGATTCGACCGATGCGGGCCCGGCGAATCGCTTCGTTTACGGGACGTCTACCTCCGCACCGCTCGAGTGGTGGCGCCTCGATGGCGCAGGGCATACCGCGCCAAGTCGCACCGTGCTCATCAGCAGCAACTCGGATCGGGGGGTACAGAACCGGGATATCGAATTCGCCGAAGTGGCTTGGAGTTTCTTCAAGCAGC
The DNA here is from genome assembly GCA_046091245.1 of Nevskiaceae bacterium. Taxonomy (GTDB): domain Bacteria; phylum Pseudomonadota; class Gammaproteobacteria; order Steroidobacterales; family Steroidobacteraceae; genus UBA964. The sequence continues at coordinate 23,795 of JBJTBK010000223.1, read as the reverse complement.
GCTTGAACGCCGTTACCGCCGCGCCGAGCGTTGCCGCGCTGCAGACGGCTCGCGAGTACAACCTCTCCGTCGGTGGGCAGACCCTCATCGTGATGTACAACGGGGCGATTGTCGAAGAGTCCTACGGCAACGGTGGCGCGCCGGATCGAGCTCAACTTTTGGCGAGCGCCACCAAGGGATTCACCGGCCTGTTGGGTGCCGTTGCGGCCTCGGAAGGTTTGATCAGCCTCGATGAGGCGGTCGCACAACGCGCGCTGACTGAGTGGCAGGGTGACGCGCGCAAATCCCGCATCACGTACCGGCACCTCTTGACCATGTCGAGTGGGCTTGCGGAGCTCAACGACCTGCGGGGTTGGAATGAGTATCTGGCGGCGCGCGCCGTCAACGAGCCGGGAAGCATGTTCGTGTACAGCGGTGATCCCAATATCTTTGGCTTGGCGCTGGAGCGACGCCTCGGGGGCGAGTCAGTTGTCGATTATCTCAATCGCAAGATGCTACAGCCGCTTGGCATTACCTCGCTGCGCTGGGGCACCAACTTTGCCGACGGCAAGCCGCAACTATCGGGGGGTGCCTACGTAACGGCGCGCGATTGGGTGAAGTTCGGCGAGTTCATACGCCGGACGATGGAGGGGAGCTGGTCAGGTTCAACCGTGTTGCAGAAATCACTATTCGATCAGCTGTTCGTCGGGAGTCGGGCGCACCCGGCCTACGGATTTTATTGGTGGCTCAAGCGACCCGTGCCGCCCGCCCTCGCGGCGACTATTGATGCCAACAACAAGAATCAATACACCCGTCAGATCAAGCCGATCATCGAAGACGCGCGTATTCCCGATGACTTCGTCATGGCTGCGGGGGCTTTCGATCAGCGGCTGTACATCATTCCGTCCCGCGGTCTGACGGTGGTGCGCAACGGACCGACGGGCATCGATGCGTACGATGATTTACAGTTTCTTGGGCGTCTGCTTGGCAACTGATGGTGAATGAGGTGCACCCGATGACCACGCATTCCGGGAATGCCGTACTGCTGCTACTGATCACAGCGTTATGGGGCGTGAGTGGTAACGCAGCCCCAAAACGTGCCGACTGGCTGACGCCGATCGTCGACGCACCCGGCGTGTCGTACCACAGCTTCGAGAGTCGCGCGGCGGGCACGCGAATCAGTTACCACCTCTACCGGCCTGCGGCTTACGACCAAGACGCCACTCGACGCTATCCGGTCGTGTACTGGCTGCATGGCTCTGGCGGTGGTGTTCGCGGCATTCGCCCGCTTGCCGCGCAGGTGGATGAGGCAATTGCATCAGGGCGCGTGCCACCGTTCATGGTCGTATTTGTGAACGGACTGCGCCTCGGTATGTACGTCGACTGGAAAGACGGCTCCGTGCCGATGGAAACCATCATCGTTCGCGAACTCATCCCGCATATCGACGCCCAGTATCGAACCGTGGCCACGCGCCAAGGCCGAATGCTCGATGGTTTCAGCATGGGCGGATACGGCGCGGCGCGATTGGGATTCAAGTACCCCGAACTCTTTGCATCCGTATCGATCGTTGGCGCGGGGCCGCTGCAGCGAACGCTGAAGTATGCGCCGCGGGCGAGTGGTCGGACGGCCGCTGACCTCATGCAAGAGGTCTACGGTGGCGACCTCGACTACTTCACTGAAGTGAGTCCGAGGCAGCAAGCCGTCGCTAATGCCGCACGCATCGCGCAAGGATCGAACGTGCGAATGGTGATCGGCAGCCGTGACGAGACGCTGCAGAACAATGAAGACTTCCACCGGCACTTGACCCAATTGGGCATTCCGCACGAGTGGGTCGTTGTCGAAGGCGTCGGACACGACCCGCTCGGCATCCTGCAGACCCTGGGCGATCAGTACTGGGACTTCTATCGGCGGGCGTTTGATCGGTGATTGCCGAGGCTGGAAACAATTTGTCTGTTGACACATAGCATACATAGGACATAGCATTCATCATACGTCGACGCCCACTTGTCCCTTTCCGTGGTGCCCGGAATGATGATGCGAACGATCTGTACGACTCTGTTTCTCTGTGCCTCCCTATGGCTTGTGACCCCAACGGCGTCGGCTGCGGGTGGCGCCCAACTCGCCAAGCCCTTCGCAGCATGCCGGCTGACCGACCCGATGCGGCTGAGTTCGATCGAGGCCGAGTGCGCTGAGATCAGCATCCCCGAGAGCGCTAAACCCGGCAGTCGGCGGATCATGCTCTCCGTCGCTCGTGTGCCCGCCATCAACCAGCGCAAACAAAGCGATCCCATCGTTTTGCTGGCGGGAGGCCCGGGGCAGGGCGCACAGTTGGCCTACACCGCGCAGTCGTCGGCCTTCGCACGCGCTGGCAGACAGCGAGACATCCTCTTGCTCGACCAGCGCGGCACCGGCCGCTCCAATCCGCTGACCTGTGATGCCGAGAACGGTGTGGATCGCAGTGGGTCGATGTCCGACAGTGCGGCGTTCCTCCGACTCGGTGAGGATTGCCTCAAGCGCCTCTCAGCCCGGCACGATCTCGGCGAGTACACCACGAGTCGCGCAGTCGCTGATCTTGAGGCGGTCAGGGCCTTGCTCGGCTACGAATCACTCAATCTTTACGCCGGGTCTTACGGTACTCGTGTGGCGCAGCACTATGCGAGGCGATACCCCTTGCGGGTACGAAGCATGGTGCTCGATGGTGTCGTTGCCTCGCCCACGGTGCTCGGACCTACCATGGCCACCGACGCACAGCGGGCTCTCGATGGGATCTGGCAGCGTTGCGCTGCGGATGCTGCGTGTCGCACGGCGTTTGGTGAAATGGCGGCCAAGACGCGCGAGCTGCGAACACGACTACAGCGCAGCCCGCAAACCGTTCAGGTCGCTCACCCGCGCACTGCCGTGATGGCCTCGGTCGAATTCGGTGTCGAGCAGTTAGCCATCGTGCTTCGATTTGGAAGTTATGAGGCGCACTTTGCGGCCATGCTACCTCTCGTCGTCAGTGAGGCGGCACGCGGCGACTACCGCCCAATCGCGACGCTGTTTTTGCTGACCAGCGAAAACGTGCAGGAGATGCTGGCGATGGGGATGCACAACAGCGTGGTGTGCAGCGAGGACGTGCCGCGTTTTGCCAACGTCTCGGTGGACCGTGCGGCGCTGACCTCCACATACCTCGGTACGGGGTTCGTCGATGCACTGCCGCTGCTCTGCAAGAGCTGGCTGCGGGGACCCGTTGATGCTGATCTGTTCGCGCCGCTCGTCAGCACCGTTCCGACCTTGTTGCTCTCGGGCACGCTCGACCCCGTTACCCCGCCTGCCGATGCCGACCGCGCTGCCCGAACGCTGCGCAATGCGCGGCATGTCGCCCTGGCGGGCTCGGGTCACGGGCAGTTAGCCGTCCCTTGCATGGACCGCGTCATTGCAGATTTCTTTGCAACACCTGATGTGAAGGCGCTCGATGTGAGTTGCCTTGACCGGCGTATGCAACCTCCGTTCTGGGTTTCGATCGCGGGGCCGACACCATGATTACCGTCAATGCCCTCAGCAAACGCTTCGGCAAGGTGGAGGCTGTACGCGGGGTCAGTTTCACGGCGCCCGATGGCCGCATCACCGGTTTGCTCGGGCCAAACGGCGCCGGCAAGTCTACGACCTTGCGGATGCTCGCTACCTTGCTCCGCCCCGATGCCGGCGAGGCCGTGGTGGATGGGCAATCCATCGTCGCCTCGCCGATTGAGGTGCGGCGGCAAATGGGCGTGCTCTCGCATGCAAGCGGTCTCTATCCGCAGCTGACAGCACGCGAAAACATTCTCTACTTTGCAGAGTTGCATGGCATCGATCGTCAGCAGGCCCGCAGTCGCGTGGCAGAGCTCGCGGCGCTACTGGAAATCGACGAGTTCCTCGATCGCAAGACCAAGGGCCTCTCACAGGGGCAACGTCTGAAAACGGCTCTCGCGCGCGCGCTCGTCCATAGTCCGCGCAATTTGATTCTCGACGAACCCACCAGCGGGCTCGACGTGATGGCGGTACGTAACCTTCGTGCCCTGCTTACCCGCTTGCGCGAGCAGGGACACTGCATTCTGTTTTCAAGCCACGTCATGCAGGAAGTGGCACTGCTTTGCGACGAGGTGGTCGTGATTGCACAGGGGCGGGTGGCTGCGGCGGGAACCATTGAGGCGCTGCGCTCGCAAGCGGGTGAGCCCACGCTCGAAGACGCGTTCGTCAAATTGATTGGCACGGCAGAGGGGTTGAACTGATGCGCGGCATATTCACGGTGTTCCGCAAGGAGTTCATCGAAAACCTGCGGGATCGACGCATCCTGCTCTCGGCGCTGGTGTTTGGGCCCGTGCTCGGGCCCCTGATGCTTGCCGGGCTGTTGCAGCTATCCGTCTCGCGTGGCGAGGCGACATTCGAGAAGCCCATGACCTTGCCGGTGATCGGAGCGGAATACGCACCGAATCTCATCGCGACGCTCGAGTCGCAGGACATCAAGGTCGAGCCGCGCAAGTTCAACGAGCAGCAGATCCGCGAGGCGATTGCCGCACGCGAGATCACTCTGGCACTGCGTATCCCTTCGGACTTCGCCGAGCGCTGGGCGCGCTCCGAGCCTGCCGCGGTCGAAATCTTTGCAGACAGCTCCGATCAGTTCGGGGGCGATGCGAGTGCCGAGCGGGTGTCGCGCGCCGTTCGCGGCTACAGTCGGCAGATTTCCCAGACACGGCTGCTGCTACGCGGGGTTGATCCGGTCAGCACCATGCCGGTGGTGATCCACGACATCGACGTATCGACGCCAGCGAGCCGAGCGAGCTTTGCGCTGGGCATGCTCAGTTATCTCGCGATCTTCGCGATGCTGTTCGGCGGCATGTATCTGGCCATCGACGCCACAGCCGGCGAGCGGGAACGTGGTTCGCTCGAGGCGCTACTGACGGCGCCGATGCCGCGACCGCATCTCATCTACGGCAAGATCGCCGCCACGATGGCCTATATGCTGATCTCCATGGCACTGACGCTGACGGCCTGCGCGATCGCCTTGAACTACGTGCGCCTCGAGGAGTTCGGCATGAGCTTATCGATGGGGCCGCTGACGACACTCAAGCTCTTTGCCGTATCGGCGCCGCTTGCCGTACTGGGCGCAGGCTTGTTGACGGTCGTCGCTTCGTTCACCCGCAGCTTCCGCGAGGCGCAGAGCTACCTGACCTTCGCCATCAGCCTGCCGACGCTGCCACTGGTGTTCATTGGGCTGCTGCGCGTGGAGCCGTCGCCGCTCATCATGTCGACGCCATCGCTCAGCCAGCACTTTTTGATGATGAAGATCCTGCGCGGGGAGACGCTGGCGATGCCCGATCTGCTGTACTCGGCCGGCGCCAGCCTCCTCATCGGCGCCGCCTTGTGCTGGTTCGCCGGACGTCTGTACGAGCGGGAGGCGATCCTCGGTTGAGGACACTTGCCGGGGCGATGGGCGCCATCAGGCCATCTCGGGGCGAGCTAGTAGTATTCATAAGCCTGTATTGACAAAGTAACAGTACTGTTCATAGACTAATACTATGAACGAAACGCACACCAGGAAATTCCAGAAAGACCTCAATTCTGGTCTCGTAGCCCTAGTCCTCATGGCGGTGTTAGCCGCCACCGACGAGGACGCCTACGGGTACGACATCGCCAAGCGCCTCCTGCCTCCGGGTGGCGGGGAGCCGCTGTTCAAGGAAGGCACCATCTACCCGGTGCTGCGATCACTGGCTGCGGAGGGCTGGCTCGCGAGCCGCATCGTCCCCTCCTACTCCGGGCCCCCACGGCGTTACTACCGAATCACCCCGGAGGGTAGGGCGGTGCTGGCCGAGTGGAAGGCCACTTGGGCTCATACCCGCGACTTCGTCGACCACTTCATCAACGCCGCCCCCTCGGCGAGCGAACCCACAGGATCTGCGTCATGACTGCCACCACTTACCCCACGATCAACGACTACCTGACCGCGCTGCGCCATGCGCTTCAGGGCGCCGACCCCGCGTTGATTCAAGACGCGCTTTACGACGCCGAGCAGCATCTACGAGCCGAACTCGCCGCGCGGCCTCAACTTGCCGAGGCCGCTGCGATTGCCGAGATCGTCAATTCCTATGGTGCGCCGGACGAAGTCGCCGCGGCCTACCTCGAGACCGAGTCGCGGGTGCAAGCGGCTATGGCGATGCCGCGCTCCGCTGCCCGTAACGCGCAGAGTGCCGTCCGTGCGGCGGGGAACGTGGGCCTGCTGCAGCGCTTCTTCGGTGTGTACGGTGATGTGCGCAGCTGGACTGCACTTTTTTACTGTTTACTCGCCTTGTTCACCGGCATCTTCTACTTTTGCTTCGTCACCATTGGTCTGTCGCTCTCGCTCGGCTTGTCGATTCTCATCATCGGCGTGCCGTTCTTCGTTGCCTTTATCGGCTCAGCCCGGTTGCTGGCCCTTGTCGAGGGGCGGATCGTAGAGGCGATGACGGGCGAGCGCATGCCGCGACGCCCTGTCGCCCCGCCGAGCGAGTCCTCATTTCTACAACGCATCGGAACGATGTTGAAAGACTGGCGCACCTGGTCGACGCTGGCTTACGAAGCGCTGATGCTGCCGCTCGGCGTGGCCTACTTCAGTGTGACCGTGATTGGCCTCGCCCTCAGTGCGGGGCTGTTAGGGGCGGCACTGGCGGGTGGTTTGCAATGGCTGGGCCTCGATATTCCGGGCGACATGCATATTCAGCTCGGCGGCCTGCTCTCGGACGAGGTCGCGAATCATCCGCTGATGCTGCTGCTCTATGGCGTGTCGGGTCTGATCGGCTTGACCGTGACGATGCACATGGTGCGGGGCATCGGTCGACTGCATGGCATGTTGGCCAAGCGCATGCTCGTCCAAGTGTGATGCGACTACAGCGGTCTCGCGAATACTTTGTCGCGCTGATGATCCGTGCCGAGAACGAAGATCTGCGCGCCCACTTCCGTGAACCCCCGCTTACGATAGAACGCCATCGCCCGCGGGTTCTGCTCCCACACCCCTAGCCACGCCGTGGTGGCACCGCGCTCGCGAAGGGCGGCGAGGGCCGCATCCATCAGTGCCGCCGCAACGCCGGTACCGTGAAACTCGCCGCGCAAGTAAAAGCGCAGAATCTCCCCGGGTTTCTCAGCGCGCACGCACTCTGGCGCTGCGCCCCATCGCAGTTGTGTGAACCCCGCGAGGACGCCATCTACCGTGGCCAATAAAGTCAATCGGTCGCTGGCTTCGATTTCCGCTGCTTGAATGGCTTCGCCGTAGCTTTGCCTGCAGTGCAGTGCCACATCGGCCGGCGAGTTCATCGCGCCGAAGGCCTCCCGAAAGGTGTATTCGGCAAGTTCCGCCAGCGATCGAGCATCACCCTGCTGCGCAGGGAGAATCGTTACCACGCCGCCGTCTCGGCCGCGACGGCCAAATTCTTTGAGACTAACCAGTCTCGATTAAACAAGCGCGACTGATATTTTTGTCCGCCGTCACAGAGGATGGTGACGATGGTGTGCCCGGCGCCGAGTTGGCGGGCGACGGCTACGGCACCTGCGACATTGACGCCGCTCGCGCTACCAACGAAGAGGCCTTCCTCACGTAGCAACTGGTGTACGGCTGAAATGGCCGCAGCGTCCGGGATGTGTACCGCGGTATCGATCGGGCTGTCCGCGAAGTTCGCGGTGATGCGTCCAATGCCAATGCCTTCGGTGACTGAACCCGGTCCCTCGGCGGCGAGCTTGCCTTGCGTGACGAAGTTGTAGAGCGCACTGCCTTGCGGATCGGCGAGGACGATCCGAACGGTCGCACTTCGTTCGCGTAAACAACGCGAGACGCCGCCCAAGGTGCCACCCGTGCCGCTAGAGGTGACGAAGGCATCGAGCTTGCCGTCGGTGTCTTTCCAGATCTCCGCGCCCGTCGTTCGGTAGTGCACATCGCGATTCGCGGTGTTGTCGAACTGGTTGGCCCAGATCGCATTCGGTGTCGCCTGCGCGACTCGCGCAGCCACTTTTTGGTAGTGGTTATCGTTGGCGTACGGCACTGCGGGTACGATCTGCAAGGTTGCACCGATGGCGCGAATGGCGTCGTACTTCTCAGGCGATTGATTGTCGGGCATCACGATGATCGCGTGATACCCGCGTGCGCGGCAGAGTAGCGCGAGCGCGATGCCCGTGTTTCCGGCCGTACCCTCGACCACGGTGCCACCCGCTTGCAAGGCGCCTGATGCGGCTGCGGCATCGAGTATGCCGAGCGCGGTCCGATCTTTGCCGGACCCGCCGGGGTTCATGACCTCCGCCTTGCCCAAAATGCGACAGCCCGTCGCTCGCGAAGCGCCGCGTAACTCGATCAAGGGTGTGTTGCCGATCGCATCGGCGATGCTGTTTGCGATATTCATTCAGAACATCACTCAAGACTCTCTCGGCTCGGGCCTCCGCCACAGCCACGTCGCAATGGTGACGAGCAGTGCGCCCACGCCTGCTGTCCAAGGCGAGAGCCCTTGCCATACGACGACGATGACCCAGCCCACCGCCATACCCAGTGCTGCCAAACGCTTGCCACGTCGACTGACACGACGGCCGTCTTCCCAGTCGCGCAGCGCGCGACCGAATCTCGGATGTGCAAGGAGTTTGGCGCGCCACTCGGGCGAACCCTTGCTGAGTGCCCATGCACCCACCAGCAGGAACACCGTGGTGGGCATCAGAGGGATAAAGGCGTTGATCATGCCGATGCCGACACTTGTGAAGCCGAGAATTCGCCAGAAAAAGAGCGGCATGCGGCAGGCAGCATACCCGAAACGGGTGGCACCTACCCGGCAATGACGGTCGCCGCTTCGCTATGATGCTGCGATGAGCGCTGGTTCTCTTCGAATACATTCTCTGCACGTTTATCCGCTGAAGTCCTGTCGTGTGGTCGATCTCACCGAAGTGCGGGTAGGGCCACGGGGTCTCGAGCACGATCGGCAGTGGTTGATCGTGACCGCCGCGGGTCGCTTCGTTTCGCAGCGCAGCCATCCGACGTTGGCTCTGCTCGTAGCGCACGCAGACGAGAGTGGCGTGTCGCTCGTGCATCCTCGGGCAGGGTCGATTCGACTTGATACGCCGAGCGTGATGGGCGCATCGCCCGATTCCACTCGGCATGTCACGGTATGGAAGCGCGAGATCGAAGCGATCGACGCGGGTGATGCAGCGGCCGAGTTCGCCACGGCTGTGATCGGTGAACCGGCGCGCATCGTCGCGGGTGTGTCCGATCATTTCGCGGATGGATATCCGCTCCTGGTGTGCACCTTGGCCTCGCTCGAGGATCTCAACCGTCGTTTGCCCGAGGCGTTGCCGATGAGTCGATTCCGACCGAACCTCGTCCTCGACGGTGCGGACCCGTGGCAGGAAGATCGCATCCGGCAGCTTCGTGTGGGTGATCTACGCCTGAAACTCGTCAAGGCGTGCACGCGCTGTGTGATGACCAGTATCGATCAGCGCACTGGAAAAAAGGGATTGAGTCCGCTGCCGGCGTTACGCGAGTTCCGCTTCGACGACAACGTCGGCGGGGTAACCTTCGGTTGGAATGCGCGCCTTGAGGGCGGTGTTGGCGGCAGACTACGGGTTGGTGATTTTGTTGAAGTCGCCTAGCGTCCTACTCACCAATACAATCGGATCTTCGATGAACTACGTCATCCACCCGCCGGTCCAGATCTCGCTGCCCGTCCACGGCACCGAAGCGCGTTTTCCCGTGCGCCGAGTGTATTGTGTGGGCCGTAACTACGAAGCGCATGCACGCGAGATGGGTACGGACCCGACGCGAGAGCCGCCCTTCATCTTCCAGAAGCCGACTGATGCGGTCGTCAGCGGCGTGACAACGATCCCGTACCCGCCGCAGACGCGAAACCTCCATCATGAGATAGAACTCGTGGTGGCGATCGGCAAACGCGGTGTGAATGTGGCGCCTGCCGAAGCCGCTGCGCTCGTGTTCGGTTATGGGGTTGGCCTCGATCTGACACGGCGAGATCTGCAGCAGGCCGCCAAAGACGGCGGCAAGCCCTGGGAGTGGGGCAAGGCGTTTGACAACTCCGCTCCGTGTTCGGCGCTCGTACCGGCGGCGACGATCGGCCATCCTGCCTCGGGCCGCATCGGGTTGTCGGTAAACGGCGTGATCAAGCAGGAAGCGGATGTTTCGGAACTGATCTGGTCGGTACCCGAGGTGATCGCCTTTATTTCGGCGTCTATGATCCTGCAGCCCGGTGATCTGATTTTCACCGGCACGCCTGCGGGGGTTGGCCCGCTCGTGCCTGGCGATCGGGTGCAGGGTGTCATCGACGGTATCGGAACCCTAGAGGTCAGTATTAGTGACAGCGAGCATCATTGATCAGAGCACGCCGATGCGTTTGCACGGTTATTGGCGCAGTTCCGCGGCGTATCGAGTTCGTATCGCAGTTCGACTCAAGGGGCTCACGCTCGAGGAGAGTTTTCATGCCTTACCGAAGGCAGAGCATCGACAGGAAGCGTTCCTCGCGCTCAATCCGCAAGGATTGGTGCCAGCCTTGCAGACCGCACAGGGTGTGATCACGCAATCCACCGCGATCATCGAATATCTGGACGAGGTGTTTCCGGAGCCGCGCTTGCTGCCGGCGGACCCCTACACCCGAGCCGTAGTGCGCGGCATGGCGGGCATCGTGTGTGCCGATATTCATCCGCTCAACAACCTTCGCGTCCTTAACTACCTGCGAGCCGAACTCGCTGCCGAGGAGCCTCAAGTCAACCAGTGGGTGGCCCATTGGATCCGCGAGGGTTTTCAAGGTCTCGAGGCATTGGCCAGAAAGTATTCGTCAGCGCAACGTTTCTGTTTCGGTGATAGCCCGACGCTCGCGGATGTGTGCCTCGTACCGCAGATATTCAACGCGCGGCGTTTCAAGTGTGATCTTGAGGCTTATCCGACGCTAGTTGCGATTGACGCGCACTGTCGCAGTCTTGATGCGTTTCGTCTCGCGGCGCCCGATCTGCAGCCAGACGCCATGCCGCAATAAGACTCTAGTCGTTGCGCTCAAGGAGTGGCGTCGAGAAAGTCCTCGATCACACTCGCCAATCGCTCGGGATCGGCCTCCCACAAGCCGTGGGCGAACTCAGCGAGTTCGATATGGCGGGCATCCGCTCGTAGCGCCATCGCGCGGCCTGTCGCTTCCCATAAGTCGTCATGGGGACGCATGAGCATCAACGGCTGCCTGATCTGCTGCAGTGCGGCGCCCATATCGAAACTAACGATGGCTCTGGCGCCGCGCTCGCGAGCGCCGGGACGCATTTTCTCGGCATAGGTCCGCAGCACGCTGTCCCGCGACTGCATGGGTCCACGCCAGTGCCAGGAGCGTCGCCATTCCTCTCGCGCCCACTCACCTTGCTCATCGAAGGGTATGGGTGTTTGCGCGCCGAACGAGGCGCGTTCCTCGGCGCTGAACACCGGTACCGCGGTCAGTACCACCCGGCGGATCCGCAATGAAGGATCGAGAGCGAGTTGAGTGGCGACGGCTGCGCCCGTGTGATAGCCGAGCACATCGAGTGCATCGTTAGCGTGACCGAGCGCCGTGATCGCATCGGCAATCGCGAGCGCATAGTGCCCGATGGCTTGCGGGTCGGGCGCGGGGTCTGACATACCGAAGCCTGGCAGATCCAACGCGTAAACATCGCGACCCATCGCGAGGTACGGCAGCACGGGTTCAAAGATTTGCCCCGAATTCGGCACGTGATGCAGGCAAAACAAGGGCGGCTTCCGGGGCTCGATCGCCCGACACACCCGGAAGTGGATTTGCCCGAAACGACAAGGCGCGTAGCCGCGAGACACGCTGTGCAGGTCCCGTCGATCAACGGCCGCGGGCATTTGAGGTTCGGCGAAGTTTAGTTAGTGCGTGCCACGCGGAAACCGCGTGTGCTCGAGCGAGCTCCGACGGCATCCTCAGTGCGCGCCGTGGCACGCACGGCATCAGCGCCGTCGAACCACGAACCACCGCGCAGCACGCGACGATCGCAATCGCCCGAGGTGTCTGCGATGCCGGAGTTTGGCGCGTTGCGGTAGGTGTCGCTCCAGCAGTCGAGGATCCATTCCTCCGCGTTACCGAAGAGGTCGTGAACACCAAACGGATTCGGTTGGAAGCTGCCGACCGGGGCTGGTCCCGCGTGTCGATCACGGCAATCGAACGGGGTCTCGAGCCCCAGTGTGCCGCGACCCGTGGCGTCTGCAATGTTCGCAAAACGACAGGCATCGGCGGGGTTTTCACCCCAGAAACGATCGCCCTCGGTTCCGGCGCGCACGGTGTATTCCCACTCCGCCTCAGTGATCAAGCGATAGTTATGCCCTGTGCGCACGCCGAGCCATTCGGCGTAGGCCTTGGCATCGTCCCAACTGACACACACAACGGGGTCGTTTTCGGTTTGCGGGAAGCCCGGGCTGTTCCAGCCAGCCTGCGCGTTGACGCGGAATTTTTTGGCATTGAAGGTCGCGCAGCCAAGGCCCCCCGCACGACTCGTCTCGCGTACGAAGCGAGCGTACTGCGACCACGTGACCTCGTGTTTGCCGATGGCGAAGGTGCCTGGGATCGTCACCATGCGCGCCGGCCCTTCGTTGGGGCGTCGAGCCTTACGGTAGTCGGGCAGGCCCATCTCAAACCGCCCGGGCGGTACTACCACCATTTCGGGGCAGTCCGGGCAATCACGGAACACGGTTCCCGCGCCAAGTTGCTGCAGGTCACTGACGTTGCTGCCCGAGGCTACGGCCGCTTGGGTCTGCGTGGGTGCCGGTGCCGAACTTGAGGCCGCCGCCGTACTGGGGCGATTTGAGTTGTTACTGACCATCGCCATTGCGGGCGGAGTCGAGCCGCCGCCTTGTAGTGAGCGTAGACGTGCCGCGGCTACGCCGGCAAATAAGCCCTGTGGGAAGGTAGAGAGATAGGCTTGGATCTCCTCAGGATTCTTTGAGTCGCGGACCGACTCCCACAGCGCGCGATCGTCTGTCGGCGGCGCGGCGACCATCATCTGGGATTGCGTAACCGTTTCCGTCGGACGATTCCCAGCGCCACCGGCGACGGCCGGCGTGAAATAGAACTCGCCGACGGTCTGATCGTACAGAGCGGGTACTTGTTCGTGGCCCACGGACTTGGCGAGCGAAACCACTTCTTGACGGGTGCGCTTGAGCATCTGATCGACCGGCACTCCCGGACGTGTCATTTCCCGCAGTAACACCCGAGTGAAGAGTCCATTCGGATCCGGATCAGTCGGCGTCAAATAGTCGAGCGCCGTTTGGCCCGCGCCCGCCGAGAACAGAATCATCTGGCCCGTGGCGGCGGTGGTCGGCGCGAGGCCCCGCGTGCCGCCGATGCTGCGCATGCCGACTTTGGGGAACGGATTGTCACGACAGGCATCGATGATGGCAACCGAGAAGCGCACCTTCTGCTCGGCCAGATCATCGAGTACGCGCTGCAGCATCACGGCGTCATCTTTGACCTGCTCTTCGTTATCTGCCGAGATATTCGTGGGCAGCAGGTAGTTCGCGGCACCAAGCTGCACACCGTGACCCGCATAGAAAAATACCGCTTCGCTGCCACCGTCGAGTCGTGACTTGAAATCACGCATGGCTTGTCGCAACGCACGATCATCGAGATCCATGCGCAGCAGCACTTCGAAGCCGAGCTTGTCTAGCGCTGTCGCCATGGCTTCCGCGTCGGCGCGAGCGTTGCGCAAACTCGAGACGGTGGCGTAGTTTTGGTTGCCGATCACTAGCGCCACGCGTGAGGGGCCGCGAGCCTCGTTTGCGCTGTCCGCGGCCGATGGCGCGGCTGCGACCGGGGCCGACTCCGTCGCCACCATCGGTGATGGCTGCGTGGTCGACTGCGCCGGTACGGCCGGTGCCGGCTGTGATGTGGGCGTAGGCGGAGCGGGTTGCGATGCGGCGACCGGTGTTGTTGGTGCAGGCGCAGGCGCTAGCGCCGCGGCCTCTTCCGCTGACAAGGTCCGCCTGCTTTCCGCCGGTGTCTGCGTCATGACAACGGCTGGTGCGGGAGCCGGCGTCACGGGCACGGGGTCTGGGGCCGGCGCTGGCATCGGCGCCGCGTCGGCGACAGCATTTTGCAATCGATCATCGCGCCACACGCCCGATTGCAGGATGCGGCCCGAGGCGTCGTACAACGTGCCTGTACCCCAACGCTTGCTCTCGCGAAACTCGCCGACATATTTCGAGCGGTCCGGTTGGGTGTCCGACCCTTGGCCTTCGCGCTCATCGCCGCGAAATTGACCGACATAGACCCGGCCACTCGGCCAGGTGTAGGTGCCCTGACCGTTCTTTTCGTCATCGCGCCACTCACCCACGTACTTCATACCGTTCGAGCTCGTGTACGTGCCGACGCCGTTGAACATGCCGTCGCGAAAGTCACCCGCGTACACAAAGTTCTTTTCCGACGTGTAGATGCCCTGACCGTGGAATTTATCGTCGCGGAACTCGCCGACGTAGCGATCGCCGTTCGGCCAAGTGGCGGTGCCTTGCCCGTTGTATTTGCCGTTACGGAATTCGCCGACGTAGAGGGCGCCCTCGGTCGTCGTGTAGTTGCCAATGCAGTTGTTCCAGCCCACTCGGGAAGTGCCCTTGCAGGACGGGAGTGGTTTTTTGGCCGCCGCTGGGGCTTGAGCGTGGAGGGGCTGAAGGGTCAGGCACAGCAGTGCGACTGCCCAAAAAGCCCGATTTGTCACAAAACGCACAACCATGGCGAAACTACCGAGATAGGGACATTGATCAACCATAAAGTCTGCCCAAAGCGGGGCAATCTTGAAAGTGTGGGCGTGCAGCGGGGCGGACCTATAATTCGCCCATGAAATACCTCATTTCGCTGCTTTGGGTGGGTTTCGCGTCCTCGGCTGCCGTGGCCGCAGACCCGGTCAATTTTTGTGCGACCCCTGCGGAGGTCGCGCGGGTGAGGGCTGAGCTGGCGGACAAGCCGCCGGGCCCCCTCGGCGGGCCGGCGCGAAAACTCGGCTTGAGTGAGGCGGTGGTGGCGAGCGCCCTGCGGGCCGATCAGGCGCACGGCGTGGCCGCCAGCCACTTTCCAGACATTTGGAAAAGCCTCGAACAATGGCAAGACGCGGTGACCCTCGTCACCAAAGGGGCCGACGTTTTCGAGATCCTAGGCCCCGTTGGAGAGGGCACGCCCTCAACCCGCAGTAAGTTTTTCAACCTCAAACGTGAGGGTCCGGGCCTCGCAGGGCATCTGCGCCCGGATCTGTACTCTGTCATCTACCTGCTGGCCGTGCCTGGCAAGGATGGCGGTTTGCGGGGCGTGAGCTTCCACGCCCAAAGCGGCGAATCGGTGTTTGCCGTGTTTGTGCCTGGCGAGGGCGCCACGCCGCCGCCGGCGGTCATCAAGCAGTTCGAGGCAACTCAGCGCCTGATCCGTTCTCTACCGTCGGTGTGTCCGGTCAAGCAGGGTCCTTGACCGGCGCTGGCGTCTGCTGGCGCGCGTACAACTCCAGACTCGAGTGACTCGGGCCGTAGTCCTCGGTCGGCGCATGGAGCATGTGCGGACAGTGCTTCTCGGCGTACTCGCGAACGTGTGCGGGTAGCCGATCGACGCTCGGGAAGGTCGTCATGGTGGCGTTGTACAGGCAGTGCCCTGCTGCTTGACCCATCAACATCCAAGGCAACCACGGCGTGATGCGTTGCCAAGTGCCGACGTAGGGGACCGCTGTCAGTGCTGGGTTTTCGAGGTCCGCCCGCTTGACGAAGTAGCGCATCATTTCTGATACCCGCGCCCGCGGCCCGGCTGATTCGCGCGGCCAGCGATCGGGCTGCAGCGGATTTTTGTAGTTCAGGTGCATATCGGTGGAGAGCACCAAGGTTTCGCCATCGAGATCCTGCCACGGGAATATCAGCGGGATTTTGCGCAGGGTACTTGGGTCGCCGCCGAAATCCTCGGGCGCCAGAATCAACGTGTCGCTGATGGTGTAGTTGAACGGGTCGTTGATCGCATGCACCACACGAACCGACTCGCCGGTGAACACGTTTTTCCACTCGTCGATGATGCCGCCGGGTTGCCCTAAGCGCGTGAGCTCTGTGTAGAAAATCACTTCCTTATTGACGCGGCGGATGTTGCCGTCAGGCAGTGGCAGCAGGCGCGTGCAGAGGAAGGTCTGGAAGCCGAGGAACGGTGTGACGGCATGGCCTGGGCGAACGGCCATGATGATGCCGCTGCAGTGGCAGATGCGCTCCTTGCTGCTGTCGAGGTCGGCCTGAATGCGTGCCCAAGCGTCGCGGTTCCAGCGCGGCCGCATGAAATCGACCTGTGTCTCGAACGGAATGATGGCCATCAGCGTCCCCCTGTTTTCGTAATCT
The DNA here is from genome assembly GCA_046091245.1 of Nevskiaceae bacterium. Classification (GTDB taxonomy): domain Bacteria; phylum Pseudomonadota; class Gammaproteobacteria; order Steroidobacterales; family Steroidobacteraceae; genus UBA964. Next base: position 7,473 of record JBJTBK010000223.1, on the reverse strand, counting down.
AGAGTAGCCGCAGACGGTGCGACGCACCGACCCTCCGAACAGTAGTTCCGCAGCACGGACATGCAGGCCGACTGGGGTAGCGCTGCACGAGGAGCAACGGTTGGAATCAATTTCCGACACGGCGGGGACATTATGAGCGGACATCAGATGAAGCGCGGGTACGCCGACGGCCCCTACGGCCAGATCCACTACCACGACAGCGGCTCCGGTCGCCCGCTGGTATTGATTCACCAAGCGCCGATGTCGGCGCGGCAGTATGACAGCGTCTTCCCGTTGTTGATTGAGCGCGGTATTCGGCCGATAGCGATCGATTGCCCGGGTTTTGGCATGTCGGATCCCACGCCCTTCGTGCCGCGCATCGAGCAGTGGGCCTGTATCGTCCCCGCGGTGCTCGACCATCTGGGTGTTCGCAGCGCTGTGCAGTCTGGACACCATACGGGTGCGCTGGTGGTCACTGAAGTTGAGCAGCAGTTCCCGCAGTACGTCGACAAGCTCGTGCTGGGTGGTGTTCTGATCTTGAGTGATGCTGAGCGCGAATTTGTCGACCGCGTCGTCGCCGACGAACGGAATATGCAGCATCAGCCCGATGGCTCGCACCTCGTCGAGGCGTTCAAATTACGCTACGACATGTACGGCAAAAATCCCGAGCCCAACCCGGAGCTGATCACTCGTTACACCGTCGAGCGCTTCATGGGTTTGGGTCCGTTCTGGCACGGTCATCACGCAGCCTTCGCTTACGACCACGCGTCGGCGCTGATGAAGATCCGTCGCCCGGCCATGATTCTCACGAACACGGGCGATCAGATCTACGAGAACGCGAAACTTGCGCACTCGATGCGGCCGGACTTCGCCTTCGTCGCCATCCCTGGCGGGGGCATCGATATCACTGATCAATGCCCCGCCGAGTGGGTCGACGCTATCGACGCGTACATGCGCGAAGCGTGAGTCGACCTATTTCCCGCCGAGCGCGTAAGTGGCGGTGAGGCCGAACGTTGCGCGCTCACCCTGGGATACGTTGGGCACAAACGCGGCGCTCGTCGCGTTCAAAGGCGGCTGGAAAATCACCGCCGACACGAACTGCTTGTCGAACACGTTGCGTCCCGACAGGGCCACATCCAGCGCGCCGCGGCGAACTCCGATACGTGCGTTGACGAGTGTTCGCGACGGGATGGTCGTCAGACCAATCGTGAGTGCGCTGGTTTCGGAAGTGTAGCTTCCGTCCGCACGCGCATAGAGCGACCAGTCACCAGACAGCGGGGTGTCATAGGCAAGGTAGAGGCTAGCGAGACGGTTGGGAGATCGGGGCGGCGTGCGAACGGTAGCACCTCGGTTCCTGCCTGACGCCTTGTGAGTTTTGTAAGCCTGCTGCAATATTCCAATATTGGAATTTTAAGACGGTGCTGTTGTGTCCAAGAAACGTCTTGGAAACTGTGACCTAATGCCTACCGAGTCCGACTCATCTCGCGCCACTGCGCGGGTCTTCGCCGTGATGGAGCATCTCAGTGCTGCACCGGTACCAATGACCAACCTGCAGATGGCGCAGGCGCTACGGGTGCCGGTCTCGAGCATGCACCGTTTACTGCGCAAGCTCTGTGCCTTGGGGTACGTTCACTTCGATGCGGACGATGCGCGCTACTCGCTCGCATGGCGCCTCAGCGACCTTGGTCGCAGACTCGCGGACTTGGGGGGGTACTCGCCGGCATTGCATTCCTCGATGAGCGAGTTGCGCCGGGTGATCGGCGCCACCGTCACGTTCTGGGTGCCGAGTGGTGCGCATGTTCGTTTATCCGCGCTGTTTCGCGGGCAGGTGCGAGGGCGCAGCTCGCATTCTCCGGGCGAATTGCGTGAGCCGTTTTCCACTCCGGGTCTCGCCATCGCCACCTCGTACTCGACGTTGCAACTGCGGCAGCTGACCGCGCTGGCGCGCCGTCGCAACGTGCCGTTTGGCCGCAACCTGCGCACAATGCGGGATGTCACCCGTGCCGTTGAACCGGTCAAGCGTCGCGGCTATGCGGTCGGGTTCAATTTGGTTGCTGACGGTTGGGGATTGATGTCCTGGCCGATCCCGGTGACGCTGAGCCCCCGCCGATTCGGCGCGTTGGCGGTGGCCCTTCCCGTCAGCGAACTGCGCCAGCGGCAAGATGAGCTCCTCCCCGTTGTTGAACGCCAGATGGCCATCTATGCGAAAGCGCTCGACGTCTACTCGAGAAGTGGCCGATAGTCGGTACCTCAGAGTCCTCGCACCTCACCCAGGAGAATCGATCATGTCGAGTCGTCACCCAAGCTCATCCCGCGGCAGTCGGCGGCAGTTTGTCGCAACCTCACTTGGTTTTGGCGCTGCCGCAGCAACCGGTATCGCGGCTGCCAAGCCATCGAGCGGCAAACGCGTGACAGACGACGAGTTGCGGGCCCTGTTCAAGGATCCGGTCTGGAATCGCGAGACCACCGCACGCCTCGAGGGCGACACGGCACCGGGCAAGTTCGTCAATGGGTACGTGACCGGCACGGTCATGGGTGTGCGCGACGGCGAGGGGGTCAAACCGCTGTTCGGCTTCGAGGTGTTCTCGGCGATCCGCGTGGTCAAGCAGCCGAATGGCGACTACCAGCGCATGTGCCGCGAACTGATCTTTTATCGCGACCTGCGCACCGGCGAGCTCATGGACACGTGGTTGAACCCGTACACCAATGAGCAGGTTCGGGTCGTCGATGTGGCTAATGATCCGTTCAACTACGTCATCTCCGAGTTTTATCCGGATCCGCCGACCTATGGTGGGCTTAATACCGTCAAGCCGCCGCGCCGTCCTTTCCTGCGTGATTGGGCCTTCCTTAACGAGAACACGGTGATCCTGAGCAGTGACATTCACCTCTACTATCGCAACGCGCTAGATCCGGCGATCTGGAAGCGCGAGTCCTCAGGGTCGATGAATCGGGTCTCGGAGCTCTTCCGCTACCAGATCCGCCGCGACGATCTTGTAAATCCGGAGCTGACGCATCTGCCGCACAGTGGCGTGTGGAACCGCATCACACCGTGGCTGCCGTGGATGCTGATGGGGACGACGCCGGGTCATATCGTTTACGCCGGCTCGTTCAGTTCAGTCAAAAGCGTCGATGCGGTGCCGGCGGTTGTGCGCAAGCGGGTGCTCGAGCGGTTTCCGCAGTATCAGATTGCCCCCGAGAAGTGGGTGGATCCGAGCCTGTCGAGTCTCGAGAACTACGCGCGAACCCAGAAGCCGGCTCCCGCAAAGGAGTAAAGCGTGACCGGGGATCTTCCGGCACCCCTCATTCCGCCGCTGCCGCGGTCGCAGTTGCCTCCTTTCATGCAGGAGGCTTTCGATCGCGCGCAGCAGACGCGAGGGGACGCGACGTTCGTTCAGGTCATGGGCCACGCGCCGGAGCTGCTCGAGTGGTACGGGGAGTTCTATCAGCGCGTGTTTTATGGCGGGCGGGTACCAGCTCGTACCAAAGAATTACTCAGGTTGCGCCTCTCGACGCTCCATGGCTGCGCGTTCTGCAATCGTGGCAATCGACATGATGCCCGCGAAGCGGGGCTCAGCGATACGCAGATCCGCTCGATCGAGGACACTTCAGCGCCGTGCTGGTCGCCCGCTGAGCGGGCGGTGTTGGAGCTGGCTTCGGCGATGGCGCTGACCTCGCCGCGGGGCACGTTGACTGCGGGTAATTACAGTCAGCTGCGAGAGTTTTTCGATGACGCGCAGATCGTCGAGTTGGGCATGACGATGGCGGTGCTCACGGGCATGGCCAAGTTCTTGTTCGCCTTCGATCTCGTCGAGCGTGAGGATTATTGCGAGTTTGGTACTTCCCGAGAGGGTACATGAGTAAGAACTACCGCCGGTTGTGGCTGAGCACGCTCGTCTGCCTCATCGGTGGCGCTACAGCGTTCGCTGAAACGCCTGCGCGGGCGATTGATGCAGCAGGGTTCAAGGCTGCATTGCAGGCGGAGCGGGACTCGGTGCTGATTGTCAATCTTTGGGCGACTTGGTGCGTTCCCTGTCTGCGGGAAGTGCCTGACCTACTCGCTCTGGCCAAAGAGCACGAAAAACAAGGCGTCAAACTGATCGGCGTTTCGGTTGATGACCCTTCACCCGGTGCCGCTGTGGTTGAGCAGTTCCGCCAGCGGTACTTCCCCGCCTTTGTCACGTTCGCGCGCAACGGGCCGCAGATGGACGAGCTCGCGAGCGTGATCGACCCGGCGTGGAACGAAGTCGTCCCTACGACGTACATCCTCGATCGCCAAGGAAAAATCGTCGTGCGCATTCAGGGCAAGAAGTCGTTGAACGAGTTTCGAGAGGCGGTGCGCAAGGCACTGTAGCGCCATGTGGATGACTGATCGCTGTCGTCGTCATATCGTTGGGGTCGTTGCCGCGCTCCTGTGCCCGCTTTTTCCAGCCCCTGGCACAGCAGCCAACAGCGAAATGCTGATCGTCAATGCCCGCGTCTTCAACGGGCGTGACGCGCAGCTGTCCGCGCCCAGTACATTGCGCATCAGTGAGGGGCGAATCGTATCGATTACCGCAGGGCCAGCCGCCTCGATCGGCGGGACGGTGATCGACGCAGGCAACCGTGTGGTCCTGCCGGGGCTCATCGATGCTCATGTGCATCCGAGCATTCCCGCGGGCTTCGTAGCCCTGCGCGACTTGCAGCCCGACTATGCGGCGCATCGTTCCGCTGCAGAGGCGCGTGCGATGTTGCTGCGAGGCTTCACCACGATTCGCGACATGGGCGGCCCGAGTTTCGGACTGAAACAGGCAATCGACGAGGGCGTGCTGGTTGGCCCGCGGATCTTTCCATCCGGTGCCATGGTCAGTCAGACGAGCGGGCACGGGGATTTCCGTCATCGCGCGGCGTCTGCGGTGTCAAATACCGGCATAGACGTGATGGAGCAGCGTGGCTACGGACGTTTGGCCGATGGCGAATCGGCGGTGCTACTCGCCGTGCGCGAGCAACTGCGCGAGGGGGCTGCGCAGATCAAGGTTGCTGCGGGCGGTGGGCTGTCGTCCAACTACGATCCGCTCGACAGCGTTCAGTACCTCGATGCTGAGTTGCGCGCGGCCGTACGCGCAGCCGCGGACTGGGGGACCTATGTCGCGGTGCATGCGTACACCCCGGAGTCGATCCGTCGATCCGTGGAGGCCGGCGTGCGCAGTATCGAGCATGCGCATTTAATCGATGAGCCCACCATGAGGCTGATTGCGCAGCGCGGCGTGTTCGTATCGCCGCAGGCGTATCTCTTTTCCGGGAACGCGTTCCCGATGACCGGCAGGGCGGCAGCGATGCCGTCGGGTCTCGATCGCATGATGCAGCTGGCGAAAAAGCATGGAGCGAAGATTGCATTTGGCACCGACGTATTCGGTGGGCCGCGCATGTACGCGTTGCAGTCGAAGGAGTTCACAGCACGGTTGCGCTGGTTTGATCCGCTGACGATTTTGCGGCAGGCCACCTCGCTTAATGGCGAGTTGCTTGCGCTCAGCGGACCGCGCAATCCCTATGCAGGCGCTGCGCTCGGCGTGCTGGAGCCCGGTGCTTGGGGAGACGTGCTGATTGTCGAGGGCGATCCGCTCGTCGACATCGGCGTGCTTGAGGATCCCGACAAAAACATTCGGGTGATCGTCAAAGGCGGCGTGGTCTACAAGAACACCTTGGCGCCGTGACCTCGCGACTCGGCTAGTTGGGCTGACCTACCAGCGGCACGGTCTCGTGAACCCAGTTGCCGCTGTCGCGGCGCGCAGGGCTCGGGATCGCCATTGCCGCATCACCCATCTTGGCCCGTAGTGCCTTGACGTCAATCTTCCAGCCGAGCGCATCCCACTTCTTGAGCCAGTCGCGGTAATGCGCGATCGCGGTGTCTCCGGGCACCAGCACCTCGCGGGTGTTGCTGTCCGGGGTGCGAACCGGGTTGAGATTCTCGACGATGACCATGTCCTCTTGCACCACTTTGCGGGTGACATCAGCCATGCGCGCCTCATGCGCATCCTCGAGTAGCCAGTTGCGCATGCTCACGAGATAAACCCGCGTATGCGACTCATCCACCGGTGCCTCGAACATGTACTGGTGAAACGAGTTCGTGGCCGTGAGATCAATGTAGGTCACGAGCTGATTCGGGCCTTGATGCCATGACCCTGCAGCGCCGATGCGTGGACCTTGCCGGACGTTGGTCAGCGCCGTGTCCTCGCTCTTCGTACCGCCGAACTTGATGTAATGCTTGCTGCCCCAAGGAATTTCTTCCATCGGTAGCGGCGTGCGTTGCTGCTCGGGCGACAACGAAGGCTGACCTTGCGCCGCGTGTACGAATTGGTTGTGTATCGGATCGAGACCGTTTTCGATCGAGCGCTCGTAGTAGGCGTTGACGTCGAACACGAAGGTTTGTGCTCGCCACTCGGGCGTGCCGAATTCTTCGATGGCGTACAGGGGTGGCCGCTCCGCCTCCGGCAGGTCGCCGAGAAAAGCGAACACGATGCCGTACTTCTCGAGTACGGGGTAACTGTCGACCTTGGCGCGTACCGGTAGTTGCGCGCCCTCACCGAGTGAGGGGATGCGCTTGCAGCCGCCATCGCCGCCGAATTCCCAGCCGTGATAGGGACAGGCTACGTGATCACCACGGACCTTGCCGAGGCCGAGCGCTCCGCCGCGGTGCACACAAGTGTCCGATAGGACTTTCGCTGCGCCCGCCGTATCGCGGAAGACCACAAACGGTAGACACAGAACGGTGACACGCAGGGGCTTCTCCTGCGTGACTTCCGTACTGAGTGCCATCGGATACCAGAAATTGATGTACATGGCCCGAGCATACTGCGCCCGGTCGGCGAGGTCCTACGGGGCGCTCGTTCCGTGTTCGCGCTGAGGCCACGGGCGCAGTCCGGCCGCACCGAAGCCAAAGTCGACCTCGAACAGCCGGTCAAAGGTCGCGCCCCGGCCGAGGCAGTGCAGCACCCGCAGCGGACCCTGGTGGGCCACGACGACGAGGTGCGTTTCGCCACTGTGGATGTGCTCCAGCCGCCGCTCGCTGCAAAACGCAGCGAGTCGCTGCCACAACTGACTCAGCGACTCGCCATCACCCGGTGCCACATTCCAAAGGTCAGCGCTCCAGCGATCAATATCGTCCCGGGAAATATCGTCCCAGGCGCGTCCTTCCCAGTGACCAAAGTCGAGTTCGAGCAACCGCGCGTCGTCGGTGCAGGGTGCATTCCAAGTCGTTGCAATCGTCGACGCGAGGCGCCTGCAGCGCTCGGCGGGGCTCGTGAGCACGGCATCGATCCGTGGCAGGCGATCGAGGACGGCTTGGATGTCCTCGGCCGCCGTTGCCGCAAGCGGTAGTTCGCTGCGACCGTAACAGATGCCCGGTGCCACAGCAGGTCGCGTGTGTCGGATCAGGTGTACCACGCAGCCAGCATTCCAAGAAAAAGCCCGAGTTCCGCCAGCTGTTGGGCTGCGCCGAGACAATCGCCGGTGTAGCCC
>JBJTBK010000222.1:0-23158 GCA_046091245.1 Nevskiaceae bacterium | reverse complement strand
GCCACAGGCGCTCGCGCGCGAGGCCCGAAGGCGGCGTCGCCAGATGATCGGTCAGTCGCTCGCTGAGTCCGATGAGATTGTGCGGAAAGTAGCCAAAGGCGGTGGTGCGCGGCATTGCACTACCTCAAACATCACGCCGTACTGCCCGGTCACCGGATCGTCGTGGCGAGCGCCTGTGACAGCGCCTACCGCGTCGCGCGTTCGCTGCAAGCCGCTGGCGTGAAGATCGTGCAATTCATTGATCTTCGGCCGCAGGCCGATCGACCGGCCCTGCTGGCCTTGCGCGAGTCGGGCGTACCCGGCGACAGCGGTTGTCGTATCGTCGCAACTCGCGGCGGTAATCGGGTCACCGGCGTCGACATCGCGCGCATCGATTCGAGCGGCGCGCTCAGCGAACGTCGCTCGATCAACTGCGACCTCGTGCTCATGGCGGGCGGTTACGTACCGAGCGTGCACCTGTTCTCGCAGTCTCGCGGCCGGCTGCGCTACGACGAGACGCTACAGGTGTTCGTGCCCGGCGAGTCGGCCGAACAGGAACGCTCGGCGGGCGCGTGTCGCGGCCTATCTGGCCTTGCCGAGGCCTTGCTTGATGGCGCGCGTGCGGGCGTCGCCGCGGCCGCTGCGGCACGCGGCGCGAACGATTCGGCGATTGCCGAGCCCCGTTTCACGGTCGAGCGGGCGGCCAACGCCGCCTCGCCCCTCGAGCTGCCGCGCGCCGAGATAGCCACGCACGGCCCGAAAGCGTTCGTCGATTTCCAACACGATGTCACGCTACGCGACCTCGATCTGGCGGTACGCGAAGGCTTCCGCTCGATCGAACACATCAAGCGTTACACCACGACCGGCATGGCGACCGATCAGGGCAAGACGTCAAACCTCAATGCGCTGCACCACGCTGCGCGCGAGCTCGGCCAAGCGGTGCCCGCGGTAGGTCTGACCACCTTCCGCATGCCTTACACGCCCGTCACGTTCGCGAGTTTCGCCGGTCAGGCCCGCGGCGAATTGTTCGATCCCGTCCGTCGCACACCCATGCACGCCTGGGCCGTGCAGCAGGGAGCGGTGTTCGAGGATGTGAGTCTGTGGAAGCGCGCACGCTACTTCCCACGCGGCAATGAAGACATGCATGCCGCCGTCGCACGCGAGTGCCGCGCCGTGCGCGAGCACTGCGGCATCTTCGATGCCTCGACGCTAGGAAAAATCGCAGTGGTCGGCCCGGACGCGGTCGAATTCATGAACCGGATGTACGTCAACGAGTGGAGCAAACTCGCCGTTGGCCGAAGCAAATACGGCGTGCTGCTGCGAGACGACGGCTTCGTCTACGACGACGGTGTCGTCGCACGCGTGGCGACGGATCGCTTCCACGTGACCACGACCACGGGCGGCGCTGCGCGCGTACTCGCGATGATGGAGGACTACCGGCAAACCGAATGGTCCGACCTCAAGGTTTGGTTGACCTCCACCACGGAGGAGTGGGCGGTGATCGCGCTGCAAGGGCCGCGTGCTCGCGACCTGCTCGCGCCCCTCGTCGATGGACTCGACATCTCGGCGGCAGCCCTGCCGCACATGGGGGTCGTGGAAGGAACGCTGCAAGGCACGCCGATGCTGCTCTTCCGCGTCAGCTTTACGGGTGAACTCGGTTTCGAAGTGAACGTACCGGCGAGCGAGGGCGCCAAAGTGATCGCCGCGCTTCACGCAGCCGGTGAACGTTTCGGACTCACACCGTACGGCACGGAAACCATGCACGTGCTGCGCGCCGAAAAAGGCTTCATCATCATCGGGCAGGATACCGACGGCACCCTCACCCCGGACGATGTCGGACTCGCGTGGGCCGTCGGCAAGAGCAAACGCGATTTCGTCGGCAAGCGTGCACTAGCGCGCCCCTCGATGCAGCGCAGTGATCGCAAGCAACTCGTCGGCTTGCGAACGCGCGATCCGCAGATCGTGCTCGAGGAAGGCGCGCAGATTGTCGACGCCCCCGGGCAGCGTCCGCCGATGACACTGATCGGACACGTGACCTCCTCCTACGCCAGCGCTACGCTCGGCCGATCGATCGCGATGGCGGTGGTTGCTGGAGGCCGGGCACGTATGGGACAGACGCTGTACGTCCCCATGCCGGGCGGGGAAATCCCCGTCGAAGTGTGCAACCCGGTGTTCTACGATCCCCAGGGAGCACGCCTCAATGTCTGAGTCGACCGTATCGCGCGAAGCGACCTCACCGCGTGGGACGACACCTGCAGTCCACACACCGGGCTGGTTGTCAGTGATGAGTCCCTCGGCGCGCTTCGTGCTGCAAGCCGACGCGGCAGCCCTCACAGCGGCCGCGCAATCGCTCGGTTTTGATTCGGATGTCAGCACGAGCGCAGCCTACGACAGCGGTCAGTTCTCTCTGCTGTGGCTCGGGCCTGACGAGCGATTGATACTCGCGTGGCAGGACGATGCACAGCGGACCGCCCCACGAGTGGCAAACGCTCTCGCTGATCAGCCGCACTCGCTCGTCGAAGTGACCCATCGGCAGGTTTCGCGCCGACTGCACGCTCACGGCATCATCGAACTGCTCAATTGCGGATGCCCGCAAGATCTGGATCTCGGTCAGTTCGCTATCGATCGCTGCAGCCGAACGCTGTTCAACAAGTCCGAGATCGTGCTCTGGCGTCGCGGCGCGAACGAATTCCACGTCGAGATCTGGCGTTCCTATGCCGACTACTTTGAACGCTGGCTGATCGAAGCTGCACAGGATCTGCCCGTCTCAACGCTGTGAGGTTTCCCAACCCTCGGCGAGGTGGTAGCCCACCTTAGCCGGTGGCAGCATGCCGCCACCCAAGATGTGATCGGCCGCTTTCTCGGCCAGCATGATCGTCGGTGCGTTCAGATTACCTGTTGTAACTGACGGCATGATCGACGAGTCAACGACCCGCAAGCCTTCGAGCCCGCGCACGCGGGTCTGCGGATCGACGACCGCCATCGCATCGTTCTCATCGCCCATACGGCAGGTGCCGCAGGGGTGATACGCGCTCTCCACGTGCCGCCTCACGAAAGCGTCGATGTCGGCATCGGTCTGCACGCCATCGCCCGGCTGGATCTCACGCCCGCGATAGCGCGTGAAGGCGTGTTGGGCAAATATTTCACGCGTCAGGCGAACGCAGGCGCGCATTTCGACCCTATCGTCCGGTTCACTCAAGTAATTGAACAGGATCCGCGGCGCTTGCGCAGGGTCCGTCGAGCGCAAACGCACCCAGCCGCGGCTGCGCGAACGCATCGGACCGACGTGGGCCTGAAAGCCGTGTTCGCTCGCTCCGCTCGAGCCATCGTAGGCCACGGCCAAGGGCAAAAAGTGGTACTGGATGTCGGGGTAACGAACCCCCGGTCGACTGCGGATGAAACCGCCGGTTTCGAAATGATTAGTGGCGCCGAGCCCTGATCGGGACAGCAACCAGCGCGCGCCGATCCAGGCCTTCGACCACGGGCGCGTCGCCGAATAGAGACTCACGGGCTCGCGACAGGCGTGCTGGAAGTAAAACTCGAGGTGATCCTGCAGGTTCTCGCCAACGCCCGGTAAGTCGTGCGCCACCGCGATGCCAAGCGCCGCAAGCTCGTCGGCAGGGCCGACGCCCGAGAGTTTGAGCAGCTGCGGCGAGTTGATGGGTCCAGCACTGACAATCACTTCACGCGTCGCGTGCACGGTGTGACGGCGCGAGCCTTGACGGTATTGCACTGCGCTCGCGCGCCCCTGTGAGAGCACGATGCGCTCGGCCAAAGTTCCCGTGCGCACGGTGAGGTTGGGACGCGAACGGATCGGGTGCAGGTAGGCGACTGCGGTGCTGCAGCGTTGTCCGCCACCGACGGTCATGTCGAAGCGGCCAAACCCTTCTTGCTGGAATCCGTTGATGTCGTCGGTCAGCGGGTAGCCCGCCTCGCGCGCTGCGGCGAGCCACGCGGCGTGCAGCGGGTTTTGCAGCGTTCCGTAGCGAGTCTGCAGCGGACCCGAGTCACCGCGATAGTCATCGCCCCCACTGGCGCGGGTTTCTGCGCGACGGAAATACGGCAACACGTCGGCGTAGCCCCAGCCGCGCGCACCCTCCTGCTGCCAGCGTTCGAAATCGAGCGGGTTGCCGCGGATGTAGACCATGCCGTTGATCGACGAGGAGCCGCCCAGCACCTTGCCTCGCGGCGTATGCAAGCGTCGGCCATCGAGCCCGGGCTCGGGCTCGCTGTGGTAGTACCAGTTGTAGCGACGAGTGTTCATCGGAATCGCCAGTGCCGAGGGCATACGAATGAAGACCGAGCGATCAGAGCCGCCGTACTCCAGCAGCAGCACGCGCAGCGTGCCATCGGCCGTCAGACGATTCGCCAGCACGCAACCGGCTGAGCCCGCACCGACGATGATGTAGTCGAATTCCTCGTGGCGCATACCGAGATCTCAGTACGGCGAGTCGATCGTGCCCTTGGCGACGTACACGCTCTTCAGTTGCGTGTAGTACTCAAGAGTGATGCGGCCGTTCTCGCGACCGAAACCCGAGTGCTTGTAGCCACCGAAGGGCAGTTCCATCGGACAGATGTTGTAGTGGTTGATCCAGCAGCTCCCGGCTTGCAGCTTCTCGATCACCCGATGCGCGCGGTTCAGATCTTGCGTGAACACGCCCGCCGACAAGCCGAACTGCGTGTCATTGGCGCGCCGAATCGCCTCGGCCTCATCGTCGAACTCGAGCACCATCATCACCGGTCCGAAAATTTCCTCGCGGACGATACTCATATCGTCGTGACATTGATCGAACACGGTCGGCGTGACGTAGAAGCCGCGCGAGAGTGCCCCGTCGGTAACCCGTTTGCCGCCAATGAGCAGGCGCGCGCCCTCGGCCTGACCACGCTCGATGTACGACATGACCTTGCGCAGATGCTCTTCGGAGATCAGCGAACCCACCTGCGTGGCCGGATCGGCCGGATCGCCGATCTTCATCGCTGCCACCCGCGCAAGCACACGGCGTAGGACCTCGACCTTGATAGAACGATGCACGAACACGCGAGTGGCGTTCGAACACACCTCGCCCGCCGAGTAGAAATTGCCGAGCAGCGCGCCCGATACGGCCTGATCGAGCTGAGCGTCGGGAAAAATCAGCAGCGGCGACTTGCCGCCGAGTTCCAGGGTCAGATGCTTCAGCGTGCTCGCGGCATCCGCCATCACCGCCTTACCCGTTTCCACCGCACCCGTCAGTGACACTTTGGCGATACCGGGGTGTCGCACCAGCAATCGACCCGTCTCGGTACCGCCCTGCACGATTTGGAAAACGCCCTCCGGCACGCCTGCAGCACGCATGATCGCCGGCAACTCGGCAGCGCTGAGCGGCGTAAGTTCAGCCGGCTTGAAGATCATCGCGTTGCCGAACGCCAGCGCAGGTGCCGACTTCCAGCAGGCCGACTGCATCGGATAGTTCCACGCGCCGATACCCGCGACGACGCCTAGCGCTTCGCGCCGGGTGTAGCCGAAGGCCGCAGGCCCGAGATCAATATGTTCGCCCGAGGCACCCGTGGCGAGGGCGGCAAAGTATTCGAAGCACTCGACCCCGGAGACGATATCGACCACGCGGGTCTCCTGAATCGGCTTACCCGTGTCGCGCATTTCGATCAGCGCGAGCTCATCGTTGCGCTGGCGCAGGATGTCGGACACACGCCGCAGGATGCGTGCCCGTTCAGTGCCGGTGAGCGCAGCCCAGGCAGGCTGAGCAGCCTGTGCACGGGCGACCGCTTCGTCGATCTGCCGCGGCCCAGCCACGGGCACCCAGGCGAGCACCTCGCCGGTCGCCGGGTTGTGACTCGCCATGCGCTCGGCTTCACCCGAACTGCCGCGGTCGATCGACTCGGCATTGGCGGCACCGTCCGGCAGCGGCGGCAGGCGCTCCCCGAGCGCAGCCGTCACGTGACGTAGCACTCGCTCGCTGAGCCGGGTGCTGTCTCCGACCGTCGCTCCAACCAATGCGGCCTGCAGCCAAGTCCCTTCAAGCAGCGCCGCAATACTGGCAGCGCGGTCGGCAAGCTCCGTCGGAGGAACGAGCGACCGCAAGGCACCACGTAGCGTGGAGAGCATGCGTCGCTGGTACACCCGCTGGATGCGGGCGAGTGGCACCGACTGATGCACGAGACTCCAGAACGCCAACCACGCGCGGCTGTCGCTCGCGCGCAAACCCTCCGGAGACAAACAGGCCTCGATGCAGGCCTTGAGCCGATCGATCGGCGTCGACGCCGCGGTCAGGCGCCAACGCAGTTGCTGCCGGTGCTTCGCCAGCAAGGCGCGAAAGGCGGACTCAAGCAGGCCCTCTTTGTCGGTGAAGTAATGCGCGACGAGCCCCGCCGATACGCCCGCCTTGCCGGCGATGTGGGCGAGGGTCGTGCCCTGCGCACCGACTTCTGCCAGACTCGCCAACGTGACTTCGATCAGTTGCAGGCGGCGACTGGCATCGGCCGAACGGCCGTGCGAGGCGCCCAAAGAAGGGGTTGTAGTGTCGTTCAATGTCATCTCCAGATCAGCCTGAATAACGCCCTGATAACCTCGACATAGCCTGAGAAGTCCAAAAATAAACCCGCTGAAACATTGAGTTATAGAACTAATCGGGGGTTCGATGATAGGTCTTGAACGCTCGTTCAAATGGGCTCAGGTTGGTACGCATACTGCCGCGATGCGCGGCCTTGGGTCAAGCCTTGCCGCCCTCGCGGCGAGCCTCTTCTTGGGGCTGTTACCACCCCTTGGGGTCGCGCAGTCAAACGCTGGACCGGCGGGCGAACCCGCCGCCTGTGGCCGCGTGCGCTTCGCCGACATTGGCTGGACCGACGTCACCGCGACGACGGGGTTTGCGAGTCACCTGCTCCGCCAGCAAGGCTACAGCCCGCAGGTCACCGTGCTGTCGGTGCCGGTGACCTTCGCCGCGCTGCGCAACCGTGACATCGATGTGTTCCTCGGCAACTGGATGCCCTCGATGCAGGCTGACCGGCAGCCCTACCTCGACGACGGCTCCGTGCAAATTGTCGGTGCCAATATGCCGGACGCGCGCTACACGCTGGCGGTACCCGCGTACCTGCACGAGCAAGGCCTGCGTGACCTCGCCGACATCGCGCGCTTTGCGGGTCCCCTGCAGCGCAAGATCCACGGCATCGAACCCGGCAACGACGGCAATCGATTGATCCTCGATTTGATCAAGGGCAATCGCTACGGTCTCGGCGGGTTCACGCTCGTCGAGTCGAGCGAGCAAGGCATGCTGGCTCAGGTCGAGCGCAGCGTGGCAGCGCGCGAACCGATTGTCTTTCTGGGCTGGCAGCCCCACCCCATGAACTCGCGCATCGACATGCGCTACCTGACGGGCGGCGACGATAGCTTCGGACCGAATTTCGGTGGGGCGACGATCTACACGCTGGTCCGAGCAGGCTACCTCGAGGAGTGCCCCAACGTCGCACGGCTGCTGCGCAACCTGACGTTCACGGCGGCCATGGAAAACGAGCTGATGGACGGCATCCTCAACCAAAAACTCGACCCGGAGGTCGCGGCGGCTGAGTGGCTGCGCGCCCATCCGGCGGCCTTACCGCGCTTTCTCGAGGGGGTACAGCGCTTCGGCGGCGGCGCAGCGGCGACGACGGATGCGAATGGCGGCGCAGCGTCGGGACCGTCGCCAACGAGTCTCGAGGCTCGACTCGCCGCCCACAAGATTCCCCTGGGCCAGCGCATCGCCGAGGCCATCGGCTATGCCCAAGTGAACGGCAAGCCCGTCTTCGATGCGGTGTCGAGGGTCATCATGGGTGCGGTCGATGGCGTACACGCCGCACTGCGTGCCCTGCCCTCCTGGCTGATCGTGCTGGCGGCGGCGGCACTCGCCTGGTTGCTGCAACGCTCCTGGTCGCTCGTCGCATTCATTGCGTTGGCCTTGCTCTTCATCATGAACCAGGGCTACTGGGCAGCCACCCTCGAGACCCTGGCGCTGGTGGCGGTCGCTACGCTCGCGGCGACCGCGATCGGCGTACCGCTCGGCATAGCCGCGGCGCATCGTCCGCGGTTGTACTCGGCCCTGCGCCCCGTGCTGGATTTGATGCAGACCCTGCCGACCTTCGTCTACCTGATCCCGACGCTGGTGCTATTTGGTCTCGGTGTAGTACCGGGCCTCATCTCCACCGTTATCTTTGCTCTACCCGCACCGGTTCGACTGACTCATCTCGGTATCACCAGCGTGCCCCGCCCTTGGATCGAAGCCGGTGAGGCCTTCGGTGCCACGCGCTGGCAGCGCCTGCGAACCATAGAACTCCCGGCGGCGCGCGCGTCGATTCTCGCCGGTATCACCCAGTGCATCATGCTGAGTCTGTCCATGGTGGTCATTGCCGCGCTGGTGGGTGCAGGCGGGCTTGGCGTCCCCGTCGTCCGTGCGCTCAACAGCGTGCAGGTCGATGTGGGCTTCGAGGCGGGGCTCGCCATCGTACTGCTCGCCATCATCCTCGATCGCTTGAGTCGACCCCGTGACGGGAGGACCCCCTCGTGAGTACCGCACTCGAGTTTCGCGATATCGATGTGATCTATCCGCGCGGGGTCGGACGGGCTGCCACCACTGCAGTGCAAAAAGCCCTGACACGGCTCGACGCGGGCGATGAACCGGCGGCGATCAGCGCGGAGGAAGCGGTCACGATCGCGGTGCGCGCTGCGACACTCCATCTCGCTGAGGGCGAGATCTGCGTGTTGATGGGCTTGTCGGGTTCAGGCAAGTCGACCCTGTTGCGTGCGGCGAACGGTCTTGCGCCGGTCACTCGCGGCAGCGTGCGGCTCGGTGCGGGTGGTACCGCCATCGATGTGGCCCGCTGCGATGCGGCAACGCTGGCCGCGGCGCGCCGACATCGCATCAGCATGGTGTTTCAGCACGCTGCCCTGCTCCCCTGGCGCACGGTCGAAGAGAACGTCGGCCTCGGTCTCGAGTTACGCGGCGACTCCCTCGCTGATCGCGAGCGTATCGTCGCGCAGACGCTGCAGTGGGTCGGACTCGCCGATTGGGCGAAGCGATCGATCAATGAGTTGTCGGGCGGCATGCAGCAGCGCGTGGGGCTTGCACGCGCTTTCGCGACACAAGCGCCCCTGCTGTTGATGGACGAACCCTTCTCAGCACTTGACCCGCTGATCCGCAACCGGCTGCAAGAAGAGCTGCGCGCGCTGCAGCAGCGCGCCCGCAAGACGCTGCTGTTCGTGAGTCACGACCTTGATGAAGCGCTACGCCTCGGTGATCGGATCGCCATCATGGACGGTGGGCAGATTGTGCAGACGGGCACGCCGCAGGACATCGTGCTGAGACCCGCGACGGCGCGTGTGGCCGAATACGTGCAGCACATGAATCCATTAACCGCGCTCACCGCCGCCATGGTGATGAGGCCGCTCGCGGGGCTGCCGCAGTCGGATGGCTACCGACGACTGGATGATGCGGGCCTTTACCGAATGCAGATCGACGGCGACACACCGGTAGCTCACGTGAACCGAGGCGAGCACAGCCTACAACTCGAGCAAGTGCCGAGCAGTCTGCCGCTGCGCGAGGTGGTTCGACTACGACAGTCCTCAGGTCATCCGTTGCTCGTGACTGACGCGGGACGCGTGATCGGCGTGTGCGATGGCGCCGACATCCTGCGCGCACTGGGGCAAGCCGGGGCGGCGACTCGCTGAAAATCGCGTCGCGTCGCGTCGACAGACGGCAGCTCGCAAATATCAGTGTTCGACCGGCTCCAGCGCCGCCACGGCCGCGCGTGCGATTGGGTGTAACCCTTCGGCCTCACCGCTCGCCACAGCGGCCAGTAGTTGCGCCCGCATGCGCGGCTCCCAGAATTTCTGTAAATGATCGGCCACGCTGAGCGGCGCTTTCTCGGCGCCCTCGTGGGCAAAGAAAGTTGCGATCTGATTAGCCATGCGAACGAGCTTCTGCGGATTCATTTGCCTACCCTATGCGGTGCGCTGAACACCTCGAAACCATCCTCACGTGCCACGGCGATCAGCGTCACGCCCGCATTTTCGGCTGAGCGCACCGCCAACGCGGTCGGCGCCGAGACCGCAACCAAAATCGCCGTCCCCATCATCGCCGCCTTCTGCACCATCTCGACCGACACGCGACTCGAAATCACCACCGCGCCACTGGCCGCCGACTCACCCGCTCGCGCTAACGCACCCGCAAGTTTGTCGAGCGCATTGTGCCGGCCCACATCCTCGCGAACCATCACAACTCCGGCACCGGGTCGCCAAAACCCCGCAGCATGCACCGCGCGCGTTCGTCGATTGAGAGGCTGTGCAGCCGCCAGAGCGCCCACCATTTCGCGTACCTCAGCGCGCGATACGACGAGAGCGCTCTCCACCCGCGGCAACGGTCGCAGCGCTTCAGCCAGACTCTCGATGCCACACAGCCCGCAGCCCACAGGACCCGCCAAACGCCGTCGCCGCTCGATGCTTCGATCGGACGCTTCGCCAGTGAGCGTCATCCGCAGCTCTAGACCCAATTCGTGCCGACACACCTCGATCTCGGCGAGTTCGCCCACGCGTGCGATCAGTCCCTCGTTGAGCGAGAAGCCGACGCCGAAGTCCTCGAGGTCGAGCGGCGTCGCCATCATTACCGCGTGCGAATCGCGGTTGTAGGTCAAGGAAATCGCGACTTCCTCGGGGACACTGCGCTCGCCCCACTGCTCACCGACGCGGCCGACAGCCAGCCGCCGTAGCTCAACTGCGGGCGGCGGCAGTTCCATTGGAGGGCAGCACCTGGACTGCAGTGACCTTGTATTCGGGGCAGTTGGTCGCCCAGTCCGAGAAGTCGGTCGTGACCACGTTGATGTACGTGTCGGGATGATGGAATGTGGTGTACACGACACCGGGCGCCACGCGATCCGTGATTTCCGCGTGTAACTCCGTGGCCCCCGTACGACTGGCCACCCGCACGCGATCGCCGTCGCGAATGCCGCGCTGTTCGGCATCGTGCGGATGAATCTCGAGCAGATCTCGCTCATGCCACTGCGAGTTGGCCGTACGCCGAGTCTGAGTGCCGACGTTGTACTGCGAGAGTATGCGCCCCGTGGTGAGCAGCAAGGGGAAGCGCGCCGTCGAGCGTTCCTCGGTGGGCACGTATTCGGTGACGATGAAGCGCCCCTTGCCGCGCACGAAACCGGCCGAATGCATCACGGGCGTACCGCTCGGGGCCTTGTCGTTGCAGGGCCATTGGATCGAGCCGAGTTCATCGAGCTTCGCGTAGCTCACCCCGGTGAACGACGGCGTGGTTCGGGCGATCTCGTCCATGATCTGCGACGGATGCTCGTACTGCATTGGATAACCGAGCGCCTGACAGACGGCCATCACCGCCTGCCAATCTGCCAGCCCGGCTCGCGGCGGCATGACCTTACGCACACGGCTGATGCGCCGCTCGGCGTTGGTGAACGTGCCGTCCTTCTCGAGGAACGACGCGCCCGGCAAGAATACGTGGGCGTACTTCGCCGTCTCGTTGAGGAACAGATCGTGGACCACCACGCATTCCATCGCGGAAAGACCCGCCACCACATGCTGCGTGTCGGGGTCAGACTGTGCGAAATCCTCGCCTTGGATAAACAAACCCTTGAAGCTGCCATCGAGCGCCGCATCAAACATGTTGGGAATGCGCAGGCCAGGCTCGGACGCCAGCGGGACGCCCCAGATGTCTTCAAATAATTCGCGGGTCGACTCGTCGGATACGTGTCTATAGCCAGCGAACTCGTGCGGGAAGGAGCCCATATCGCAAGAGCCCTGCACGTTATTCTGGCCGCGCAGCGGGTTGACGCCGACGCCGGGGCGTCCGATGTTACCGGTCGCCATCGCGAGATTCGCGATGCCCATTACCATCGTCGTACCCTGGCTGTGCTCTGTCACACCGAGACCGTAATAGATCGCCCCGTTGCCACCCGTCGCATAGAGTCGCGCCGCAGCGCGCACGGTCGCCGCGGGCACGCCGGTGATGCTCTCAGTAGTCTCTGGGCTGTTGCGCGCTTCAGCCACGAACTGTGCCCAGGTGCTGAACTCCGGAACGTCACACCGTTCGCGAACGAATGCCTCATTCACGAGACCTTCAGTGACGATCACGTGCGCCAGTGCGTTGATGATCGCGACGTTGGTGCCCGGTCGCAATTGCAGATGCTGACTCGCTTCGATGTGCGGCATGCGCACAAGATCGATGCGGCGCGGGTCGATGACGATGAGCTGGGCGCCCTGGCGTAATCGCCGCTTCATTCGCGAAGCGAACACCGGATGCCCGTCAGTCGGATTCGCGCCGATGACCACGATGACATCAGCCTGCATGACGGAGTCGAAATCCTGAGTGCCCGCCGAGGTGCCAAAAGTCTGCTTCAGGCCGTAGCCCGTCGGCGAGTGACACACGCGAGCACAGGTGTCGACGTTATTGTTGCCAAATACCGCGCGTACCATTTTTTGCACGAGGAAGGTTTCCTCGTTGGTGCAGCGCGATGAAGTGACAGCGCCAACGGAATCCTTGCCGTACTGCTGTTGGATGCGGCGGAACTCGCTCGCGATCCTGCCCACGGCCTCATCCCAACTCGCCTCGCGCCACGGCTGATCGATGCGCTCACGCACGAGCGGCGTCAGCACACGATCGGGGTGCGTGGCGTAACCCCAGGCGAATCGACCCTTGACGCAGGAGTGGCCCCGATTGGCCTTGCCGTCATCGTGCGGCACCATGCGCACGACTTCGGTGCCGCGCACTTGCGCCTGGAAACTGCAACCGACACCGCAGTAGGCGCAGGTGGTGAGCACCGTGCGCTCGGGCTGGCCAATCTCGATGACCGTTTTTTCGGTCAGGGTCGCAGTGGGGCAAGCCTTGACGCAGGCACCGCAGGAGACGCATTCGGAGTCGAGGAAGGATTCGTCAGCGCTCGCCGCGATCTTCGACTCGAAACCTCGCCCCGCCACTGTCAACGCCAACGTGCCCTGCACTTCGTCGCAAGCACGCACGCAGCGCGAACAGACGATGCACTTCGACGCATCGAAGGTGAAATAGGGATTGGACTCGTCTTTCGGTGCCGACAAATGGTTCGCGCCATCAAACCCGTAGCGCACTTCACGCAGGCCCACGGCGCCCGCCATGTCTTGCAACTCGCAATCGCCGTTAGCTGAACAGGTGAGGCAATCGAGCGGGTGATCTGAAATATAGAGTTCCATCACCCCACGACGAAGTGATTTCAGCTTGCTCGTCTGGGTATGGATGCGCATGCCCTCCGCCACGGGTGTGGTGCAGGAAGCCGGCGTGCCGGCGCGCCCGTCGATTTCCACGAGGCACAGCCGGCATGAACCAAATGCGTCGAGCGTATCGGTGGCGCAGAGTTTCGGGATCGAAATGCCGGCCTCGGCCGCTGCGCGCATGACGGAGGTGCCGGTCGGAACCTCGATGCGCAGCCCATCGATCTCCACCGACACGGTCGTCTCGCTCGTCGACGGGGGTGTACCGAAATCCCGATCCAGCATCGCGTTCATGGGCGGTGAAAGTCCTGCGGAAAGTGGCGCAAGGCGCTCAGCACCGGGAACGGCACGAAGCCGCCGAGTGCACAGAGCGAGCCGAGGCGCAATGTATGACACAGATCCTCGAGCAGGGCGAGATGACTGTCGACATCCCGTCCAGCAATGATTTTATCGACGACTTCCATGCCGCGTACCGATCCGACGCGGCACGGGGTGCATTTGCCGCAGGATTCAGTCGCGCAGAACTCCATCGCGAAGCGCGCCTGACGAACCATGTCGACGGTGTCGTCGAACACCACGATGCCACCGTGACCCACGAGCCCGTCGCGCGCGGCGAAGGCCTCGTAATCGAGCGGCGTGTCAAACAGAGCACGCGGGAAGTACGCACCGAGCGGGCCACCGACCTGTACGGCACGCACGGGGCGCCCGGAGGCCGTACCGCCGCCAATGTCATCGACGAGTTCGGCTAGGCTGACGCCGAACGGTGCCTCGAACAACCCGCCGTGGCGAACGTTGCCCGCCAGCTGTATCGGCATGGTGCCGCGCGATCGACCGTGGCCGAGGGCAGCATAGGCGGCAGCACCGCGGAGCAGGATCGAAGGGACAGTGGCCAAGGTCAGCACGTTGTTGACCACCGTCGGCTTGCCGAACAAGCCCGCGTGCGCCGGCAGCGGCGGCTTGGCGCGCACCTGACCGCGCTTGCCCTCGAGACTCTCGAGCAGCGCCGTTTCCTCACCGCAGACGTAAGACCCTGCACCGATGCGCAGCTCGATATCGCACTCAGCGAGCAGCCCCTGTGTGCGAGCGAGTTCGAGCGCCTGTTCGAGCACCCGAATGGCGCGCGGGTACTCGGAACGGATGTAAATGAAACCCTTGCGCGCGCCCACCACGAATCCGCAGATCGCCATGCCTTCGATCAGTGCGAGCGGGTCACCTTCCATCAGCATTCGATCGGCAAAGGTTCCCGAATCACCCTCGTCGGCATTGCACACGACGTAACGAATGCTCGCCTGCGTCTCGCGCACGGTGCGCCACTTGATGCCGGCAGGAAACCCGGCGCCGCCTCGTCCGCGCAGACCCGACTCGATGATCGCCGCTAACGTGGCCTCAGCACCCTGCACACGGGCTTGCGCGAGTGCCTCTCCGCCACCGTGGGCAATGAAATCATCCCAGGACAGGGGATCGACGATGCCGCACCGCTCGAATGTCCAACGCGTCTGCCGCGCCATGAACGGCTGCAACTCCGGCGCACCGATGCGTAAACCATGCGCACCGCCCTCGAGCCAACCGGCCTCGAACAAACTCGCGACATCCTCAGCGCTCACGGGTCCGTAACCGATGCGACCCGCATCCGTCTGCACCTCGACGAGCGGTTCGAGCCAATGCATGCCACGCGAGCCTGTGCGCACGATCTGCACCGACACGGCGCGACGGGCCGCCTCAGCAGCAATCGCGAGCGCCAAGGCGTCGGCGCCGAGCGCGAGCGCGGCGGAATCAGCGGGAACGAAAATGCGACGGGCGCTACTCATGAGATCACCGACTGCGCTTCTCGAGTGCTGCCGCCAAACGCGGCCAGTCGGCACGGCCCACCAATTCGTCACCGACCAAAGCTGCCGGTGCGACCGAACAGAGTCCGAGGCAAAACACCGGCTCAAGGGTCACTCGTCCATCGGCCGTGGTGCCATGCCAGGTGGTCCCAAGCTGCGCACAGGCTTTGCTGGCCAACTCGTCGGCACCCATCGCCTGACAGGCCTCGGCCCGGCACAGCTTGAGACTCGTACGCCCGAGTGGCGCGCGACGGAAGTCGTGGTAGAAGCTGATGACGCCATGCACTTCGGCGCGCGAGAGATTGAGGGCCTCGGCGACCTGTGACGTCGCCTCCTCCGGCAGATAGCCGAACGCGTCCTGCAACGCGCGCAGCACGGGCAATGTGGGGCCGTCCAGGTGCCGGTGCGCCTCGATGATCTCTGCGGCCTTGCGGGCGTCCCACGCCATCGACGATCCCCTAGAACATGCCGACGACGCGACCGGCGTCGTCGATATCGATGTTGCACGCCGCAGGAGTCGCCGGCAAACCCGGCATGGTCATGATGTCGCCACAGATCATCACGATAAACTCCGCACCCGCGGCCAGACGCACCTCGCGCACATTGACCACGTGACCACTCGGCGCGCCACGCAGCTTCGGATCCGTGGAGAACGAGTACTGCGTCTTCGCCACGCACACCGGGTAATGCCCGTAGCCATTCTCCTGCAGCGTGCGAATGCTGGCGCGCACCTTGGCATCCGCCGTGATGTCGGCCGCCCCGTAGAGTTCGGTGGCCACCTTCTTGATCTTTTGCCACAGCGGCAAGCCGTCCTCGTACATCATCGAGAAGTAGTTCGGCTGCTCGGTCAGGCGCACCACTTCCTCAGCCAGTTGCGTGGCACCTGCGCTGCCTTCCGCAAAATGCCGCGCCGTGACCACCTTCCCGCCGAGATGACTCGCGCGCTCGTGCAGCGCCTGGATCTCGGCCGGTGTGTCCTCCGCGCGATGATTGATCGACACGAGACAAGGCAGGCCCATGCGATCACGCACGTTGGCAATGTGTCGCTCGAGATTGGCCATACCCTTCTGCAGCGCCGCGACATTCTCGGTGCGAAGATCAGGCACCTCGACGCCGCCGTGATACTTGAGTGCCCGCACGGTCGCCACGATCACGGCAGCGGCAGGCTTGAGGCCCGCCTTGCGACATTTAATGTCGACGAACTTCTCGGCACCAAGGTCGGCACCGAAGCCGGCCTCGGTGACCACGTAGTCGCCCAACTTGAGTGCAGCGCGTGTGGCAATCACCGAGTTGCAGCCATGCGCGATATTGGCGAACGGCCCGCCGTGAATGATCGCCGGGTTGTTTTCGAGCGTCTGCACCAGATTCGGTGCGAGCGCATCTTTGAGCAACACGGTCATCGCTCCATGCGCCTTCAGATCGCGCGCCAAGATGGGCTTCTGGTCACGGGTGTAGCCGACCACGATCTTGCCGAGGCGTTCCTTGAGATCGGCAAGGCTGGTCGCAAGACAGAAAATCGCCATCACCTCGGAGGCCACGACGATGTCGAAACCGTCCTCCCGTGGGAATCCATTCGCCGTCCCACCGAGAGAGGCCGTGATCTGCCGCAGGGCGCGATCGTTCACGTCCACCACACGACGCCAAGTGATGCGACGTACATCGAACCCCAGCTCGTTGCCGTGATGGATGTGGTTGTCGATCATCGCAGCCAACAAATTATTGGCGAGCGCGATGGCGGCGAAGTCGCCGGTGAAATGCAGGTTGATGTCTTCCATCGGCACGACTTGTGCGTAGCCACCGCCGGCGGCTCCGCCCTTCCTGCCGAACACGGGCCCGAGCGCCGGTTCACGCAAGCACACGATCGCCCGCTTGCCGATACGATTGAGCGCATCGCCGAGGCCCACGGTGGTCGTGGTCTTGCCTTCGCCAGCCGGCGTCGGCGAAATCGCCGTGACGAGGATGAGCTTGCCATCCGGCCGATCAGCCAGCGACTGGATGTACGAGAGCGACAATTTCGCCTTGTGACGACCGTAGGGCTCGAGAGCCTCTTCCGGAATACCGAGACGATCCGCCGCGAGGGCAGAAATAGGCCACAACGTCGCGGCTTGCGCGATTTCGATGTTGTTCTTCAAGAGCTTATCCCCCGTCCGAGTACGGCGGATTTTGGGCGCCCCGCTCGCATGTCATCGGCCAAAATGCGACATGCCGTAGAGCGGACGCGACTGGGCTCTACTGCGATCTCAGAGCCTTCCTGCAGTCTCGTCCTCGCGAATCATGCGCAGGATCGACAGCGCCAGCAGCACACCCACCGCGAGCAACGGCAGACTCACCACCACCGTCGCCGACTGCACCACTTTCACACCGCCCTCGACGAATAACAGCGCGGTGGGTGGAATGCCGATGGCAACGGCCCAGAACACTCGATTCCACCGTGCCGGATCTTCGCCTGCGCGGATGTCACGACTCGCCACGGAGGCGAGGGTGAACGAGGCCGAATCATAGGTCGTGACCATCAGAATCGCCGCGACGACGAGAAAGCCCAGCATGGTGAGCGTCGGGAATGGCAGCGTGCCGAGCACTTCGGCGAGTGCATACGGCCCCGACTGCTCGCGAATCAGTGTCGTCACGCTCAGCGTTTGCGACAACTCGAGGTGCATCGCGTAGTTGCCGAGCACGATGTAAAAGATGCCTGCGCCCAGAGTTCCGAACACCAGCAAGCCGAGGATCAACTCGCGCAGCGTGCGCCCCCGCGAAATGCGCGTGGCGAAGATCGCCACGAACGGCCCATACGCCACCCACCAGGCCCAATAGAAAATGGTCCAACTCTCGACGAAGCCGCTGCGCTCCACAGGGTCGGTCCAGGTCACCATGCGCACGAACTCCTGCAGCATCAGACCGAGCGAGTTCGTACCCATCTGCAGAATGAACAGCGTGGGACCGACGGCCACGATGTAGAACAACAAGGTGAGCGCAATCCAGGTGTTCGCGTCGGAGAGCCGCTTGAAGCCGCGCTCGAGACCCAGCCAACTGCTGGCACCGAAAATCAGCACGCTGATGCCGATTACGGTGGCTTCGAGGGCAAAGTCATGCGGCACGCCGAAGATCTTGGCAAAGATGCCGGCGATCATCGGCGCGGTAAGCCCCAGCGAGGTTGCCCCGCCGCCAATCAAGTTGGCCATGTAGATAAAGTCGATGATTCGCGCGCGAGTACTGCCAACACCGCCCGGCAAAAAGGGCAGACATCCCGAGCTCAATCGCAGGTGCGGCTCGCCGCGCTGGTCGAAGGCATAGGCGATCGCGATGGTGGGCAAACAGAAAATGGCCCAGCCGACTGGCCCCCAATGAAAAATGCCATAGGTGGCCGCCCACTCGAGCGCCGCGGTCGAGCGCGGCGCCGCACCGAGCGGCGGTGAGTCGATGTAGAACGCCCACTCAACCACCGCCCAGTAAATGAGCGTGGCGCCGACGCCGGCGCAGAAGATCATGCCGATCCAGCTCCGGGTGCTGTAGTCGCTCTTGCAGTCGCGGCCACCGAGTCGGATCGACCCGTGTCGGCTGCAGACGATGTAGCCGAGGAAAATCAGCAACGCGATGACGTACCACTGGTACAGGAACCCGAGATTGTGGGTCACGCCGTCATAGAGTTGGTTGATGAACGCGCCCGCTCGGGCCGGCGCCGCAAAGATCAGCGCACACACACCACCCAGCACCAGCGCCGTGATGCCGAACACAGGCCAATCGATCGGTGGCTCCCGTCGTGGCGCAGGCTCACCCGTGCCGATGCTCTCGTCGCTGCCCGTACCGCCCTCAGTCCCGCTGCCCACAGTGCAACCTCCCGGGCCGCGGCAAGGCCGCCTGCCTCGTCTCGATCTGCTGCAGCATCTGTTGCAGCGATGCGGCCGGCGGCGCTGCGCGCCGAGTCTCCAGCGACACGTGAATCAGCAACTGCTCGCCCGTCGCGAGCAGTTGCCCCCCCTCGTCGAACAGTTGGCTGTACAGATGCAGGCGCTTGCCACTACCCGACAGCAATTGCGTCAACACGCGAACGCGCGCGCCCGAGTGCACTTCGGCGATGTGCTGCAGGTGAGACTCCACCGTGAAGTAGCTGAAACCCGAGGCGATGTAGCTCGCATCGCAGCCGACCAGCTGCATGAATCGATCCGTAGCCGCGCTGAAGATCTCGAGATAGCGCGCCTCGTTCATGTGGCCGTTGTAGTCGGTCCAGTCGATCGGCACGGTGCGCGAGGCGGTCTCGATGGGCTGCGACCAGTCGGGTGTGGGCAGCGCGTGCCGCAGCCGAGCGTCGTGATCGAGCAGGGTCTGTCCCGAGGCCCAGTTGCGACCCTTCAGTGCCCGCATCATCGACACGAGGTTATCGTCGCGGATGCGTTCGAGCTCGCGAATGCTGCGCATGCCGGACTGAGCGTCCGACTGCGAGGAAATCTTCTGCACCAGCGCATCGTCAAGTTCGGGCACGTCCATGAGCTTGGTCCACGGCCAACTGAGGCAGGGACCAAACTGCGCCAGAAAGTGCGCCATCCCCGCCTCGCCACCGGCGATGCGGTAGGTTTCGAACAGCCCCATCTGGGCCCAGCGAATACCGAAGCCGAAACGGATGACATCGTCGATCTCGGTCGTGGTCGCGATGTCATCCTTGATGAGCCACAAGGCCTCGCGCCAGACCGCTTCCAAAAATCGATCGGCGACATGCGCGTCGATTTCACGCCGTAAGCGCAGCGGCTTCATGCCAATGGAGGTGAGGAGGTGGATCGCACGCTGCACGTGTTCCTCGGCGACCGTGGCATGCGGGACCACCTCGACGACGGGCAGCAAATACACGGGATTGAACGGATGCGTGACCATGATGCGCGAGGCATCGACGACACCCGCGCCGAGTTCGGAAGGCTTGAACCCCGAAGTAGATGAGCCGATGAGCGCCTCCGGCGCAAGCGCCGAGAGGATTTGACCAAATACCTTGTGCTTCAGCTCGAGACGCTCAGGAACCGACTCCTGCACCCATTCGGCGCCCGACACCGCCTCCTCGATGCGCGCGTGATACGTGAGTCGCCCTTCTGTGGGCAGTGACGCATCGTAGAGCCCGGGTAGCGAGCGACGCGCGTTCGCCAGCACCTCGCCGAGCTTACGCTCGGCCTCCGGGTCCGGATCGAACACCGCCACGTCCCAACCGTTGAGCAGAAAACGAGCCGCCCACCCGCCACCGATGACGCCGCCACCGATGATCGCCGCGCGACGGGTCACGCGTGGACTACCGGCGCGCGTTTGACGAGGCCGAGCTTGCTGCGCACGGCTGCGGGGTCGAGCACCCGAGCACCCATGCGCTCGATGATGCCTACGGCGCGTTCGACGAGATCCTCGTTCCGTGCCAGCACGCCCTTATCGAGCCAAAGATTATCCTCAAGCCCGACGCGCACGTTTCCGCCTGCGAGCACGGCTGCCGCAACATAGGGCATCTGGTCACGCCCGAGACTGAAGGCGGACCACGTCCACTCCTTCGGTACGTTGTTGACCATCGCCATGAAGGTATTCATGTCGTTCGGTGCACCCCAGGGCACGCCCATGCACAGTTGCACGAGCGCTGGCCCCTTGAGCACGCCCTCCTCGACCAACCGCTGTGCAAACCACAAGTGTCCGGTATCGAACGCCTCGATCTCCGGACGCACACCGAGCTCGGTCATCATGCCGCCCATGGCGCGCAGCATGCCCGGCGTATTGGTCATGACGTAATCGGCCTCGGCGAAATTCATGGTGCCGCAGTCGAGTGTGCAGATCTCAGGTACGCAGTCGGCGATGGGGCGCATCCGATCTGTGGCACTGCCCATGTCGGTACCCACCGGATTAATGGGCAGCGGCGCCTCAGGGGGGCCAAGCACGAGATCACCGCCCATGCCTGCGGTCAGATTGATGACCACGTCCGTGTCTGCGTCGCGGATACGATCCGTGAGCTCACGATACAGCGCCGGATCACGACTGGCCTTGCCGGTCAGCGGATCGCGGACGTGGCAGTGCACGACAGCAGCGCCCGCTTTCGCGGCGGCAATGGCGCTTTGCGCAATGTCGCGCGGCGAGCGCGGCACGTGCAGTGACCGATCCTGCGTCGCGCCCGAGCCTGTGACGGCGCAGGTGATGAAGACCTCTCGACTGAACTGCAGCGGCATGCGAACTCGCCTGTCGTCGGGTTTATCTTGTGTGCCACAATCATGCCATAGCTTGGCTGAAGCGCGAACGGGTACCCACGATGAATTTCTCGCTCACCGAAGAACAGCGCCTGATCGTCCAAACGGCGAATGCATTCGTCGTTCGCGAGTTGTATCCGCACGAAGCGGAAATCGAAACCACGGGTCGCCTGCGACCGGAATTGCGCGACGAGTTGCGACGCAAGGCGATCGATGCCGGGCTCTACGCAGCCAACATGCCCGCCGAGATCGGCGGCGGCGGCCTCGACACGCTGAGCTGGATACTGTTCGAGAAGGAGATCGGTCGCGCGAATTACGCCTTGCACTGGACTTGCGTCGCTCGCCCCTCGAACATCTTGCTCGCTTGCGTGGGCGAGCAGCGCGAGCGTTATCTACTGCCCGCAGTGCGTGGCGAGAAATCCGACTGCCTCGCGATGTCCGAGCCCGACGTGGGCTCGGATCTGCGCAGCATGAAAACTCGTGCGCGGCGTGACAGCGACGATTTCGTCATCACCGGGACCAAGCATTTCATCAGCCATGCCGACGAAGCCGATTTCGTCGTGCTCTTTGCTGCGTCGGGCGAAGAGCAGACCCCGCGCGGTCCACGCGCGCTGATCACGGCCTTTCGCAGTGATCGCGATACACCGGGCCTCAGCATCGACGAGGGCTATCGCAGCGTGTCGCATCGCGGCTATCAGAACTGCATTTTGCGTTTCGACGAGTGCAGGGTGCCGAAGACGCAAGTACTCGGTGAAGTGCACCACGGCTTCGACATTGCCAATCAGTGGCTCGGGGCCACGCGACTACAGGTCGCCGCAACCTGCCTCGGACGCGCCGAGCGCGCTCTCGAGCTCGCCACACGTTGGGCCTCGGAGCGCCGTCAGTTCGGCCAAGTCATCGGCAAGTTCCAGGGCGTCGCCTTCAAACTCGCTGACATGGCAATGGAGCTCAAGGCTGCAGAACTATTGACACTCGAAGCCGCGTGGAAAGCGGACCAAGGCACGGTCACTGATGCAGACATGGCGATGGCCAAACTCAAGGCCACCGAGATGCTGGCCTTCGTAGCGGATGAGGCCATCCAGATTCACGGCGGCATGGGCCTGATGGCGGACCTACCCCTCGAGCGCATCTGGCGCGACGCGCGCGTCGAGCGCATCTGGGAGGGTACCTCCGAGATCCAGCGCCACATCATCTCTCGCGCTTTGCTACGACCGCTCGGCGCCTGATATGCGCCTGCAGCGGTTGCTCAATCCGCGCTCGATTGCCTTCATTGGCGGCGCGGAGTGTGCCGTCGCCATCGAGCGGACTCGGGCCTTGGGCTTCACGGGTGAGATCCACGCGATCAACCCGCGTCGGGCGCAACTCGGCGGCGTGTCTACCCTCGCGTCGGTCACGGAGTTGAAGGCGGCCCCGGATGCGGCGTTCATCGCGTTGCCGCGCGCCACGACGATTCCGGTGGTCAAAGATCTGCGAGCACTCGGCTGCGGTGGGGCCGTGATCTATGCGGCCGGTTTCGCCGAGACCGGTGAAGGTGACTTGCAGAGGGCGCTGCTGACGGCCGCCGACGGCATGCCGCTGCTGGGGCCGAACTGCTACGGCTTCATCAATACGACATCACAGGTAGCGCTGTGGCCCGATGAACATGGGCTGGCGCGCTGCGAGCGCGGCGTGGCGGTCGTCACTCAATCGGGCAACATCGGCTGTAACCTCACGATGCTGCAACGCGGTTTGCCGATCGCGATGCTGCTGACCCTAGGCAATCAGGCCGACGTCGATATCGCCGGTGCCGTCGCTGATCTCGCCCTCGATCCACGGATCACGGCGATCGGTCTGCACATCGAAGGCTTGCGTGACGTGGATGCCTTTGTCGCTGCAGCGGCCATCGCGCGCCAACACGACAAACCCATCGTGGCGCTGAAGACCGGTCGCTCGCCACA
>JBJTBK010000221.1:0-5393 GCA_046091245.1 Nevskiaceae bacterium | reverse complement strand
GTCACGCCTGCTCCGGGCTGCCCGACGATCGACGATCCGGCCGGCCTCAAAGATTTGGGCACGATCACTGGCCCGACCGGCACCTACCGCAATTGCGAGTTGCCGGCGCGCATCACCCGCTCCAGCCGTTTGTCGAAGATTCCGGGTCTGCTCTACTCGATCGGTGGCCGCGTAGACGTCGGCACGGACCTCGGCGCCGCCGCCGTCGCTGGCCAGACTGCCATCACGCTGACCATCGACCCGGGCGTCGTGATCTTTGGCTCCACCGGCGTTTCCTGGCTCGCGGTGAACCGCGGCCATCGCATCAACGCCACCGGCACTGCCACTTCGCCGATCGTCTTCACGAGCCGTGACAACGTGCTAGGCCTCGCCACCGATGACTCTCAGGGTCAGTGGGGTGGTGTGGTTCTGCTCGGTCGTGCGCCGATCACCGATTGCACCGTGGCGCCGAACGCCACGCCGGGTTCGGTCAACTGCGAGCGTCAGACCGACGGCGCCGTGGACCCTGCCTACTACGGCGGCGCGACGCCGCCCGACAACAGCGGCGCGATGAAGTACGTGCAAATCCGCTACTCCGGTTACGTGCTCTCAGGTAACAGTGAGTTGCAAGCGCTCACCACCGGTGGCGTCGGCAGCGGCACGGTGCTCGAGTACATCCAGTCGCACAACAGCTCGGATGACGGTCTCGAGTTCTTCGGCGGTACGCACAACGCCAAGCGCTTCGTGATCACTGGTGCGGATGACGACACGCTCGATCTCGACACCGGTTACAAGGGGCTGATCCAGTACGTGATCGGTGTGCAGAAAACCTCCGGTAACGCCGACTCGATGATCGAGCTCGACTCGACCAACGCCCTCGAGAACCAGACGCCGCGCACCTGGATGCGTATCGCGAACTTCACGTTGGTTCACAAGAACCCGGCCACGGGTAACGGCGCAGCCATGCGTTTCCGCGGTGGCGCAGATGTGACCATGCTCAACGGCGTGCTCGTGTCGCCGATGGCCTGCTTGCGTATGGATGGCGCCAATATGCTCACCACCGATGCGGCGATCGACAAGGTCGGCCCGCCGGTGTTCCGTTCGGTGGCCATGCAGTGTGCGACAACCGCGTTCTCGGGCTCGAGCGGATTGACCGCGGCGCAGGTGGATGCGGCGTTCAATGTGACGGGCAACAACAACATTTCGACCTTCACCAACTCGCTCACCAACGTGTTCGTCAATGGCGCCAACGAGACGGGCCGTACGGCGATGGATCCGAAGACCTTGAACGCGGGCTTCGACACCACGACCTATATCGGCGCGGTGAAGGACGCCAACGACACCTGGTACGCGGGTTGGACCTGCAACTCCGCGACCGCCAACTTCGGAACGACCAGCAAGTCCTGCACGACGCTGCCCTCGCTCTAACCGATGAACAGTTCCAAGACCTTGCTGCTGGCGATGGCGATCGCCTCGCCACTCGCGGCCGGTCAGTCGGCGCCGGAGACTCCGCCGGCGGCCGCGGCCGCAGCGCCGGCCGAGGATGCGCAGGCGGTAGACATCGAGATCGCCGGCGATATCGTGGTGGTCGGTCGACGTGACCGAAACATCCAGCAGGCGACGACGCAGGTGGTCTCGGTGCTCTCTGCCGAAGACATCGCTCGAGCCGGCGATGGCGATGTGGCCGGAGCACTGAGTCGTGTCACGGGCTTGAGCGTGGCCGGTAACGGCTTCGTCTATGTGCGTGGCCTCGGCGATCGGTATTCGCAGGCGTTCCTCAACGGCTCGCCGTTGCCAAGCCCCGAGCCTCTGCGCCGCGCGGTGCCGCTCGACATCTTCCCGACCGACATCATCGCCTCCTCGCTGGTGCAGAAGAGCTACTCGGCGAACCTCACGGGCGAGTTCGGCGGCGGTCTGATCAATCTCACGACGCTGGCGGTACCGAAGGAGCCCTTCTTGAAGGTGGGCCTGGGTATCGGTGGCGACGGTGAAACAACCGGGCAGATCGGCTACCAGCACTTTGGCAGCAAGTACGATCCGACGGGCGTCGACAGCGGCCTGCGCGACCCACCTCCGGCGCTGGCGGCGTTCTTCGCGAGCGGCGAGCGTCTGAGCTCCGGAAATGTCGATGCCGGCGCGATCGCGGCGCAGTTCGTCAATACGCGTAATGGTCTGGTGCAACTGATCGACAAGTTGCCGGTGAGTTTTTCCGGCAACGTCACGGGCGGCACCTCCAAGTCCTTCGACAACGGCGATCTCGGGTTTATCGCCACCGCGGGTTACAGCAATAATTGGAAGACGCGCGACATCATCGAGCAGTCCCCGGCCAGTGCCGATCTCTCGCGTCTCGACAAAGATTATCGAAAAGTGGTCAGCGAGAATAGGATCGTCATCAACGGCCTCGCGGGACTCGCGTATGAGTACGGCGAAGGTAACCGCATCCGTTGGACCAACCTGATCGTGCGCGACACGTTGAAGCGCACGAGTCTCGCCGAGGGCAAGCAAAACAACCAGCGTCCGACCTTCGATTTCCGCGAGCAGGAGACGGGTTGGTACGAGCGTCAGCTGTGGTCAACGCAGTTGACCGGTGGGTTCAATCTTGACCCGGTCAAGATCGACGCACGCATTGCGTTCGCCAATTCTTCGCGTGAAGCGCCATTCGAAATGAGTCTCGGGTCCTCGCGATCAAACATCGAGGCGAGCCCTTATGGGCAGTATTTCATCAACCGGCTCGACAACGGTCAGACCGGGTTCGCTCGCGTGGCGTTCTCCGATCTCAGCGAGGACCTGTTCTCGTATGGTCTCGATCTGACTTGGGAAGTGACCCCGTCGACCTACGTCTCGGGCGGGTATGACTTCAGCAAGACCGAGCGTGAATCCAAGCGCCGCGAGTTCCTCGTGCTGGCGCCGTCGGATTTCCCGAGCGGTGTGGCGATGTTCCGCCCCGACTATCTGCTCGGCAAGGCGGTGATTCAGTACTACAAGGTCGGCATGGTCGAATCGACGGAGACCGACCCCGCGTTCGCCGCTGAGATGCAGACCAATGCGGCGTATCTGCAGTTGCAGGCGGAGTTGGCCGACGGTCTCGAGCTCAGCGCCGGCGCACGCTACGAAAAGGCCGAGCAGCTCGTGAACCCCTTGCAGGTGTTCAAGACGGCCTCATCGTCGACGGCAGGCACGAACCTCGAGAACGACTACGTGTTGCCGGCGGTCACGCTGACCTACAAGTTCGGCGACGACATGCAGCTGCGGTTGAACGGCTCTAAGACCATTGCGCGCCCTCAGTTCCGCGAGTTGATGTTCCAGGCGTACTTCGATCCGGAGAGCAACCGCGCTTATCGGGGTAACCCGTTATTGGTGGACAGCGAGTTCACCAACGCGGAGCTGCGCTACGAGTGGTACTTCGCGCCGGAGCAGCGCCTCGCAATGGCGGGCTTCTACAAGAAGATCGACCGGCCGATCGAAGCGTTCACGGGCTTCAACGACAACTCACCAGCCACGAGCTTTGCCAACGCTCCGCAGGCGACGCTTTATGGTGTGGAGTTCGAGTCGCAGAAATATTTCGATATGGATCTCGCGTTTGATAACGCCTTCTTCGCTTCGCGGCGTGGCGTGTTGATCGCGAACTACACTTGGTCAGACTCGTCAATCAAGGTCGGAGCGGGCGATGTCACCAACGTGTTCGGCACGACGGCACAGCCGGCTAGCAACTTCTTCGTTGATGGTACGCAGTTGACGGGTCAGTCCCACCATCTGGCCAATCTGCAGATCGGCCTCGAGGATCGAGAGCGTCTCTCGCAGCAGACCCTGCTCGTGTCGTACGCGTCGGATCGGGTGTTCAGTCGCGGCGCCGCGGGCCTGCCGGATGTGGTGGAGTCACCGGGTATCAACGTCGATTTCGTGGTTCGGCAGGGGTTCACGCTGTTCGATCGCGATGTGGAACTGAAGTTCGAGGCGCGCAATCTGCTGCGCACCGGGTACGAGGAGTTCCAGCAGCGCGGTTCGAACAAGGTATTCTTCAACCGCTACGATCGCGAAGTCAGTTACTCCGCCTCGATCTCGGCGAGTTTCTGAGGCTCGCGGTAACGAGGCTTAGTCGGTCGTCCGCAGCAGCTCGTTGATCGAGGTCTTGGCGCGCGTTTGCGCATCAACTCGCTTGACGATCACCGCACAGTAGAGCGAGTGACTGCCGTCCTTGGACGGCAGGCTGCCCGGGACGACCACCGCCCCGGCCGGGACGTGGCCTTGGGTGATGCGGCCCGTCTCGCGATCATAGATGCGCGTGCTCTGGCCAATGAAAACGCCCATCGAGATCACGGCGCCTTCCTCGACGATGACGCCCTCGACGATCTCCGAGCGAGCGCCAATGAAGCAGTGATCTTCGATGATGGTGGGCGCCGCCTGTAGCGGCTCGAGCACGCCGCCGATACCAACGCCGCCCGACAAATGCACGTTCTTGCCAATCTGGGCGCAGGAGCCGACCGTGGCCCAGGTGTCCACCATGGTGCCGGAGTCCACGTAAGCACCGATGTTGACGAACGAGGGCATGAGCACGACGTTCGGGCCGACATAAGATCCTTTGCGCACGACGGCATCGGGCACCACGCGGGTGCCGCTCGCGCGCAGCGTCGCTTCATCCATGGCCGCGTACTTCAGCGGCACCTTGTCGAAGAAGCGGGTGTGACCGCCTTCGATGAGCTTGTTGTCCCAGGCCCGAAAGTACAGCAGCACGGCCTTCTTCAACCAATCATTGACGACCCAGTGGCCCTCTTGCTTCTCGGCGACGCGAGCCTTGCCGCTGTCGAGCAGATCGAGTGCCTCGTCGAGCCCGACGCGCAGCTCGCGCGAGATGCTTTTCGGTGTGATCTCGGCACGTTGCTCGAATGCAGCTTCGATGAGGGCTTTAAGGGCGGTGTGGTCGGTCATGAATGTCGTCCTTTCACAAAACGGGCAATGCGAAGCGCGGCCTCGACACATTCGTCGACGCTCGCTACGAGAGAGATCCGCACGCGGCCGCTGCCCGCACCGCCGCGGGAGAGGTAGGAGCCCGGTACGACCGTGACGTTCGTCGCGGCGAAGAGCTCGCGCGTGAAGGCGGCATCATCACCGCCCACTTCGGGCCAAAGATAGAAGCCACCCTCGGGTGCGCTGACCGGCAGGCACTCCTGCAGGATGGGCAGCACGCGGGCGAACTTCTCACGATAGAGCGCACGGTTCTGGCGCACGTGCTCATCGTCGTTCCACGCGGCGATGCTCGCGCGCTGGGTAGGCTCGGGCATCGCGCTGCCGTGGTAGGTGCGATACAACAGAAACTTCTCGAGCAGCTGCCGATCGCCTGCGACAAAGCCAGAGCGCAAGCCCGGGAGGCTCGAGCGTTTGGAGAGGCTATGAAACACGATGCAGCGCTCGAAGCC
>JBJTBK010000220.1:0-5248 GCA_046091245.1 Nevskiaceae bacterium | reverse complement strand
CGCTTGGACAGAGGCACGGGCACCTGGCGATGACGAGCTTCGATCTGCCGCAGGTGGCGCCCATCGCCACCCGCAACGTCGCCGCGGCGGGTCTAGCGGATCGCATCAACGTCGCCGCTGGTGACTTCTTCGCCGGCCCGCTGCCGAAGGCAGACGTCATCGTGATGGGGACCATCCTCCACGACTGGAACGCCGAGAGGAAGCAGCAACTGGTGCAGGCCGCGTACGACGCGGTCCCGGAAGGCGGCGCCTTCATCGCCATCGAGAACGTGATCGACGACGATCGACGGCTCAACGCCTTCGGCCTCCTGATGTCGCTGAACATGCTCATCGAGCTTGGCGACGGCTTCGACTACACCGGCGCCGACTTCGCCGGGTGGGCGAAGGCTGCAGGCTTCAAGAAGGTCGTGGTCCAGCCGCTCGCGGGACCGACGAGCGCTGCCATCGCCTACAAGTGACGCGGCGCCGCCACGACGCGCCGCTTTCTAGCCCATGCCATCACTCTCAAGCCCCAGGCGCCGAAACCAGCCCAGTAGAAAACATGGTCGATGATCTGTGCCTCGGTGTAATAGAACAACGCGAACCAGTACGTGCTCCAGACCACGGCCCACAGGAAATAGATGCCTCCCTTGTGCAGTACGCGCCATTGCGTGGGCGTCAATTTCTTGCGGACTGGCGCGAAGGACGTCGCGGTCATCGCGAACAGCACCACATATCCCGGCAATTGCTCGGCAAGGTCGTACACGCTGTACGCCTCCGCGAGGTAGTACGTCCAGTGTCCGAACACCATCCAGCAGATGAATAGCAGCTGCCAGGCCATGCCCGCCGCGAAGCAAAGGCCGATGATGCGACGGTTGCGCAGCAACCAGCGGCTGAAAACGCCGGGATAAACCGCCGCCAGCGCCGATGCGGCGAACGCGAGGTACAGCCAAGGCACCGCGAGCCGCACGGACAACTGCAACAGTGCGGAAATGTTCCGCGGATCGGAAAGATCGAGCCCGGAAGCCTTGAACAACACCGTGGCGCTCAGCGGCAACACGATCAGCAGGAACAGTGCCCAGCCGTTGAGCGAACGGTGTTTCAGAATCTGCGCGACGACGTCCATGAGGGTGCTGCCTGCGAATGAATGCCGCGATTCTGCACTGTCTCGCCGCTCCATGCCACGACGCCATCGGCCCGCGCGCACGGAGACTAGGCTACACTGGCGGCACGGTTCGGTTCGGGACTCCGGATGTGAAGATGAATGCTGCGTCGCGCGTCGCGGTGCTCGGCCGAGTTTCGACACGCCTGGCAGCCGCGGCACTGATCGCCCTCGGGGTATTCATGATCGCTTTCGGTGGCTGGTG
Source organism: Nevskiaceae bacterium (assembly GCA_046091245.1). Classification (GTDB taxonomy): domain Bacteria; phylum Pseudomonadota; class Gammaproteobacteria; order Steroidobacterales; family Steroidobacteraceae; genus UBA964. Next base: position 3,902 of record JBJTBK010000220.1, on the reverse strand, counting down.
GTCGCCGTGGTTCCTGCGCGTGCTGGAAACACTTCCCGGTGGCGCATGGCTGGAGCTGGTATTGCCGTTTCTCCCGATGGTGATCATCGGATTCGGCGCGGCCATGCTGACGCGGAACGCATAGGACGCATCAAGCCCCTCCCGGACTTGCCCCCGATCAGCACCGCCGGCGCCGCGGTGACGACCGCCGTCACGCTGGATTTCCTGGCACCGCGAACTGCACGCGCCGCTGCGCGCGCAACAGACTCAGCGGATCATGTAGACCTTGCGCACGGTCTCGTGGACACGGCAGGTGCCGCGCCAGTCCTTGGGGAAGAACGTGGCCGTGTCCGGGACGATCTCGATCACCTCGCCGCTCTCGTGCACGTAGGTGCAGCGGCCGGCCAGGAAGTGGCAGAACTCGTCACTGGTGACATGGCAGTTCCAGAAGCCCGGCGTGCACAGCCACACGCCAGTCTCGGAACGCCCTTCCGGCCCCTTGTGCAGCAGCCTGCCCGAGGTGAACGAATCGCCCTCGATCATGGTCGGGATCCGGCCCCAGTCGACCGTGTCGGCTAGCCCGAGCGGATCGTCGAGCACGTGCGCGCCGGCACTTCCGTGGCCGGCGCCCACGCTCAGCATGTAGGTGTTGCGCATGGTCTCGAACACCGTGCACTCGCCGCTCCAGCCCGGCTCGAAATGCACCAGTGTCCCGGCGTGCACATCGATGGCGCGGCCGGTATCGGCTACGTAACGGCAGCGCCCGGACTGGAAGTAACAGAGCTCGTCGCCCGGGATGTGCAGGCGCCAGCGTCCCGGCGTGCATTGCCACAAACCGCTCTCCACGCCGCCATCTGTCGCCTTGTACAGCAGCAGGCCGCTGCTGTGCGATTCTCCGGCGATCGCCGCGGGCTGCGCACCCCAGTCCAGCAGGGCTCCGCGTTCGCGCGCGGCGGGAATACAGCCAATGGACGCGCGCGTGCTGTACGACGGGATCATGGGCTCTTCCTGTGCAGGGTCACCGCTGCCTGAGCAGCGCATCGAGTACCCGCGCAGCCTTCTGCGGTCCGTGCCCGGACTGCATGAAGGCGCGGGTATCGGCCAGCTTGCGCCGCATCGGCGCGTCATTCAGCAGCGTGTGCAGCGCAGCGCCGAGATCGGCATCGCTCCAGTCGTAGCGCGGCAGTTTCAGGCCGTGCCCGGTTTCCTGAATCCGCGTCGCGTTGTCATGCCCGTCCCACACGTAAGGCATGATCAGCGCCGGCTTGCCGAAATAGAGGCATTCCGTGAAGGTGTTGTTGCCGCCGTGGTGGATCACCGCATCGACCTGGGGAATCACCGAGGGTTGCGGAAACCACGGCGCGAGGTGCACGTTGTCCGGCACGTCTGCGTAACTGTCCCGGTAATCGCCGACGTTCACCAGCGCGCGGTAGGGGAGCGTACCCATCACGCGGATGATGCGTGCCATCAGCTCGGTGTCGCTCGCACCCAGCGTGCCGAAGCTCACGTAGATCAGCGGCTGGTCGTTGCGCGAGCCGAAATCGGGCACCGTGTAATCCTCGTCCTCGCGTACGCAGCCGTCGAGGTACTGGAAGCGCGCCGGATCGAGTGGCCGCGAACGCGGGAAACGCGTTGGCGCCGGATAGAGCAGCAGGTTCATGTAGGGCGATTCTTCGAAGAAGCAGCCCTCCGGATAGGGCGGTTCGCCGCAGTCGACGAGGAACGCGTTGAACTGCGCGTGCAGCGGCGCGATCACCTCGAGATAGCGCGCGCGGAAGCGACGAAATCCGTCCACGTCGCCCTCGGTACATCCAGACAGGTAGGGGGCGATGGCCGGGTCCTCGACCTCGTTCTCACTGCACGAGACGATCCGCACCCATGGCACGCCGTACTGCTTGATGGCCGGGAACAGGATCACGTTGTCGACGCAGACCAGGTCCGGGCGAATCGCCTCCAGCGCCGCGGGCAGGCCCTTCTGCGCCCAGCGTGCCGTGTCGATGATGGCTTCCCAGCACTCCTTCACGTAGTTGTCGAGCTGATCGAAGGGCGACTTGCGGAAGTTGGCGATGTGACGGGTGATGAAGTCGCTCCAATACTTCGCCGAGTCCTCGGGAGCCATCGGCGCGGACATCGGGACCTCGAATTCCTCGAAGCCGTATTTCGCGAACACGCCGCGAAATCCGACGTCGCGCATGAACACCGCGCGATGCCCGAGCTCGCGACAGGCCTGCGCGATGCCGACCGAATTCAACGCTGGCCCGAAGGCCGCCTCGGGAAAGAACGCGATGGTCCTGCCGTTGTTCATCGTGGCACTGCGAGGGATGATCGTGGGGTGACGATCATATTCCAGCGCGTGACGGCCGTCCCGCCTCGCTCGCCGCCGGCATCGCCTGCCGCGAGTCCCGCGCAAGCGTGCCGTATACTTGTGCGCATGCCATACCGTACCGATACCGAACTCGGCCTCGACCGCGCCATCACGCGGCGGGACTTCGTTCTGGGCGCCGCCGTCGCGGCCGGCGGAGCGCTGCTGCCCGCTGTCGGCTCGGCCGCAGGCCCTGGCTACGATTTCGATCCGGGCAGGGATTGGTACGGGCCGGGGGGTATTGGCGATTACGCGCTCTCGCACGGCAACACACCCGATGTGATCCGCAGCGCGCACCGGATCCGCGCCGGACATTTCGACGGTACGATCCACGAGCCGATCGAGTCCGGCGAAACCTGCGATCTGGTGGTGGTTGGCGGCGGCTTCTCGGGTCTGTCGGCGGCACATCATTTCCGTCGCCTGCATCCCGCGGGCAAGGTGCTGATACTCGACAACCACCCGATCTTCGGCGGCGAGGCAAAACGCAACGAGTTCGAGGTCGACGGGGTTCACCTGACGGGTCCGCAGGGTTCGAACGACTTCGGCGCCGAGCAGCCCACCGGCGGCCCGGACGATTACTTCACCGCGCTCGGCATACCGCGCGAGTTCGACTTCGTGGCGCCGACCGGTGCTGCGTCCGGCATGCGCATCCCGTTCGACAACTACGATTTCATGCACTGGAAGCACGATGCCTTCGACATCGGGCATTTCTTTCGCGGCGCCCGTCAGCCATGGGTGTCGGACGTGTGGCGCAAAGGACTCGATGCCACGCCGTGGAGCACGGCGGTGCGCGAGGGTTTTCGGCGCTTGCGCGCGACCGAAGTCGCCCCGGCAGACTGGCCGGACGAGCGCCTCGACACGCTGACGCTCAAATCCTTCTATACCGGCGTGCTCGGACTGCCGGCCGAGGTCAGCGATTATTACAACGCGATCATGGCCAGCATCGCCGGGCACGGCTGCGATGTCTTGAGCGCCTACTGGGGGCGCTATTTCGCGTTTCCCGGTTTCGTGCGGCCGGAGTCGCTGAGCGATCCGCCGTTGCTGAGCTTTCCCGGCGGAAACTCCGCGATTGCTCGCTACTTCGTGCGCTCGCTGATCCCTGGCTCGATTGCCGGCGACACCCTCGAAGGCGTGCTCGCCGCACCGGTGCGCCACGCGCTGCTCGACCAGCGCGATGGCGCCGTGCGCCTGCGGCACGACGCGACCGCGGTGCGTGTGGAACACGTCGGTCGCGAGCGCGTCGCGGTGACCTACCTCAAGGCCGGCCGCCTGTATCGAGTTGTCGCGCGCATCGCCGTGCTCGCCTCGGGCGGATGGGTCAATCGACGCATCGTCCACGACCTGCCGCAAACGCACGTCGACGCCTACGCACGTTTCCACCATGCACCGGTACTGGTGGTGAACGTCGCGCTGCGACACTGGCGCTTCCTGGCAAAGCTCGGCATCGCCGGAGGAATCTGGAGCGGCGGGTTTGGCTTCAGCTGCAATATCGCGCGGCCGATGATGGCGGGCCCGAACACCCCGCCGCTTGATCCCGACCGGCCCGTGGTGCTCACCTTCT
>JBJTBK010000219.1:0-2973 GCA_046091245.1 Nevskiaceae bacterium | reverse complement strand
TGTTGGAACCGTCGACGAGCCAATTGACGCCGAGTTCAGCGGACTTGTCGGCTGACCCTTCAACGATGATCGCCGCGACGATGACCTGCGCCCGACGGATGTCGAGCTTGTCGACGATCGACATGATCGAGGCCATTTGTTTGGCAGGGGCGGTGACGACGAGCGAGTTGGTCTCAGGTTCGGCCCAGATGGTGGTGTTGCGCTCGCCGCTGACGGCGGCGCCGGCCGCGCCCGCAGCGGCCGGGGTAGCACTGCCTTGAATCTGTTCCTTCAGCTTGGTCGCGATCTTTTCTGCATCCGCATAGCGAAGGTAGCGCACCCGAGTGTCACCGCCTCCGGCGAGCGGCGTGTCGAGATAGGCGATCAGGGTACGTGCGCGCAGGCGTTGCGTTTTTTCACCGGCCAGCAAGATGCTATTCGATCGTTCGTCGGCCACGACGCGCAGCGGTGCCATGCCGCCCTCGGCCGATTGAGTCTGTGCCGGATTAAGCAGGTTCATGGTGCGCACGACTTCCGCGGCCGACACGTTCTGCATTGCGACGACCTCGATGTCGGCATCGCTCGACTGATCGATCCGACGGATGATCCGCAACATGCGATTCACGTTGTTGGCGCGATCGGAGAGGATCAGCATGTTGGAGGCGGGGTAGGCCGCCAGATGCGCGTTCTGCGGCATCAACGGCCGCAAGATCGCCACGGGCTGGGCAGCGCTGACGTTTGTGACGCTGACCACTTGCGTGACGAGTTCGTCTGACGTGGCGCTGACTCGACCCGGTAGATCGCGCCCGGGCATGGTGCGCATGTTGGCATCCGGGATGATCTTCAGCATTTTGCCGGAGGGTACGGCCGCAAAGCCGTGCACCTGCAGCAAGGCGAGGAAGGCCTCGTAGAATTCGGCGGGCGTCATAGATGTTTGCGACAGCATCGTGACCTGCGCGCGAACCCGTGGGTCGATGATCACGTTTAGGCCGGTGGCCGCGGCTACAGCCTCGATGACTTGGGTGATGTCGGCATCTTTGAAGTTTGGCGTGATGCGCTGGCCCGGCGCGGGCTGCTGCGCGGAAGCAGCGCCTGCGGCGGCAAGCAGAGCGGCGATCAGTACGTGTCGAATGCGCATCATGGGATCCAGTCGAGGTAGGCGAAGGGTGACGCTGACAGGGGCTTTTCGGTTTTGCAAATAATCACTGCGCATTGACCTCCGCGCCTTGCGCCGGAGTGGGCGGTGGCGGCGAGGGTGCCGGGGGCGTGAGGCCTGCGACGTTCAACATCACGTTTTCCTCCTTGCCGTTGCGCTCGACGGTCAATTTCGACTGCGGCGAACCGCTCAGGGTTCGCATGAATTGTTCGCTATTGGCCTGATCGGTCAGGGGCGTGTCGTTGATCGCCAGCACGAGATCGCCGGGGCGCAGGCCGATGGCGGTGAATTGCGCCGCGTCGTTACCCGGGTAGACGCGAACGCCGCCGGGCTTGCCGGCCCGTATGACCGTCTGCCAACGAATCACATTGGTGATCGCCGATAGCGCCGCCTCGTTTGCGGGGGGCGCACTGGCGGCTTGCGGGATGCCGAAAGCCGCCGTCGATTGCGCAGGTAGACGCAGGCTTTCGAGCGTGCCGTCGCGATCGAGGATCACCCGATCGGGATACACCGAATGCAGCCTTGCGCCTGCGGGTAAGCTGGCCCCAACTCCGTACAGTTTGGCCACCGCGGTGGTCTCGCCGATGATCGCTTTGCCCTCGGTGGGCGTCCGGGCGGCGATGACACCCGCGAGCACGAGATTGAGCGAGGTCGGCGGTGCATCCAGCGGATCGGTCGCGGCTGGTGCCTCGCGGGCACCGAAGAGTTCGGCGGCCATGATCTGTGCCAGTTGTGGGATCGGTCTTGAGGGTGTCGCGGCAGGTGCGGATATCGACACGGCCTGTTCCAGTTTCGGGTCGAGCACCCCAAACTGCACCGCCAGCGCCCAGGCAAGTTGTAGCCCGAGCGCGACAGACAGCCCTCCTGCGACCCACACCGGTGCATCCCACCTGACACGCATGAGGTGAATCATACCTAGCCGCCTGCCGGCCTACACTTGAGTTCGTTCACCCGCACCCCTATAACGATCCTATGTCCGCTGAAGAGTCACGCCCCGGTCTCGACGCGACGGTTGCCGAGGCTACTCCCGAGGTCAAGCAGCCGCCGCTGTTCCAAGTCATTTTATTGAACGATGATTACACGCCGATGGAGTTCGTGGTCGATGTGCTGGAGCGATTTTTCGGGATGAGTCGGACCCAAGCCACGCAAGTGATGCTCGAGGTCCACATGCGCGGCAAGGGAGTCTGCGGTGTGTTTACCCATGAGATCGCCGAGACCAAGGTCGCCCTGGTGAGCCGGTACGCGCGTGATCATCAGCACCCGCTGATGTGTACGCTCGAGGAAGCCTGACGCAATGGAGTGCCGCTGACATGCTGTCCAACGAATTGGAAACCTGCCTCAACTCGGCCTTTCAGGTGGCCCGTGAGGGTCGCCACGAGTTCTTGACCGTCGAGCATCTGCTGCTGTCGATCCTCGACACGCCGCGGGTCAAGGAGATTCTGCAGGCCTGTGGCGGTGATGCCGCGAAGCTCTCGGTCGAGTTGCGCGAGCATATCGAGCAGACCACCCCCCGCGTGCCCGAGGGCGAAGAGCGCGAAGTGCAGCCCACCTTGGGGTTCCAGCGGGTGCTACAGCGCGCCGTGTTTCACGTGCAGTCGAGCGGTCGCAAGGAAGTGGGGGTCGCCAACGTGTTTGTGGCGATCTTTGGCGAGAAGCAGAGCCACGCGGTGTTCCTGCTCGGTCGGCAGGACGTCTCGCGGCTCGATGTGGTCAATTACATCTCGCACGGCATGTCGAAACTTGCCGATGAGCGGGCGAGTGAGGCCAAGGACGAAGCGCCGCCGGCTGCGGGTGGTGCTGCGACCGAGGCAGACAGCGGTGCACTCGAGAAGTACGCG
>JBJTBK010000218.1:0-11718 GCA_046091245.1 Nevskiaceae bacterium | reverse complement strand
GAAAATCTTTGACCGTGTGCTCGAAGGCGTCGTGGGTTATGCCCGCGGCATCCGCCTCGGGCATGGTCTAGATCCCGCGACGCAGATGGGGCCGGTGGTCAGTCGCAAACAGGCCGATCGTATCGCCGGGTACATCGCTTCCGGGCGACAGGAGGGGGCGTCGGTCGTTACCGGCGGCGGGCAGATGGGACCTGCGGGTACGTTCATCGAGCCGACGGTGCTGGTCGACGTGCAGCCGCAGATGAAGGTGGTCCGCGAGGAGATCTTCGTACCGGTCGTCGTAGCCACGCGCATCAGCAGCGTGGAAGAAGCCGCGGCGCTCGCGAACGACACCGAGTACGGTCTGGCGGCGAGCGTCTGGACGCAGGATCTGTCTTCGGCACATCGGCTCGCGGCGTCGATCCGTGCCGGAACCGTGTGGATCAACTGTCATTCGATGTACGACGCAAGCCTCCCGATTGGCGGTGTCAAGCAATCGGGCTGGGGTCGCGACAGCGGCCATCAAGCGATCGACAATTACCTTGAAACGAAGACGGTGTGCGCCGTGATCTGAGTGGGCGTGCAGAGGAGGGCGTGACATGACCGAGGCTGTCGAAGGTCGGCTGCGCATGGGGCAGCTGCTGGCGTATGCCGCGCCCACGGTGGCGTTGCAGGCCATGCTGGTGCCGCTCTACAACTTCCTTCCGCCCGTTTACTACTCGGCGGAGGTCGGCATGGTTGCGCTGACCGTGGCCACCATTTTCGCCGTTGGTCGCTTTTGGGAGGCGATCATCGATCCGCTGGTCGGCGCGTTATCCGATCGAACGCGCAGCCGCTTCGGGCGCCGCCGCATTTGGATGGTGGCGGGTGCGCCCATCGCGTTGCTGTCGGCCTGGTTCCTGTTGCTGCCGCCCGCCGGAGCAACGCCGATGTATCTGCTGGTCTGGCTCGTGCTCTTCTACGCAGGCTGGACGATGGTGTACGTGCCGCATCAGACCTGGGGCGGTGAACTGTCGGCCGACTATGCCGAGCGCACACGCATCGCCGGGTTTCGCGAGAGTGGCGCTTTTTTCGGCTACCTCTGCGCGAGCGCCGTCGGCATGTTCTACTGGATATGGTTTAAGGGGGTAGCCCTTCCGAGCTACGCCCAAATCGTGCAGTCAGTGGGCGTTTTCTTTGCCGTGGCACTGCCACTGGCGATTTTGTGGTGTTTCGCTCGGGTGCCGGTGGCTGAGGTGCACGCCGAGCGCACACCCGGTTGGAGCGAGTTGCTCGGGATCTTGGTGCGTAACGCGCCGTTTCGGCGCCTCGCGGGAGCGTACTTACTTGATCGACTGGCGATGGGCGTGTATTTCGGCGTTCAGCCGGTGTTGATCTCGCAAGCCCTCGGCCTGCAGCAGCATGTGCTGACCGTCGCCATCGTCAATACGATCGCTGCCGTGCTGCTCGCACCCCTGTGGGTCCCTGTGGCGAGTCGCGTCGGCAAGCATCGCGCTTACTGCATCGCCAACGGCGTCACGGCGATCGCTTACGTGTCGTTGTTCTTCGTTCCCGCGGGGGTGGTATTGCCGGTGCTACTCGCCAACGTGGTGATGGCCTTTGGCAATGGCGGCACCATGATCATGCCCCCGGCGATGACCGCCGACGCCGTGGACAGCGATGAGCTGCAGACGGGCAGCGCGCAGATGGGCGGTCACATGGCGTTTCTGGCGTCGATCTTCAAGTTCGGCATGGGGCTTGGTTTATTTGCCGGTCTCGGATTTCTCTCCCTGTTCGGATATGTCGACATGAGCCAAGTGCTCACCTCGGAAGTTGCGCAGGGTGTGCGCCTCGGGGCGTCATGGTTGCCGGCCTTGATGTTGCTGGTGCCGATCGTGTGGATGTGGCGCTATCCCATCGATGCCACGCGGCACGCCGAGATTCGCCAACAACTCGCCGCGCGTCGCGCAGGGCAGGTGCGTTCATGAAGATCATTCGCTGGCTCATGAAGGCTTTGGGAGGTCTGCTCGCAGGCCTCGTGGCACTGGTTGTGGTGTTGCTGATCGTGATGTGGATCGCCGATCCCGCGGTGCCTCGCAACGTGCTCTTCGGCCAGCCGCTGACGCAACCCGCTGCGGTGGACAAATCCCAACCGCAGGATCCAGTACCGGGTGCGCCTCGCGATAACATCGCCACCGGCGGGCTGCAGGCGTTCGATGAGCAGCGGCTGAGCACGGCGATCGACTACGCGACACAGATGCAGTCGGTGGCCTTGTTGATTTACAAAGACGGCGCGCTCGTATACGAGAAGTACTGGCCCGGGTTTTCTGCCGACACCCGTACCAACCCCAATTCGATGCACAAGGCCGTGCTCGCCTTGTTGGTCGGTGCGGCGATCGATGATGGCTACATCCCCTCGGTGGATGCGCCGGCATCGCGTTGGATTGAGGAGTGGCGCGGTGACGAGCGCGCAGCCATCACGGTGCGCGAACTATTGCAGATGTCGTCTGGTCTCGAGATTCCGGTGTTCGGCACCTGGAAGTCGGCCCGCATTTTGTTCGGTTCCAATCTTGAGCGCGGCGTGCTGGAGCTGACGGCAGCCAAGCCTCACGGCAGCAACTTCGAGTACAACAATGCCAGCACGCAAGTGTTGGTCACGCTGCTCGAGCGCGCGGCGGGTAAGCGTTACGCCGAGTACCTCTCGAGCAGACTCTGGCAACGACTCGGTGCGGCGGATGCGGCACTGTGGATGGATCGTGTGGGCGGGCAACCGAGAGGGTTCTGCTGCCTCTTTGCTACCGCGCGCGATTGGTTGCGGGTCGGACGACTGATCCTCGAGGGCGGTCGGGTCGACGGCGAGCCTCTGGTCTCTGAGGGTTGGGTGAAGCAGATGCTTACCCCCTCAGCGCGTAACTCGCAGTTTGGTTCCAACCTCTGGTTGGGATCGCCGTCGGGGACTGAGCGCGTGTACAACCCTTACACCATCAAGGCGTTCCACTCGGAACCCTTTGCAGCCAAAGATATCGCCTACATCGACGGTTTTGGCGGGCAGCGCGTTTATATCGTGCCATCTCGTAATCTGGTGATCGTACGCACCGGCGTCTCGTCCACCGACTGGGACGATGCGCGACTGCCCAATGCCGTGATTCGGGCGCTGCGCGAGGGAGGCTGAGCGATGATGCATAACAGCGTGTCGAACACGAACACGGAACATCGCCTGCGCACTTTGGAGCGCCTGTTATCTCTGCTGATTTTCGCGCTCGTGCTGTTTCAGATGTACCAGTCGAGCAAGGTGGGTGTTACACCGCGGGGGACCCCGGCGCGAGAGGCTTTGCAGCATCTTCACATCGCCAACGGATTGTCCATCTTGCTGCTGCTGGTGCCGCGGCTGTGGTTGTGGTTCCACATCCCGCGTCCGGCGCGACCGACGCGGGTCCCGGCTGCGGCCGATGATCTGGCGCGCCAATGCACGCTCGGGCTTTATTTGACGCTCGCGGCTTTCTGTCTTACCGGTCCTTTGTTCGCCTGGTCTGAGGGCCATGCGGTGGCTTGGTTCGGCGGGTTGCAACTGCCCGCGCTCTTGCCTGCGAGTTATCGCGCCTCGGTCACCTTGGGTTATCTGCACAGCGCGACTGGATTCTTTGTCATTGCCTTGTTCGGCTTCACGGTGCTCGTTGGGGTGTGGCAAGCGCTACGCTACCGGATCGGGCCGTGGCGGTTGCTGCCGGGCTTCGATTGGGGCGGCGGTTCGGTCTATGAGCGAGTGCGGACACCGATCGGCTGGCGAGTCGCCCATGCGGCTTGTTTCACAGCGCTGCTCGCGCTCGCTGCCTATGCACCGTACAAGATATTCGGCGTGATTCCTCTCACCACGGATCGCCAGTGGGTCGAGCCCGCGCCCACGCCGACGATTGATCCTTATGCCGATGGCGTCGCCGCACCGGCGTTGAGCGGGCAGACCCAGCAGGATTTCATGTGGTGCCGGTTCTGCCATAGCTTTGAGCAGGGTGGGCCGCATGGCGTCGGTCCTAATCTGCACCGGGTATTTGGGCGTCGTGCGGCGAGCGCCCCGGGGTTTTACTACTCTGCAGCGCTGGTCGACGCGGGTCGAAACGGCTTGGTCTGGGACGAGCAGAGCATCGGCCAATTGATTGCTGATCCCGCGGTGTTCCTCGACGGTCAGCACCGCATGCGCGACAAGCCGATCACGGACTCGTCCGAACGGGAGACGATCGTCGCCGCGTTGAAGGCTGCCACTCGCTGAGTAGAACTCGCTGAGTCGATATACCGTCAGCGTTGTTGCAATGTCGAGACGGTCGAGACGTTACGAAACGAAGGCGTCTTGGGCAGTGCCTCGAGTTGTTGTCGCGGGCTGCGTCGATCGCGTAGGTAGGCGTCGAGAAACAGGGTTGACCACTGATTGAAGTCCGCCAGATACAGCGGCGCGTTCGGTGAGCGCGGCAGATCAGCTCGACCGACGATTCCGCCCAAGTAATGGTCGGCGCCATCCAGCGTCAGCAGATACTTTTGGCCCGGTGCGATCAGATCATACGGTTGCCGTCGCCATTCGTAGCCGCTGAGATCCGGGGCTTGCTTCAAATCGTTGCTGCCGACGGTGACCAGGGTCGGCACACGCAGCGTCGCGAAACTTTCGGGGGTAAGCAGCGGTGCAAAAGCGCCGGCGCCGCTGAAGATGATCACTGCGCGAATTCGTGGATCAGCCCGCGACACGGCGCCGCCGCCGCGCGCGAGGTCGTTGAAGGTGGCGCCACCCAAAGTCTGTGCTACGAGCCCCCCAAAGGAGTGTCCGGTCGCAGCGATACGAGTGACATCGGTGCGTGCTCGCAACGCGGGCACTGGCTGGAGGATGGCCTCCAGATTGGCCAGTATCGATTGCAGGTCATCGAGTCGCCACTCGAAGAATTTCGGGTTGTTGCTGCCGCGGGTGACACCGAGTTTCACCGAGTCGCGGTGGGTGATTGCGATCACGACATAGCCAGCGTCGGCCCAGTGATCGAGGATCGGACTGTAGTCGTCCTTCGACGCGTAAGCGCCGTGCGAGAAGAGCACCACCGGCAGGCGACGTCCGGTCGCGGGCGCCGCGATCCGTAGCGGCATCACGCGGGATTCGCCAGGCGGCGTGTAATCGACGTTGTGGACGTCTGCCGCGTTGATTGCGCCAGTGGCGGAGCCCACCACGGCTGCCACCACGAGGCACCACTTCATGACCCTCGACAGGGTTCCCATCTTCGCGAATCGACAGTCGCTGCTCATGCGCTCACCGCTTGGGTCTGCTGCGCGGCCGATCGCCCGGCGATATGGCCCAAGGTTATCGCCATCGACAGTCCCACGGCGGGTAAATAGCCCGTGACCGCTGGGCCGGAAATGCTCCGCGCTGCGCCGCCACCCGCGAAAAGATTGGGAAGAGGGCGACCGTCGGGGCGCAACACCTGCGCTGCCGAGTCGATTTGCAGGCCGCCCTGCGTATGAAATAGCGCACCGGTGACGCGTATGGCGCAGTACGGCGCCTCGAGCGAGGCGAGACCTTCAAACGAGCGGCCGAACCGATCGTTCGCGTCGGTGTCGCGGGCCGCGTTGATCTCGGCGTTTTCTTTGGCGAGGCTGCCGCTGGGTAATTGGCACAGGCGCTCGAGCTCACTCCAGGTTGGGGCGCTACGGATCGCGCCCACCTCGCTGAGCTGTCGCTGCTCGACCGAGTGAGCAAGGCACTCCTGATTGCGGCGTTCGTCGAAAACCACCCAGGCGGTGCCGCCTGGATGCTCGAGTACTGGGACGCACATTCCGGAAATGTTGGCGAGCTCGAGGGTAAAGCGCTCGCCCAGGGTGTTCACGAGAAACCCGCCTTCAATCATCAGCGGGTGCGGAACGATGATCTGCTGCGGGTCGGCGAGGGTGCCGAGGCCTTGATATGCGGTCATGTCCGATACCGCCGCGCCGAGTTCCATGCCCCAGCGAATGCCGTCGCCCTGATTTCCCTCGTGGCCGAAATAGCGAGCGTTCGCCATTTCGGGAATGTGCTGCGCCACCATCGCGTGGTTGCCGCCGAAACCGCAGGTGGCGAGGACCAGGGCCTCGCAGCCGAGCCGCTCGACGCTACCATCGGGGCGCTGCAATTGCAGGCCGAGTACGCGATCCTCTGCATCGGCGTAAAGCGCCGTGACGCGGGCCTCCATGACGATCTCCGCTCCGGCTCGTCCGCAGGCGTTGGCCAGCAGGGCGAGCAACTCTTCGCCGTTGCGGCCTGGAGGAATGTGCAGCCGTGGTCGAGAGTGGCCGAGTCCCGTCCACTTGAAATCGAGCAGCAGGGGCACCTGATGATGCGCGTTCAGCCAATCGAGAGTGTGGCCGGACTGCTCGCCGATCAAACGCGCGAGGGCGGGATCAGCGCGGCCCTCCGTTTTGGCCATCACATCGGCGACGAACAAATCAACGGAGTCGGTCACGCCGTGCGCGGACTGCTGCGCAGAATTGACGCCGCAGACGGCGCCAAGCGACATCGAGGTGCTCCCCCATAGGCGCTTGTCGCGCTCAAGCACGAGGACATCGACCCCCGTGTCACGGACGGCGAGTGCGGCGGTCAGGCCGCAGGCTCCGGCACCGATCACGGCGACCGGGACGCTGTAATCGAACTCGGGGGACTCGTCGCGAATAATGCTCATGCTGAAGTGCTCGTGCCCGTAATGCTCGTGCTGTGGTGGCGACACCGAATTTTCGGCGGCAGAAGTCTAGCATCTGCTCGCGCGGGGGTATTCTGTGGCAACTCTTGGCCTAAAATGGCCCATCGGAGTCGGAGGTCTACGCTTATGGATGCGGGTTTGGTAGCAGGCGGAAGCGGTGTGGTGGCGGATCTCGTCGCTGTTCTAGGGCGCGAGCGTGTGGTGACCGACGAGGCGGAACTCGCGTTTCACTCCGAAGACGTTTACCGGCGCGGTGAAATGCCCGTGGCGCTCATTCGACCCGCGGATACCGCGCAGCTGTCGGCGGCGCTGAAGGCCATTCATGCCAGTGGGGTCGCCGTGGTGCCGCGAGGCGGTGGCATGTCATACACCGACGGCTACCTCCCGACTCGCGCCGGCTCGGTGATGATCGATATGCTTAGCATGAATCGCGTGGTCACGATCGATGCGGAGGATTGCTATGTGACGGTGGAGTGCGGCGCCACCTGGAAAGATCTGTTCGATGCGCTCGCACCCTACGGCGTGCGCACGCCGTACTACGGCCCACTGTCGGGGCTGCGTTCCAGCATCGGCGGCGCTCTGTCGCAGGGCAGTATTTTCTTGGGCTCTGGGCGTTATGGTGCTGTCGCCGAGAGTGTTATCGGTCTCGACGTCGTGCTGGTCGATGGGACCGTACTGCAACTCGGCAGTCATGCCTCGCGCAACGGCGAACCGTTTTTCCGGCAGGTTGGTCCCGACATGCTCGGCATGTTTCTCTCCGACTGTGGGGCGCTGGGCATCAAGACCCGTGCGACGTTTCGGCTCATTCGGCCGCAGGCGGAGAGTCGGTATTTGTCGTTCACTTTCCGCAGTCACCCAGAATTGTTCGCTGCGATGGCGGAGGTGGCGCGTGCGGAGGTGGTGTCAGAGCAGTTTGCGTTCGACCCAGGCTTGCAGGCCGTGCGGATGAAGCGCGCGAGCCTGAGCGAAGATGCCAAGGCACTGGGCAAGGTGGTGCAACACTCGGGCGGCCTACTGAAGGGCTTGAAGGAAGGCGCCAAAGTGGTGCTGGCGGGCAGGAGCTTTTTGGAGGAGGGCACATTCTCCGTGCACCTGTCACTCGACGGTCGCGATGCGGCCGATGCGGACGCCAAGGCGGCGATCGTTCGGCGAATCATGTCTGCAGGCGGCACGGAAGTTGAAAATACCGTGCCCAAGGTCATGCGTGCGAACCCCTTCGCGGAACTCAACAGCATGCTCGGGCCGGGTGGTGAGCGCTGGGTTCCCGTGCATGGCACGGTGCCGTTTTCCTGCGCCGAAAAGATGTACGAGGTGTGCGAGGCGGTGTTTGCCCGCCATGCTGCAGCGATGCAGCAGTTCGATATCGACCGCGGGTACCTATGTGCCACGGTCGGCGGCGCCGGTACCTTGCTCGAACCTGTGATGTACTGGCCCGACGCTCGGCTCGGCTTCCACGAGCGAGTGCTGGATGCGGGCTATCTGGCCAAGCTGCCGCGCTTTCCGGCCAACCCGGAGGCTGCGGCGACAGTCGCGCAGATCCGCATCGATCTGGCGACAGCCTTCATGGAGCAGGGCGCCGTCAGTTTCCAACTCGGCAAGTTCTACAGATATCAGCAGTCCTTGCAGCCCTCGGCAGCGGGGTTCCTCTCAAGCCTGAAACGACTGGTCGATCCGCAGGGACGGATGAACCCCGGATCGCTCGGACTCGGCTGAGGCTCGTCAAGTCTTGCGGAGGGCGCAGCGGGTTACCTAGACTCGGTGCCTCGCGGCGCTCCGCCGATTTCACGGAAGACATCCATGACCCGACTCGTCGTTCTGTTCAACCTCAAGCCTGGCGTCAATGTGGCGGACTACGAAAAGTTCGCGCGCGAAGTCGATCTGCCGATCGTCAATGCCTTGCCGTCGGTCAAGAAATTCGAAGTGCTCAAGGCGCACGGACTGTTCGGCGGCGGTGATTCGCCCTACCAGTACATCGAAATCATTGACGTTCACAGTCTCGATGCGCTCGGCAAGGACGTGTCGACCGAGCAAATCCAGAAGATCGCGGCGACGTTCCGTGAAATGGCCGAGGCGCCGCTCTTCATCGTCACCTCCGACCTGTGAGTTGCCCGTCCACGCTCGCAGGGGGCTGAGCGGATGCTGAGTTATGCGCTGCGCCGGATCGCCGGAGTGATCCCGACGCTGTTCATCATCATCACGCTGTCGTTTTTCGTGATCCGCATCGCGCCGGGCGGTCCGTTCGACGACGAGCAGACCTTACCGCCCGAGATCAAGGCCAATCTCGAAGCCGCCTATGGTCTCGACAAGCCGCTGCTCGAGCAGTACGGCCGCTACCTCGCCGGGCTCGTGCAGGGAGATTTTGGTCCCTCGTTCAAGTTCAAGGATTTTTCGGTCACCGAGTTGATCGTGCAGGGACTTCCGGTCAGTCTCATGCTCGGTTTGTCCGCCGTGCTGCTCGCGTTGCTCATCGGCATTCCGCTCGGCACCCTGGCGGCTTTGCGGCAAAACTCGCCGACTGATTACGGCATCATGAGTGTGGCGGTGCTCGGGATCGCGTTGCCCGCTTTCGTCACCGGCCCATTGTTCGCGCTGGTGTTTGGTCTGCACCTGCGCTGGTTTCCGGTGGCGGGTTGGGAAACGGGCGAGTTTCGCTATCTGGTGCTGCCCGTCGTGACGCTGGCGCTGCCCGTCATCGCGTATATCGCGCGATTGACGCGCGGCAGTTTGCTTGAGGTGCTGCGTACCAACCATGTGCGCACCGCGCGTGCAAAGGGTTTGCCGGAGCGGCGCGTGATTCTCAAGCATGCGTTGCGTCCGGCGTTGCTGCCGGTGGTGAGCTACCTCGGCCCCGCCACAGCGTTCGTGATCACGGGCTCGCTGGTGGTGGAGACGGTATTCGGTCTCCCAGGGAGCGGACGATACTTGGTGCAGGGGGCGATCAATCGCGACTATACGCTCGTGATGGGCATGATCGTCGTGTACGGCAGTCTGACGCTGACGCTGAACCTCATCGCGGATCTTCTGTATGGCTGGTTAGATCCGAGGGTGCGCTATGACTGATCAAGCCATGGCTGCGGCGTTGCCCGCCGGTGCGGCGCGGGGATTCTGGGCCGATGCCTGGCGTCGTCTGCGGCGCAACAAAGCGGCGATGGTCGCAGCGTCGCTCATCGTTGTCATCGCGCTGCTGGCGTTCATCGGCCCGACGTTCTCGCCGCATGCCTTCGATGCCATCGATTGGGACCACATGGCCGTGCCACCCGGCGGGCCGAACGATCACTGGCTGGGCACCGATCGGCTCGGACGCGATCTGTTCGTGCGTACCCTTGTTGGAGTGCAGATTTCTTTGCAAATCGGGCTGCTGGCCACGCTGGTGTCGCTGTGCATTGGGGTTGCCTTCGGCGCCACGGCGGGCTATCTCGGCGGCAAGATCGACAACCTCATGATGCGGTTCGTCGATATCCTCTATTCGCTGCCCTATATTTTCATCGTCATCATTCTTTCGACGCTGTTCGAACGCGGCAACATCTACGTGCTGTTCCTGGCGATCGGTGCCGTGGGCTGGCTCACCATGGCCCGCATCGTACGCGGTCAGACCTTATCGCTCAAGCGCAAGGAATTCATCGAAGCAGCGCTCGCGAGCGGGGTGGGCACGCCCGGCATCTTGGCACGGCACATCGTGCCGAACGTCGTGGGCCCGGTCATCATCTATGCCACCTTGACGATCCCGCAAATGATTTTGTTCGAGAGTTTCTTGTCGTTTCTCGGCCTTGGCGTGCAGGAGCCGCAGGCGAGCCTCGGCAGTCTGATCAACGAAGGCGCGCAAGAAATGGAGTCGGCGGTGTGGATGCTGCTCGTGCCAGCGGGGTTTTTGGTGACGCTGCTCATGTGCTTCAACTTTCTCGGCGACGGCTTGCGCGATGCGCTCGATCCGCGTGACCGGTAGGCCACCTCCATGAATGTCAGCGATGCGCCGATCGCGCTAGACATCGACCATCTCTCCGGGGTGTTTGATACGCCGGATGGCCCCTTGTCGGCAGTCAATGATTTCTCGTTGGCGATCCGCCGTGGCGAATGTGTGGGCGTGGTCGGTGAATCCGGCGCGGGTAAGAGTCAGTCATTTCTGGCTGTGATGGGCCTGCTCGCCGCCAATGCGCGTGTCAGTGGTCAGGCACGGCTCGGCACCGAGCCGCTGATTGATCGCCCGGTCGCCGAGCTCAATCGGTTTCGGGGTGTGAAGTTGTCGATGATCTTCCAGGATCCGATGACGTCGCTGACTCCGCACATGACCGTGGGCGAGCAGATTGCCGAGTCGGTCATTCATCACCTCGGCAGTTCCGCCGAGGCTGCGCGGGCGCGGGCGCTGGCGCTCCTCGAGCAAGTGCAGGTCACCGACGCCCCGCGTCGCCTCGATCAGTATCCCCACGAATTGTCGGGCGGCATGCGTCAGCGTGTGATGATTGCCATCGCGCTCGCCTGTGACCCCGAAGTACTGATTGCCGATGAGCCAACGACGGCCTTGGATGTCACCATTCAGGCGCAGATCTTGGCGCTGCTCGCCACGCTCAAACGCGAGCGCGGCATGGCGATGGCGCTGATCACGCACGATCTGGGTGTCGTCGCCGGCATCGCTGATCGCGTTGCCGTCATGTACGCCGGGCGAGTGGTGGAGCTCGGCACGGTGCACGAAGTGCTGAAGGCGCCGAAGCATCCGTACACGGCAGCGCTGCTGGCATCGATGCCACGAATCGATGACGCCGGCACGGGGCCGCTACCGGCGATCGGTGGACAGCCGCCGAACCCACGGCGACTGCCACCCGGTTGTGCCTTTGGTCCGCGGTGCGCTCACGCCGATGCACTCTGTCGCAGCGAACGCCCGCCGTTGATGGGCTCGGCGCCCCGTGCAGGCACGCGCAGCGTCGCGTGTCATCACCCCGTGCAGGAAGCCCACGAGTCACGGGAGATGTCATGAGCGAGCCATTGCTGCAGTTGCGCGACCTGCGCGTTTGGTTTCCGATCGGTGACGGATTGTTCCGCGCCAAGCGCCAGCTACGTGCCGTCGATG
>JBJTBK010000217.1:0-8104 GCA_046091245.1 Nevskiaceae bacterium | reverse complement strand
GAGTGGATCCGATCCGCCATGCGCTTCAGTGAGCCCAAAGCAACCAATGATTTCCCCACGAGCCATGCCGGGCAGCCAGCGTTCGCGCTGCTCCTCGCTGCC
The DNA here is from genome assembly GCA_046091245.1 of Nevskiaceae bacterium. Taxonomy (GTDB): domain Bacteria; phylum Pseudomonadota; class Gammaproteobacteria; order Steroidobacterales; family Steroidobacteraceae; genus UBA964. Next base: position 8,002 of record JBJTBK010000217.1, on the reverse strand, counting down.
GTAGGTGTAGATCGGAAACATGCACAGCGACGATTGCACCGACACGAAACTGCGTAACGCCGAATCACCGCGCTCGAGTTCCCGGCAAATCAAGCCATAGCTCACGGCATTGAGCCCGGCACAGCCATAACCCTCGAGCGACGAACCGAGCAGCCCGAGTCGTGCCATCGGCGCCACCAGTTCGCGCGGAAAACTATACTCGGCAAAGCAACGGCCGATGATCGGCAGCACCTCGTCATCAACGAAACGCGCGACCGAGTCGCGAACGAGACGTTCCTCGTCCTGCAACTCGTCCTCGATGCCGGCGATGTCCAAAGGATCGTGTGCCCTGGCTTACCCGACCACCTTATCGTTGCGTAGTTGAGCGATATCGTCCGTCGACAGCCCAAGCGCCTGCAGCACCTCGTCGGTGTGCTCGCCGGGTCGAGCTAGCATGCCACCCTGCGAGGGCCGCTGCCCAGCCATTTCGAGGGGGAGTTTGGGCAGCCGCGTCTGTTTGCCGTCGGGCAGCGTGGTCGCGCCGAGACCGCCGCTCACGGCCAAATGCGGATCGTCGAACATGTCTTCGGGTCTGCCGATGGGCGCAAACGGCAGCCCGGTGTTTTCCAAGATCGGCACGAGGTCCGCTTTGCGATAACCGCGAAACAATTCGCGCACTTTCGGCAGTAGCACTTCTCGCTGCAACACCCGCTGCGAGTTGGTCTTCAGCGACTCGTCGGCGCCGAGCTCCTTCAAGTCGAACGCATGACAAAATTTTTGCCACAGACCGTCCGACACAATGCCGACAAACACATGCTCGGCATCAGCCGTCTCGAACACATCGTAGATGGCCCATGCCGAGATGCGCACCGGCATCGGTTTGGCAGGCTGCCCGGTGACCGCCATCTGCGCCATGTGCTGGCCGACGAGATACACCGTGGTCTCAAAGAGCGCGCTGCTCACCTTTTGCCCACGCCCAGTACGATGGCGCTGCTCGATCGCGGCCAGCACCCCAATGACGCCGAACATGCCACCCGTCACGTCGATCACCGAGGTGCCGGCACGCAGTGGCCGCCCCGGCGGACCCGTCATGTAGGCGAGCCCTCCCATCATCTGTGTGACTTCATCGAGCGCGGTGCGATTTTCATAGGGACCCGACAGAAAGCCCTTTTCCGAGCAGTAAATCAGCCGCGGATTCGACTGCGCCAACGACTCGTAGCCAAGTCCGAGTTTCTCCATCGCGCCGGTGCGGAAATTCTCCACGACAACATCAGCTGAATCGCAGAGCCGCCTCGCGAGCTCGAGACCTCGCGGTGATTTCAACTCGAGGCAGAGGCTCTTTTTGTTGCGGTTGTACATCGGAAAATATCCCGCGCCCGAGCCGATGATCTTGCGCGTCGAGTCACCGCCGGGTGGCTCGACTCGAATGACCTCAGCGCCAAGCTCAGTGAGGATCGCGCCGACCGCGGGCCCCATCACCATATGCGTGAACTCCACGACCTTGATGCCATGCCGGGGCAACGTCGTGGGGTTGGGCAGATCGCTCAGCGGTCTCTCCTCAGGCAGCCGACGCCGCCACAAACCCGAGCGGCAAACCGGCATCGGGCGTAAATCCGTACAGTGATTCTTTGGGTAAGGCCTGGCGCACGATGTCCCGCACAGCCAACAGCTTTGGCAGATCGATGCCGGTGCGCAGCCCCATGGCCTCAAGCATGAACACCAGATCCTCTGTCACGATGTTGCCCGAGGCCCCCGGCGCGAACGGACAGCCGCCGAGGCCTCCCAGCGAACTATCGAAGGTGGTGATGTCCACCTCAAGACCCGCCATCACATTGGCGAGCCCAAGGCCGCGCGTGTTGTGCAAGTGCAGGCCCGACAGCGCGTGCTCGCCCACGGCCGCACGCACGGCCCGGACGAGTTCGCACACCTGACGCGGGTTGGCATAACCCGTGGTATCCGATAGGCCCACCTCGTCACAGCCAGCGGCCATCAACGCCTCGGCGAGTTCCACCACCTTGCGCTGCGGCACCACGCCCTCGAGCGTGCAACCAAACGCGGTCGACAGACCGCCCTCGAATTTCGGCCGCTGCGCACGAGGCAAGCTATTTAGCAGCGCCACGATGGCGCGAGTCTCCTCGAGCATCTGTGCATGAGTGCGACGAACGTTCTTGAGGCTGTGCATCTCCGACACCGACACCGGCAAGGTGATCTTGTGAGCGCCCGCGGCCACGGCCGCCTCGGCACCCTTCAAATTAGGCACGAGCACCGCCACCGTTAGCCCAGGAATGCTGCGCGCGAAAGCGACCACTTCAGCGGTGTCGGCCAACTGCGGTAGCAACTTGGCCGGCACGAAACTTCCCACCTCGATCTCAGTGACGCCCGCGGCAGCCTCCGCAGCGATCCAGGCTTTCTTCGCCTCGAGCGGCATGATGCTCGGCACGCTCTGCAGCCCATCCCGTGGTCCGACCTCGCTGATCAAAATGCCACTCACGATGCTCCCCCTGACGATGTCTCGAAATAGATCCACGGTCGCTCGCGCCGATCGCGATCAATGAAATCTTGGATGGCAACACGATGTTTGAGAGTCAGATCGATGGCATCAAGTCCCTCGAGCAACATCTCCCGCGCTTCGCCCTCCAGCGCGAAGGCATAGCGCAGCGCCGTACCGGCACTCACCTCGCCGCTGCGCAGATCCACCGTGACGCGGTGCGCCTGCGGCGCCTCGGCCACGTAAGCCGCAATCGCTGCGATGTCACTCGCAGCAAGCGTGACCGGCACAATGCCGTTACGGATGCAGTTGCCATGGAAGATCGGCGAGAAGCTCGGCGCGATGACCGTACGGATACCGTATTCGTGCAACGCCCACACCGCATGCTCGCGACTCGAGCCGCAACCGAAATTACTGCCGCCCAGCAGAATCCGCGTCTGCACGTAGGCCGGCTGGTTCAGTACAAACTCAGGGTTGGGCTCCCTCCCTCCGATGGCGGGATACCGCCAGCCTGCGAACAAACCTGCCGACAATCCCGTCTTGGAGACGGTTTTCATTTCACGCGAAGGAATGATGATGTCGGTGTCGATGTTGTCGCGCAGCATCGGTGCCGCGACAGCCGTCATGACGGTGAATGCTTCCATCAGAGCCGCCCCCCGGCGTGGTCATGCCCGGCGAGGTCATTCGCTACGACGAGCGTTCGCGGATCCGTGATGCGCCCCGTTACAGCGCTCGCGGCCACCACCTCAGGGCTCGCGATGTGCGTGCGCGTTTCGGGTCCCTGCCGGCTTTCAAAGTTACGGTTAGTCGAGGAAATCACCCGCTGCCGGTGGCCGAAACTCTCGCCGCCTGCGAAAAAGCACATCGAGCAGCCCGCCTCGCGCCATTCAAAACCCGCCTCGCGAAAGATCACATCGAGGCCCTCGGCCTCAGCCTGTCGTTTCACCGACATGGACCCCGGAACGCAGATCGCGCGAACACCGCTCGCGACCCGACGTCCCCGCAGGATCGCTGCCGCACGGCGAAGATCGCTGATTCGGCTATTCGTGCAAGAGCCCAAAAACGCCGCCCCGATCGACAACTCGGTAAGCGACTGCCCCGCCTCAAGCCCCATGTAGCCAAGGGCCCGCGCGTGAGCCTCCGCTAAACTGCCGGCCGCCGCGGCCTCCGGCACCGTTCCCGTCACGGGCATCGCCTGCTGCGGGCTCGTGCCCCAGGTCACCATGGGGGCGAGTTCATCGACGTGAACGGTGATCTCACGATCGAATACAGCGCCCTCATCGCTGACGAGTTCGCGCCACTGCTGTAGCGCCTGATCCCACATCGCACCACGCGGCGCGCCATCGCGCCCCTTCAGGTACTCGAAGGTCTTCTCGTCTGGTGCGATGAACCCGGTCACCGCAGAGAACTCCGTCGCCATGTTGCATAGCGTCAGTCGGGCTTCCACCTCGAGCGCACGCACGGCGCTGCCGGCAAACTCGACCGCATAACCGTTACCGCCCACCGACCCATGCGCACTGATCAAGGCCAGCGCCATGTCCTTCGCCGTCACGCCTTGCGGCAGCACGCCCTCGAAATTCACCCGGAGCGTGCGCGGCCGCGACATACGCAGCGTGCCGGTGGCAAGCGCATGCTCGGCCTCGGTCGAGCCGATACCCCAGGCGAAAGCGCCGAGTGCGCCTTGAGTGCAGGTATGGCTGTCTGGACAGACGACCGTCGCCCCCGGCAGTACGATGCCGAGCTCCGGGGAGATCACATGGACGATGCCCTGCAGCGGATCTTGCACGTCGAACAGCCGAATCCCGGCCTCGCGCGCCGCCTCCCGCGTTTCGAGAATGAACTGGCTTCCCCCCGGCATCAGGGTCGAATCGCCTCGCCCCGGCAGGGTGTCGACGATGTGATCCATGGTGCAGAACACGCGCGTCGGGTCGAACAGGGCTCGGCCGCTCGTGCGCAGGCTCTTGAGCGCCACCGACCCCGTGCGCTCATGCAGGAAGATGCGATCTATGGCGATCAGGGCCACGCCGCCGCCCAGATCCTGGACCACATGCGCATCCCAAAGTTTGTCGAAAAGCGTGCGTGCTGACATCGAAAATCCCCGGCCCCGATTATGCCTGTTGTCGACCGGTCTCGGGGTCGTTGCCGGCGTTCGACACCCACTGGCGGGCGCCCCAGAAACCCTCTAGGATTTTGCCCATCCACTCTGGCTTTTACCTTGGAGTCCTACCCATGCGCTTGACTCGCTCTCTGTCATTGGCAAGCCTTGCTGCGCTGGCCGTCGTGCTCACGGCGCCTGCCGTTCCGGCAACGCAAACCGCGACACCGCCGCCGCCCATCGAAGCCTTCGGCACGACGCCGGTCATCGACAACGTTTCGTTGTCGACCGACGGGCGATTCCTCGCCTCGTCGTACACCGGCCAGAAAGTCTCTATCGTCATCCTCGATCGCAACGTGAAGAAGCTCACGCAGCGCATTGAGTTCGACCAGACTTTGAAGCTGCGCAGCATGGGCTTCATCAGCCCGACCCTGATCATCGCCGACTTCAGCATCACCTACACCGAGCGCGGCGATGAGGAACAAAAGAGCGAAATCGGCGCGGTGTTTGCAATCAGCGCGCTCGATGGTTCTTCACGTCAGTTGCTGGAAGCGAAAACCAACAGCCGGATCCTGCCGAGCAGCGGCCGATTCATTAACCGCGTTGGTGCAGCCCCTGGCGAAATTCTGATGTCGGCGAGCGTTCTGGATAACGCGGCCGCAGGTGCCGCCGCGAGCAATGGCGTCAATTCGGTGTTGAGCGTGGATCCGTTGACGGGCAAGTGGCGGATCATCGAGAAAGGCATCCGCAATACTGGTTCTTGGATGATCGACACCGAAGGCAAGATCCGCGCCCGCGTCGATTTCTACCGCAAGGATCAGCGCCAGGAACTGAAGGTCAAACGCGGCGACGAATGGGAGACCGTGTTCGAGCATACGGACCCCGACTTCAGCATCGTCGGCCTCGGGGCCGACAACCAGTCGGCGCTGGCGCTCGGCGCTTCAGGCGGTGAGCGTGAGCGTCTGTGGAGCATCCCCTTCAGCGGCGGCGGCAAGCAGCCGCTCTACCAAGACCCGAAACACGACGTCGAAGGTACGGTGCGTGACATCTACGATCGCACGCTGAAGGGCGTGCGCTTGGGCGGTCTCGAGCAGCGTGTTGAATGGCTCGACTCAACCGCCGCGGCCCGCGTTCGCGCCATCGAAGGCGCGCTGCCGGGCCGGCGCATCGAGATCTTCGGTTATACGCCCGACGGAAAGCTGGTACTCGCCTACGCGGTCAGCCGCAACCACCCGGGCGCCTACTACCTCGTCGACTTCAACACCAACCGCGCCGAGCTCGTGGGACAGGAATACCCGCAACTCGCCAAGGTGCCACTCGGCAAGGTCAGCAACATCACCTACCCCGCCCGCGATGGTTACCCGGTGCCCGCGTACTTGACCATGCCTGCGGGACGCGAAGCCAAAGGTCTACCGCTCGTCGTGCTGCCCCATGGCGGGCCGCGTGCGCGTGACTCGGGGGTCGGATTCGACTGGTGGTCACAGTTCGTCGCCTCGCGCGGATATGTCGTGCTGCAGCCGCAGTTTCGCGGCTCCACCGGCTTTGGCCAGAAGCACGAACTTGCGGGATACCGGCAGTGGGGTCAGTTGATGCAGCACGACGTCACCGACGGCGTGAAGCACCTCATCGATCAAGGCATCGTCGATGCCGACCGGGTGTGCATCGCCGGCGCCAGTTACGGCGGCTATGCGGCGCTGGCTGGCGCTGCGTTTACGCCGGATCTGTATCGTTGCGCGGTGAGCGTCGCGGGAGTTTCGGATTTGGTCGAGATGCTGCGCTGGGAAGAGAACCGCTACGGCGTCGAGTCGGGCGTGGTGAAGTTTTGGCGCAAGCACATCGGCAAGACCAGCGATCCGGACGTGGCCGAGTTCTCACCGGCTCGATCAGCCGATAAGGTCACTGGAACCGTACTCATGATGCACGGCGTCGATGACACCGTCGTACCGTACGTGCAGACCGAATTCATGGAAACCGCCATGAAGCGAGCGAAGACCAAGCACGAGATCTTCCAATTGAAGTCAGAGGATCACTGGCTCTCCCGCAGCCCGAGCCGCATCGAGATGCTCTCGCAACTCGATCGCTTCCTCGATCAGCACATCGGCAAAGGATTCAAAGTAACGACCGAGGAGACCGTGGCCTCGCGCTGAGCGCCAGCGACGCTATCCGAGAAAACTCAGACCACCCGGGTGGGCAGATCAATGCTCACCCGGGTTCCCCCTCCCTCGCGTGAGTCGATCTTGAAGGCACCGCCCGCCTCCGCGACGCGGCGCGGCGCTGCATGTTCGCGAGACCTCTTCCCTGCGGCCGCTCGACGGGTAAACCTCGTCCGTTGTCCGCGATCCTGACTTGAATTCCGTCGACGGCGCTGTAGCTCGCCAAGACCGAGATCTCCGTGGCACCCGCGTGCTTCAGCGCATTGGTGATCGCCTCTTGCACCGCGCGAAGCACATTGAGCACGACCGCAGACGGCAAACGAGGCGCCCGATCGAGACTGATTGCCCAAGTCAGATGCAGCCCTCGCCCCGCCACTCGTTTATCCAGGCGGTAACGAAGGTCACTGAGCGCGGCTTCGAGATCGTCACCCGTGCCTCGAAGGGTGTCGACGAGCAGATGCAGATCGGTCACACACTCTTGCAACACCTCCCCCGCTTGCTGGGTCGAAATCGCACCGCACTCGAAACGAATTTTCGCCGAGGCGAGTTGCGAGCCCAATCCATCGTGCATCTCGGCCAGCAGCCGCTCGCACTCGGCGAGCCGGGATCGTTCGCTTTCGAGCGCCAACGCCTCGGCGCGCGCTGCCTGCAAGCGCTTCACGTAGATGTTGAGCACCAGCGCGACGAACAGGCCGTTGTTGACCGACGCCAATACGCCCACCACGATCGTGGCGACCAACGCCACGGTATCCCCCTCACCGGGCAAGGGATTGTCGCCAGTGAGCAGTGACTGGACGGAGGCGAGCGCACGCGCTGCGGCCTGCGCCGAGGGGGAGCGCGTCTCGGGGCACAGCGTCGGGGTAGTCGTGATCGATACGCTGTTCCGCGCGCTCGCCGGCGGCGACGAAAACAGCGGGGCCGACATGGGCGCGCTTATAACGCGCGCTGATCGGATTAAAGCGGCAACGGGCGCAGCGGTGCTGCTAGTGCATCACCTCGGCAAAGACAGCGCCAAAGGCGCACGAGGCCACTCCAGCCTGCGCGCGGCGCTTGATACCGAAATCCTCATCGAGGGCGCAACGAATCCACGAACCGTGAGCGTCAGCAAACAGCGCGATCTGCCGCCGCTGGCGCCGTTTGGTTTCGTGCTGAACTCTTGGGCCGTCGGCACTGACGCCGACGGAAAGCAAGTCACCGCGGTGATCGTTGAGCAATCCGACGACCCGCCGCCCCTGCGATTCAAAGGGCGGGGCAAGCACCAATCTGCGGCGCTTTCCGCACTGCGGG
>JBJTBK010000216.1:0-3276 GCA_046091245.1 Nevskiaceae bacterium | reverse complement strand
TGGGTCGTCGGCGCCGCTTCCGCGGCGCTCATACTGGTTGCATCGGCGCTCGCAGTGGCGTCGGCTGCGTTCGCAATCGACTCACCGCTCGCGATCGCCGCACCAACGCTTGCGCCCGCTGCCGCTGCAGCCGACCGATCGCGGTCACGATCACGGTCACGATCGCTGCGGCGGCCGCCCTCGTCGCGCGAGCGACGCGAACCTTCTGCGGGCCCCTGACGCGGTGCCCCACCTTGCGAACCGCCGCCCTGAGGCGCTGAGGCACCGGTCGCCGGCGGCGGATTGCCGCTCGCCGCGCCGCTGGCTGCGCCTGCGGGCTTGTTACGGTCACGGTCGCGATCCCGATCACGGTCACGATCGCCGCGACGCGCGCTGCGTTCGCTGCGCTCACGCTCCGGTCGCTCGCCGCGTTCACGACCCCGGTCGCCGCCGCGACCGTCACGATTACGATCACGATCAGGGCGATCACGGCCGCCGCGACCGCGACCACGGTCTTGCCGATCGCGATCCTGTGGACCGCTTACTGCAGGCTCTTCACGGACAGGCGGCTGCGGGTCACCAAACAACCAACGCCAGATGCGAACAAAGATTCCGGCACGCGGTCCGCGTGCTTCGGCTGCGACCGCGGCCACTGGGGCAGGGGCGGGCGCTGGCGCGGGGACCTGCACCACGATGGGCGCGGGCGTGGTCGGCAGGAAGGTCGCGACGGCGGCGGGCTCTTGGCCCGCCTGCTTCTCGCGTGTGCCCGCGGGATCCGGGACCTTCGCCGGCGTCGGCAACTGGTAGCTGAGCCTCTTCTGCTCCGGCAACTCCGTTTCGTCGTCGCGAACGCGGCGGATCGAATATTCCGGCGTATCGATATTGAGGTTCGGCACGATGATGAGCTCGACGTCGCTCTTATCCTCGAGCGTACGCAGCCACTCGCGTTTTTCATTGATGAGATAGGTGGCGACATCCACCGGCACCTCGGCAATGACTTTGGCGGTGCGATCCTTGCGCGCTTCCTCGCCGACGAGACGCAGGATGGCGAGCGCCATCGACTCGACGGTGCGGATGCTGCCGATGCCCTGACAGCGCGGACAAACCTCGTGACTCGAGTCGCTGAGCGAGGGGCGCAGACGCTGACGCGACATCTCGAGCAGGCCGAAGCGCGACAAACGACCGATCTGGATCCGCGCGCGGTCCGCTTTCATGGCGTCACGCAGGCGATCTTCGACGGCGCGCTGGTTGCGGCCTTCTTCCATGTCGATGAAGTCGATGACGATCAGACCGCCGATGTCGCGGATGCGCAGCTGGCGGGCAATTTCGTCGGCTGCTTCAAGGTTGGTGTTGGTCGCCGTGGTTTCGATGTCACCGCCGCGCGTGGCACGCGCGGAGTTGATGTCGATCGATACCAGTGCTTCGGTGTAATCGATGACGATCGAACCGCCGGAGGGTAGCTGCACCTTGTGGGCGTAGGCCGACTCGATCTGGCTTTCGATCTGATAGCGCGTGAACAGCGGAATATCGTCCGAGTACATCTTCAAGCGCCGACCGCCCTCGGCCGGCATGAAGCGCTGCATGTATTCGGCCGCAATGGTGTGCGCGTTCGGTTCATCGACCAGCACTTCGTTGATGTCCTCGGAGAAGTAGTCGCGCAAGGCGCGGGTCACCGGATCGCTTTCACGATAGACGAGGAACGGCGCAGGGCGCGACAGCACCGCCTTGACGATTTCGTCCCACTGGATTTTGAGGTTGTCGAGATCCCACTGCAGTTCTTCGACGGCACGCCCGACGCCGGCCGTACGCACGATCGCGCCCATGCCCTGCGGAATGACGAGCGCATCCATGATGTCGCGCATCTGGTCGCGATCTTCACCTTCGATGCGCCGGCTGACGCCGCCCGCACGCGGGTTGTTCGGCATCAACACGAGGAAGCGACCCGCGAGCGAGATGTAGGTGGTAAGTGCCGCGCCCTTGTTGCCGCGCTCTTCCTTTTCGACTTGGACCACGATGTCCTGACCTTCCTGCAGGACTTCGCGCATGTTGATGCGCCCGCCCGAGGGTTGCTTCAGGAAGTACTCGCGGGAGATTTCTTTCAGCGGCAGGAAGCCGTGGCGCTCGGCGCCGTAGTCGATGAAGCAGGCTTCGAGCGAGGGCTCGATGCGCGCGATACGCGCTTTGTAGACGTTTGCTTTCTTTTGTTCGCGGGAGGGTAGTTCGATCGATAGGTCGTAGAGTTTCTGACCATCAACCAGTGCGACGCGCAGTTCTTCCTGCTGGGTCGCGTTGACCAACATTCTTTTCATGAGCCCCAAATCTCCAGGATGGGGCCGATAGTGTTCCAGCGGTCGTCCACGGGGACACCGCCCGGCGCCGCAGCGGACGCTGCGGGCGAGCGGGCAGAACCAATGCTTTGATTTGGTGCGCGAACAGGCTGACGAGGAAGTAAATCACGTTAGTCTTTGAAAGGTTCGCGCGAGTGGTCAAAGTGGGTACTGTCAACCGACGGCGCGTCGGGTGACGCAGCGACTATCGGCCGGATTCGATGGCCTCGTTGCCGAGGACCAACTAACATGCGGCGCCCACTTCGGGGTGGTTGCCGCGCTGACGCCCTAGACGCAATGCGCCAGGACGGAGCAAGAGTATGTCAAAGCCCATGGAAAAACAAGACGTTACGAAAAGCTCCGCGAAATCGCCTGTGCGGCACGTGGCGGTGGGTGAAGACGATGCCGGCAGTCGACTCGACCGGTTTCTGACTCGGCAATACCCGGCCTTGCCGCGAACACGGCTCTATCGGCTGGTACGCAAGGGCGAGGTGCGGGTCAACGGCAAGCGCGCCAGCATTGACACCCGACTCGCGAGCGGTGACGACGTGCGCCTGCCGCCCGTACAGCTCGAGGTCGCCGCGACTCCCTCGTCGGCGGCCGCATCGCGGGCGCCTCGGGTGCCCGCCTCGCTGCTGCAGACGGTGACCTCGGCCATCATCTACGAGGATGAGCGTCTGCTCGTGATCAACAAGCCCTCGGGTCTCGCCGTCCATGGTGGCAGTGGACTCAGCTTCGGGGTCATCGAAGCGCTGCGTGCTGCGCGGCCCGAGGAGAGCGATTCGCTGGAGCTTGTCCACCGCCTTGATCGCGATACAAGCGGCGTGTTGCTGGTGGCGCGTAAACCGGCGGTGCTGCGCATGCTGCACGCCGGGCTGCGCGATGGTGAGGGCTTCGAGAAGCGCTATCTCGTGCTGGCCCGCGGCAGCTGGCAGCTCGGCAAGAAGCGCATCGATGCGCCGCTGCGCAC
>JBJTBK010000215.1:0-5398 GCA_046091245.1 Nevskiaceae bacterium | reverse complement strand
CCCGGTGTCATCGCCCGAGTCACGGAACTCGTCCACCGCGAGCGTGTGCAGCACAACGCCGACGAAGTACAGGCCCGTTACGCTCGGACCGCTTGCTGCTGGGGATACCAGAAAACGGATGTTCTGCCGGACATCGTGGTCACCGGCAAACCGATGGGCAACGGCCTGCCCATCTCGGCCAACGGTGCGAGGAAAGCTATCCTCGACGCCTTTCGTGCCCGGAAGGACTACTTCAATACTTGTGCGGCTTCACCGCTGCAGGCTGCGGTTGGCTTGGCCGTGCTTGATGAGATCGAGCGTCTCGACCTGGTCCGGAACGCCGCCGACGTGGGAAACTGGTTGATCGCACGCCTCAAGGAACGCGTATCCCGATACGAGGCGATCGGTGACGCGCGCGGCTACGGGCTGTTCATCGGCGTTGAACTGGTCAAGGGCAAGGCCAGCAAGGAACCCGATGCGGCCCTGGCGCTGGCGCTGTCCAATCGACTGAAGGACATGGGATTCCTGCTCTCCTACTCGGGCAAGTACCACAACGTGCTCAAGATCAGGCCGCCGCTCGTGTTCTCGCGCGAAAACGCGGAAGTGTTCCTGGCGGCTTTCGATGAATGCATGGGCCGATGCGAGAACGAGGGCAACTCGTGAACGACGACCTGGCGTCGATCTATACGCCGGCGGCATGGGCTGCCCTCGCGCATTTTCCCGTGCAGGCGGAATCGATCAAACTTATTGACCACTCCGAGAATCTGACCTTCCGCGTCCGCGTGCGCGACGGAAGCTCCGGCTACACGCTGCGGTTTCACCGGCCGGGATACAACTCCCTGACGGAACTCGAGAGCGAACGGGCGTGGGTCAGCGCGCTGATCGATGCCGGATTGCCGGTGCCCGGCCCGCTCCTGACCCGCGATGGAGCCCACTTCGTGCCGATGGATATCCCGCGTGCGAAACAGAAGCGATACGTGGGCGTGACCACGTGGCTCGAGGGCGCAGCACTCAGGAATTGCTCGGAGATTCTCGCGGACACTCGAATGCGCGCTCGGGTCTTTCACCGGATCGGCGAGATCGTCGCGGCCATGCACAATCAGGCGACTCGCTGGCAAGCGCCATCAGGATTCACTCGGCCGAGGCTCGATCTCGATGGCCTGCTGGGCGATACCCCGCGCTGGGGCCGCTTCTGGGAGTACGCCGAGCTTTCGGATGGTGCAAGGGAGCGGCTGCTCGCGAGCAGGGAACGATTGCGCACGGCGCTTTCTGACTACGGAACGACGCCCGACAACTTCAGCCTGATTCACGCCGACCTGGATCCCGGCAACATCATCCACGATCGTGGCGAACTGGCACTGATCGACTTTGACGACTCGGCCTATGGCTGGCACATGTACGATGTTGCCTCGGCGTTGATGGAATACCTGTCGGACCCCGATTTCGCAGCGCTGCGTGCGGCACTGCTGGAGGGATACCGGGAACACAGGCCGCTTGCGCAGGGAGACGTGGAAATGCTGCCTGACTTCCTGCTGCTGCGTGGCATGGCGACCCTCGGCTGGTACCACGATCGGCCCGAACACGCGGGCTCAGCAGCGCTGCAGCATCTGCAGAGCTGGATTCTCGAACTGTGCGAGGCGCGGATGTGAGCATCGGGAAACACCGTGGACTGGGAATGAATCAGGCGATCACTCGCCGCGACTTCATCAACGGGGTCGCCGTGGCGATCAGCGGAAGCATGGCTTGGCGTTGGTCCGAGGCGCGGGCCGCATCCAGTGCCTATCCACCGATCCTGACCGGCCTGCGCGGCAGCCACGCAGGATCCTTTGAAGTCGCCCACGCGCTGCGCGATGGCGCCCGCTGGGAGGATCCGGCGGACACGGGCGAACGCTACGATCTGGTCGTCGTGGGTGGCGGTCTGAGCGGCCTCGCGGCGGCCTGGTATTTTCGTGAGGCACGACCTCGATCCCGAATCCTGATCCTCGACAACCACGACGACTTCGGCGGTCACGCAAAGCGCAACGAGTTCTGGATCGGCGATCGCATGGTCCTGGCGCAAGGTGGGACCGAGAACATCGAGGACCTGAGGCGTTACGACCCGGCTGGGCGCCGGCTCCTGAGATCGATCGGCATCGATGTAGCGCGCTATCCCGAGTTTCAGGATGCCTCAGTCTACGGCTCGCGCAACATGGGATCTTCCGTTTTTCTCTGCAAGGAATCGTTCGGCAGAGACCACCTGCTGGTGGGGGATGGCAAGCCATCGTGGCGCGAGTATTTCGCGAGTGCACCTTTGTCCGAAACTGCACGAGAGCAGCTCATCGCCCTCCATGAATCCGATGCGGACTACCTCAAGAACCTTCCTCGAGAGGAAAAGATCGGGTTTCTCCAGAAGACATCCTATGCGAAGTATCTTCAGGAGACGGTCGGCATCTGCCAGGAGGCCGTCGCTTTCTTGTGGCGATCCACGACCTGGGCGACGGGCCTCGATGCCATATCCACCTGGGTGGCTGCCAGCGAAGGCTGGCCCGGCACAACCGGGCTCGGAGTGGAAGATGCGTTCGAGGCCGGGACTGTTCCGGACGAAGAGCCGCTGTTCTGTCAGTTTCCCGATGGCAATGCCACGATTGCTCGCTTGATCGTCCGTGCACTGGTGCCGGGTGTTGCGCCGGGCAACACGGTGGATGATGTCGTTGCAACGCGTTTCGACTATGGCGTGCTGGATTCGGCCAGCGCGCGTGTGCGTGTCAGGCTGAACAGTACGGTCGTCAACGTGAGCCACCAGGGAGACCCGAGAAGCGCGAAAGACGTCGAGGTCACCTATGTACTGAACGGTCGCGCATTCCGGGTGCGGGGCGAGCAGTGCGTGCTTGCCTGCTACAACGCGTCGATTCCCTATATCTGCGGCGAGTTGCCGGCCGAGCAGCGCACGGCACTGTCACAGGCCGTGAGAGCCCCGTTGGTCTATACCAACGTGCTACTGAGGAACTGGAATTCCCTGGCCCGTCTCGGCGTGGGATACGCGCGATGCCCGAACAGCTACTTCGAAACGGTGCGACTCACGGAGCCGCTCAATATCGGGGGCTATCGTCATTCGAGCGCGCCAGACCAGCCAGTCGTCCTGCGGATGGTCCGCGCGCCGCTCGACCCCGGCCTGCGCGGTCGACCCATAGTCGAGCAATGGCGGGCGGGCCGCGCCGAATTGCTCACGACCACTTTCGAAACCTTCGAGATGAAGATCCGCGACCAGCTCGCGCGCATGCTGGGCGACGGCGGCTTCGATGCCTCGCGAGACATCGCCGCGATCACCGTGAATCGATGGCCGCACGGTTATGCCTACGGCCATGACCCGGAATCAGGGCAGGTAGCCTTCATGCTCGACGAGTTGCCGCCCGAACGATCGCCGTGGATCGTGGCACGCAGACCGTTTGGCCGTATCGCGATCGCCAACTCCGACGCAGCCGCGGACGCCATGACGGAAGGCGCGCTCCAGGCGGCGCACCTCGCGATCGAGAGCCTGCTGGGTCAGGTGCTGAGCTGAGCAGTCACGGGAACTTCCGCAGCAGTTCCTTCACGCACATTTAGGCCGGCGTGCCCGCCACTCAACCACAGGGATAGGTGCTCGATCCGCAGATCGATGCGTTCTCGAATCCACCCACCTGATATCAGCGGCGACCCGGGTCGCCCGAATAGTTCCGATGGTCATAGGCCTGGCCGTCCGCCAGCATCGTGTGTTCGATGTTGCCGCCCGGAAAGCCGAACGTCTGCTGCAGGTCTCGCGGCGTGAGCAGGCGGCTCCATACACAGTCTTCGGGATTGGCGATGTAACCGAGGATGACGTCCTTGACCGCTGCTGCGACATGCTGCAGTTGCTCGCCGGTTTGACCGAGAGCGAGGTTCTTGAAGAAGACCGCGAGCCGGTCGAATGGCTCGACGAGGCCCATATGGCGCATGGATGCGCCCTCGCAGTAGATCTGGTAGTAACCCGGCACGAAGTCACTCCCGCCGACGACGGCCTGGGTCGCGGCCTCGAAATCGGCCATCGTCTCCGTCGCGAACACGTCGCGAAACGCTGCATCCGACTCGCGCGCTCCCGCGTCGTCCTTCCACCGCACCGGCTTGCGGAACATCAGGTTCAGCTTGCCGGACGTACCGAGCACGCGCTCCCTGCCGGCATGCTCGATCAGAGCCGGGTCAGCGCTCAGTCGCGCGGCCGTTTGCGGATCCGTGGCAAAGATGACGTGATCCATCGAGACTTTTCGGGGACCTGACGGAGTCTCGAATCGTACATGGCACTTCTTCAGGTCGACTTCGGAGACGCCGCATCGCAACACGAGTTCCACGCCCAATTCCCGGTTGATTCGACCCAACTCCTGCGTGATCTGCCAGATCCCTCCGCTGACGAAACCACTGCCACCACCGAACACGGAGCCCGAGGACATCATCGGCAACGTGAATGCGGAGTAAGGCTCGTTGACGGAAACCGGGCCGCTCTCGCTGACATCCATCGCGGCGTTCACCTTGGTCCGCTCGGAGGTGAAGTAGTGGTCCAGCAGCGTGCTGGCGCTGCCGGTGATCCAGAGCGACGTGAGTTCCGCTCCGAGTTCTGAGCGCGCCTCCTCGACGCTCGGCGGCCGGCCGGCGCGGTAACCGTCCTGCAGGAAGTTCACCACCCGCTGCTCGTGCTCGAGAAAGCCACGGACATCACCTCGCTCGCCCCACTTGTCGGCCAGCTCGGTCGCCACTTCGCGCGCATCACCGTACAGCCGGGCCGGCCTGCGGTCTCCAGGGAAGAACACGAGGTCCGGATGGCGGGTCGCCCAAATCTGCAATCGGTCCGCGAGCCCGGTTTCCTGCCAGACAAAATCCTGCATGAGCCCGAGCGTGGAAGCACCGAGCGCATAGTCCTGGCTGATGCCATCGATGACCGCCGTCGCCGAGACGCAAGCGCCGCCAACCCGGTCGCTACGCTCGAGCAAAGTCACCTGGTAGCCGGCACGCTGGAGGTAATTCGCGGCTACCAGCCCGTTGATACCTGCGCCAATGACAACGATGGTCTTCGGAGTCTGCTTCATCAGTGCACGGTATCACCGACTCGCAGCCAAGCCCACGCCATGACGCGTGTCGCACGCGATGCGGCATGGCGACCCCTGTTGTGCGCAAACCCTCGCTCACGCGTTAGACTCGGCCCGGACCCGTGTCAGGAAACCTCCCCGATGCTCCTCTCTGCCATCGATATCGCCCACCTCGATGGCGTGCAGAAGGCGCGTTACCTGAACCCGCGGCGCGGCGAAGTCTGATTCCCTTTCCAACCGGCAGTGGAGATCTCCGTCATCCGATTGCACAAGGTGTTGCTTGCCCTGTCAGTGGCGATGGTCTTTGCGTGCGATGCCGTGGCGGCCCAACCGGTTCCGGAGTTCAC
>JBJTBK010000214.1:0-19116 GCA_046091245.1 Nevskiaceae bacterium | reverse complement strand
GCTGCTACAGCGCTTCAAGCCCACCTCGCGAGCCAAGTTCGTCGAGTTCACCACCTTGCTCGATCCGCGTCGCATGCCCGGCCAGCGCGTCGGCGTGCTCGATTGGCCATACGTCGAAGGCCTGCGGATGGACGAAGCCATGCATCCGCTCACGATGCTCGTGGTCGGGGTCTACGGTCGCTGGTTGCCGAACCAGAGCGGCGCTCCGTTGCGCCTGATCGTGCCCTGGAAGGACGGTTTCAAGAGCATCAAGTCGATCGTGCGCATCCGTTTTACCGAGCGCCAACCCCGCACCAGCTGGAATCTGTCGGCACCCGATGAGTACGGGTTCTATGCCAACGTGAACCCTGCGGTCGACCATCCGCGCTGGAGTCAGGCGAAGGAGCGACGCATCGGTGGCAGCTTTCTCAGCGCCCGCCTCGATACCCTGCCGTTCAACGGTTACGCGAATGAGGTCGCGAACCTCTATCGCGGCATGGATCTGCGGCGCTTTTATTGACGGCGATGCACTCCGCGATCAAGCCACTGGTGTGGCTGGGAGCACTCGCGCCGCTCGCGCTGATCATCGTCGGGATCTTCGACTTGGGCGGTCAATCGCTCGGACCCAATCCGATCCGCGAAATCCTGCACATCACGGGAAAGACCTCGATCAACCTCGTACTGCTGACGCTCTGCGCCACGCCACTGCGCGAGATGACGGGCAACCTCGAGTGGCTGCGTCCCCGTCGCCTGCTGGGTCTTTGGGCGTTTACCTATGCGGTGCTGCATTTTCTGGTGTACTCGGTGCTCGAACTGGAACTGCAGTTCGGCGAACTCGGGCGAGAAATCGCGCGCCGACCGTACATCCTAGTCGGCACTGTCGCCTTGCTGGCCCTGATTCCGCTAGCGCTGACCTCGACGGCCCGCATGATGCGCAAGCTCGGTCGGCGCTGGCAGCGCCTGCACCGCCTGATCTATCCGATCGCCGCGCTTGGGATCTGGCACTACTACTGGCAGGTGAAGGCGGATATCCGCGAGCCACTGATCTACGCGACAGCACTCGCGCTGCTGTTGGCGTGGCGCGCGCGCAGCGCCTGGCTCAGGCGAAGATCCAGCCAGGCACCCGCTGCCACCCCTCGTTGAGCTGCCGATCGAGCCGCGGCCACTCGGGGCATGCGGCGCCGACACAGGCCCAATAGGCATCCGAGTGATTCATGTGCCGCGTGTGGGCGAGTTCGTGCACCAGCAGGTAATCGAGCACCGCGGGTGGCTGGAACACCGCACAGACATTGAGGCTGATCACGCCGCGGTTTGAGCAGGACCCCCAACGCGTGCGCTGTCGTCGCACCTGTACGGCACTGAAGCGAAAGCCGTGACGCTCGGCGAGTTCGGTCAACCGCCGTGACAAGGCGCCATGCGCGTGACGAGACAACCACGCGCGAAGCAACGCGCGCCACGTCTGCGGGTCACCGCGCCCCTGCAGGGACAACAGACTCTCACTGAGCGCGAGGCAGCGCGGCCGACCGGTACCTGCCGACAGGTGCACACGCCATTGCTCCCCACGACCCCGTAAGTCCACACGACCGGGCGGAAACGGCTCCTCGACTCGCCACTGAGCCCGACCGGCACGTTTGCTTTCGATCCAGCCGCGATGCCGCTCAACGAACGACAGCACCACCGGCATGGACACGCCATTCGGCACCACGATCTCGACGCGCCCATCGGTGTGGACGCGCGCGGCGAGACGACGCGCCCGCGCGCTGCGGCGCAGCGTCCACGGCGACGCTGCTGCGGCCGTGGAATCGCCCCAATCCAGACTCGCCGTGCTTTTGTCCACGACCACGATGATAGCCCGATGCGTTAGCATTCGCGCCCGATGGCCCGATATTTCAAAAGCGATAACACCGCGCCCGTAGCCCCGCAGAGTCTCGAGGCGCTCGGCGCCGCAAACAGCGGCTTTGCACGAGGCTACGGTGACGATGAACTGAGCGCGCAGCTCGATGCGCGTTTCAGCACCCTGTTCGAACGTTCGGTGCGGGTGTTTCCCGTCACCACGGGCACTGCGGCCAACGCCCTGTCGCTGGCCACTCTGGTGCCGCCATACGGTGCGGTGCTGACGCACAGCGAGGGTCACATCGTTCGCGATGAATGTGGCGCACCCGAGTTCATGAGCGGCGGTGCGCGACTCATGCTCATCGAAGGTATCGGCGCGAAATTCACTGCAGCCGCGCTGCAGGCCGTGCTCGACGCCAACCCAACCTCCGTGCACACCGTGCAGCCGCGGGCGCTATCGATCACGCAAGCCACCGAACTCGGCACCGTTTACCGACCCGCGGAGCTCGCCGAACTCTGCGGTCTCGCCCGCGCGCGGGGCCTCGCCGTACACATGGATGGCGCCCGCTTCGCCAACGCCGTGTCGTCGCTCGGCTGTTCCCCCGCCGAGATCACCTGGCGCGCTGGGGTCGACGTTCTGTCGTTCGGAGCCACCAAGAACGGCGCAATGGCCGCCGAGGCGGTGGTGTTCTTCAAACCTGAGCTGATCGCTGATTTCGAATTCCGACGCAAACGCGCCGCCCATCTGATCTCGAAGATGCGTTACATCTCGGCCCAATTACTCGCGTACCTACAAGACGATTTGTGGCTGACGCTCGCCGCCCATGCCAATCGTCTCGCAGCCCGCGTCGGCCACGCGGCCGGCACAGCCCTGCTGCACCCCGTGGAAGCCAACGAGATCTTCGCGCGTATCGGCGAGCCTTCGGCCGCGCAGTTGCGCGGCGCGGGTTTCGAGGTCTACGACGGGGGCGCCTCGGGCTCCGGCGAGGTGCGCTTTGTGGTGTCCTGGAACCAAACTGAAGAGGACGTCGAGGCGCTGTGCAGCGCGTTGCGCGCGCTCGACACCACACGTCCGTGAGCACGGCCACAGCGGCCGAGTTCATCGACATCGGCATCAATCTTGCGCACGACAGTTACGACGGTGATCGCGAAGCCGTGCTGCGGCGGGCACTCGATTGCGGCGTGCGTCAGTTCATCGTCACCGGTGCTTCGGTGCAGGGCTCACGCGATGCACTCGCGCTAGCCGATGCCGCACCGCGCATCCTGCGCGCGACCGCGGGTGTTCATCCGCACCACGCGATCGACGTCGATGCCGCGGCGCTCGTCGCCCTCGACGAACTCGCTTCCCATCCGCGGATCGCCGCGATCGGCGAATGCGGTCTCGACTATCACCGCAATTTCTCGTCGCCGCAGGAGCAGCGGGTGGCGTTCGCTGCTCAGCTCGAGCTCGCCGTGCGTCACCGCAAACCCTTGTTCCTGCATTGTCGAGATGCCCATGCCGACTTCATGGCGATGCTGCGCGAGCGCGCGACTGAACTGCCCCGCGCCGTGCTGCACTGCTTCACCGGGGTAGCGAGCGAACTCGATGAGTGCCTCGCCTTCGGTCTCTACATCGGCATCACAGGCTGGATCTGTGACGAACGTCGCGGCACCCATCTGAAGCCGCTGGTGGGTCGCATTCCGCGCGGACGGTTGATGATCGAAACCGATGGTCCCTATTTGCTGCCGCGAGATCTGCAGCCCAAGCCCGTCTCGCGCCGCACTGAGCCGATGTACCTGCCGCACATTGCGGCGGTAATCGCCGCGGCGCGCGATGAAAGCTTGGAGGACTTCGCCGCGCACACCACCGCCACAGCACGGGAATTCTTCAGTTTCGCGTGGGAAACGAACTCGGTGGCAGAGTCGATTTGAGTGTCGCCCACACTCCTTGCCAAGGCTCGACCATGCGCGCGGCTGCACTGCGATCCCCTTGAGGAAACTCGGCTTCGAGCGATTCCTCACGCAGTGTCATGCGCGGCATGCCTTTCGGGAACATCGACTGCGGCCCAAATACGATACGGCCCTCGACCGGCACGTCGCCGGCAATCGCGCGCAGCGCGGCCAAGCGGTCATACATCGCACCCTGCGGATTGGCAAAGGTAAAACGGCGCGCGCCGGTCATAACGGTCCACTCGGTCATCGAGTCGGAACCAAACACATTGCCGACCACATCACGTAGGTCGAGGATCAAAAGACCTCGGGTGGTCAGCAGCAAATAATCGACGTGCAGACCGCTACCGGTGCCATCAGGCAGAAAGACATCACGGACCAAGTCGAGTGAAATGCGCTGCAATCGCGCTGCGCGCCGCTGTCGCTCGCGGTAGGTGCGGTAAGTTCGCCATGCCCAAGTGCCCGCAAGCCCCACGAGCACGCCAAGCGCCACGGCCAGCAGTGCCAGCCACCACGTTCGCTCCATCACGCCGCTCATGTGATCGCGGTACGCAATGCCTCGAGAGTGGGCTCGAGCGATTCGACGTGGGTTGGGCGCCCCAAAAGATCAGCCAGTGCCGGCGGCACAGGCACCGCCTCGCCAATCAAGGGTTCCACGATCTCGGGAAACTTGGCGGGCGATGCAGTCGCCACGAGGCACCAGCTACGCTCGCCTCGCACGTTGGCGGGCAGCCTCGCCCAGACTTCAGCCGCCACAGCCGTGTGCGGGCACCAGATCTGACCGAACGCAGCGCGGTCTGCACGGATGCGCGCGCTGATGGCGGCATCCTCCATGCTCACCGCAGTCACCGCCTGGCGCAGCTCTGCAAGGTCCGGCAGCAGCGAACGCAATCGCTCCATGTTCGAGGGATTGCCGACATCCATCGCGGAGGCGAGCGTTGCACGGGAGGGACGCGGACGCCACTCACCGCTGTGCAGGAACGCGGGTACGGTCGCATTCGCGTTGTGGGCGAGAATGACATCGCCAATCGGCAAGCCCATGTGACGCGCCCAAATACACGCGACAGCGTTACCGAGGTTGCCGCTCGGGATGATGAAGTTCAGTCGCTCGGCATGAGCACGCCAGTGTGCAATCGAGCTCGCCGCGTAGTACACCGCCTGTGGCAACAGTCGTCCAAGGTTGATGCTGTTGGCTGAAGAGAGGTTTTGTCGCTCGCGCAGCAGAGGGTCGACGAACGCCTCCTTCACCATGCGCTGACAGTCATCGAAAGTGCCGTGCACCGCGAAACTGCGAACGTTGTCGCCCCAGCACGTCAACTGTCGCTCTTGGGTGGGCGAAACGAGTCCCTTAGGGTAGAGCACGGTGACGGCCATGCCGGGGCGGCGATGAAACGCCGCTGCCACGGCACCACCCGTATCGCCCGAGGGGGCCACGAGTATGTTCAGCAGTGGCTCACCCGGCGCGCGCAACCGCTGAAAACACGCGGCGAGAAAGCGCGCACCGAAATCTTTGAATGCCGCCGTGGGACCGTGGAACAATTCGAGCACCGACAAGCGCTGCCCTGCGGTCGTACCCCGTACTGGCAGGACCGGCGCAGGAAAACTGAAAGCCTCGGCGACGATCTCGGGCAGGCTGACTTCGAGCCGATCACCAGCGGCGAACGGCCCGATGAGTTGGCGAGCTACCGCAGGCAGCGACAGACTCTGCGGAAACTGCTCTGCACTGTGCCGTGGCCATTGCTGCGGGACGGACAAACCGCCATCCGGCGCAAGACCGCGCAGCAAGGTCGTCGAGAAATCGATGCGCTCCGGCGCCCCGCGCGTGCTGAGAAAATCCATGCTCGGCGCCTCAGTCGACGATGCGTGCGCCGTCAGACTCCACGGCAACGATCCAGTGGTCGGTCTCGACACCGTTACGCGCGAACTCTGCGACCATGCTTTGCTTGACCGCTTCAGCGTGATCGGCAAGAACCCAGGCAAACATGGTGGGTCCCGCGCCCGAAATGGAACAGCCGAGCGCACCCGCCTGCAAAGCCGCGGCGCGCACGGCAGAGAATCCGGGAATCAACTGACGCCGCTGCGGTTCGATGACCACGTCGTTGAGCCCCTCGCGAATCAACTCCAGATCATCCGTGTAGCAGCCCGAGATGAAACCGGCGAGATTGGCGGTCTGCCAGACGAAATCCGCCATAGCGACCTCGCGCTTGAGAATCGCACGCGCCTGCTTCGTGGAGAGGAACATGTGCGGATGCGTGATCACCGCCGCAATGCCCCGCGGTACCGGGATCCGTTTGACGCGCGGATTGTCGATGCCAACGGTCAGGACCAGCCCACCGAACAGCGATGGCGCAATGTTGTCGACGTGCAGCGAACCACTCGCCACGGCCTCGCCCTGCATCGCAAACTTGAGCAAGTCGAGTTTGCTGAAAGGCTGATCGAGCAGTGCATTACCAGCCACCACCGCGCCCACCGCCGATGCCGCCGAACCTCCAAGCCCCGAACCGAGTGGAATACCCTTCTCGATGTGCATGTCGAACCCGAAGGCGGGCTTTGCAGCGACATTAAGCGCCATCAAGGCACGACCTGCGGTGTTCTTCTCGGGCTCGAGCGGCAGATCGCCGACGACGCCAGAGCAGCCGGTAATGCGCACGCCGGGCTGCGACGAGCGCGACACGGTGATGCGATCGCCCACGGCGTCAACGGCGAACCCCAAAATATCGAAACCGATGCCGACGTTACCCACCGACCCCGGTGCAAAGGCCGTCGCCTATTGCCGCCCCTGGGACACCGCGCTCACAGTCTCGCTCCCAACTACGCCGACAGCCGCAGCAGATCGGCAAAGATGCCGCCCGCAGTGACTTCGGGGCCCGCTCCGGGGCCCTGAACGATCATCGGGTTGTTGTTGTAGCGACTGGTCGCGAAGCGCACGACGTTATCCGTCAGCGCGATATTGGCGAACGGATGCCGCGCATCAAGCTCGACCACCCCCACCGTTGCCGTACCCGAGGCCGACAAGCGCCCGACGTAACGTAATACCTTGCCGCGCGCACGCGCTGACTCGAATCGGCTTTGCATGGCGGCATCATGGGCTGGCAGCGCTGTCATGAATTCCTCGATACTCCCTTGCTCCAGCCCCGGCGGCACCAGACTTTCGAGCTTGACGTCACCCATCTCGAGCTCGAGACCCATCTCGCGCCCCAAAATAATCAGTTTTCGCGCAACGTCCGTGCCCGACAAATCGTCGCGCGGGTCAGGCTCCGTATAGCCGCGCTGCTTGGCCTCGCGCACGATGTCGCTGAACGAGCGAGTGCCATCGTAAACGTTGAACAGGTAAGCCAAGGTCCCGGAGAAAATTCCCTCGATACTGGTGACTTCATCACCCGTCTCGCGCAAATCGCGCAGAGTCTGGATGATCGGCAAGCCGGCGCCCACCGTCGCTTCGTACAGAAAGTGGGTACCACCCTGCCGACGCGCCTGCTGCAAAGCACGGTAATCGCCCATCGGCGCGCTGTTGGCCTTCTTGTTCGGCGTCACAACGTGGATTCCCGCCGCCAACCACGACGCGTAGTGCCGCGCCACCTCGCCGCTCGCCGTGCAATCGATGATCACTCGGTGCGGCAAATAGTCGACGCCGACATGCCTCACGACCGCGTCAAGATCGGGCTTTGCTTCGGAAACGGCGAGCGCTCCCGCCCAATCCGCCCCGGCACCTTTTTCCGACAGCAGCATGCGGCGGGACGACAGCACACCCCGAACGCGCAGATCGAGCTTGAAGTCGCGGCGCAACCGCTCGGCCTGAGAGGCGATCTGCTCAAGCAGCACCTTGCCGACGGTACCCGGACCAATGATGCCCACCGAAATGGTGTGATCCGAGAGATAGAAGCTCGAGTGCACAGCGCGCAGCGCGCGCGTGGCTGCCTTCGCGGGGACGACGACCGAGATATTTCGCTCCGAGGCACCTTGCGCAATCGCGCGGACATTGACCGCAGCAGAGCCCAGCGCAGTGAACACCTTGGCGGCGACCCCGGGCATA
Source organism: Nevskiaceae bacterium (assembly GCA_046091245.1). Classification (GTDB taxonomy): domain Bacteria; phylum Pseudomonadota; class Gammaproteobacteria; order Steroidobacterales; family Steroidobacteraceae; genus UBA964. Next base: position 11,342 of record JBJTBK010000214.1, on the reverse strand, counting down.
CCCGCCATGCCGTCACCGACCACGGCTAAGATGGCGAGCTCACGATCCACTTCGACCGCTTGGATCTGCCCGTCCGTCAATTCCCTAGCGAACGCTGAACGCACCACGTTGACGGCGCGATCCGCCTGCTCCAACGGCACGGCGCAACAGATCGAATGCTCCGAACTACCCTGCGAGATCAGTACGACGGAGATGCCTTCCTCGCGCAGAGCGCCGAACAGTCGGTGAGCCGTACCCGGCACGCCGATCATGCCCGCACCCTCGAGGTTCACAAGCGCGATATTTTCAATCGTCGTGATGCCCTTCACGGCGAGCGAGGATTGCGGCCGCGCACAGATCAACGTCGCCGGATGCGTGGGCGCGAAGGTGTTGCGGATCCAAATCGGTATTTCCCGGCCCACCGCCGGCGCCATGGTCTGCGGATGAATCACCTTGGCGCCGAAATACGCGAGCTCCATCGCTTCGTTGTACGAGAGCGAATCGATCACCTGCGCATCGGGAACACGCCGCGGGTCGGCGGACAGCACGCCATCGACGTCGGTCCAAATATGTATGACCGAGGAGTCCAACAACGAACCGAAGATCGAGGCTGAAAAATCACTGCCGTTGCGACCGAGTGTGGTCTGCACGCCGCGGGTATCGGAGGCGATGTAGCCGGTGATAATCAAGGTGCCTTGTGTCTCAGCGGGCACCGCTGCGGCGATCCGTCGACGTGATTCTTCCCACTGCACCATCGGCCCCAAGGGGCCCCACTCAATGATGACCACCTCGCGTGCATCCAGCCAACGCACAGCACCCTCGCGGCTGCCGCGTGCGGCATAAAACTCGCGAAACAGTCGCGTCGACCAAATCTCACCGTAGCCGGAGATCAAATCCGTGACGTTGCGCGAAGCCGAGCGGGTCAGCCGAACCGCGTGCAGGATGCCCAGTAGATCGTGACTGTCGCGATCGAAGCTGGCGAGATACGCCGCGGCGGCCGTCTCGCTCAATAACTCGCGGGCGATGGTCGCATGGCGCTCACGCACGGCCTCGAGGCCCGCGGCATAGCTGGCATCCTGCCGCTCCGCCTGACTTACCAAAGACAGCAGCGCATCGGTCACGCCCTTACAGGCCGACAGCACCACGCCGAGGCGGCCTGCCGGCTGCGAGTCGAGAATGTCAGCCACCCGGCGAAAACATGTGGCGTCCGCGACGCTGGAGCCGCCGAACTTGTGGACGACCCAGGGGGTGCTGGAGGAGACGGACATGGGCGCGGGAATCCTGCGTGATTTATCTACTCAACTGTATCGGCCCGGCCCCTGCTCGCGCAAGTTGACAGAACGTCCCGCTGCAGGTTGCGGCAACTTCCCCTACACTGCGCGGCGCTCATGGACTTCAGCGCACTCTGGCCCCTGCTGCTTGTCTTGCTGATCGCCGGCGTCGTCGCAGGCTTGCTCGGCGTGGGCGGCGGCATCGTGCTCGTGCCCGTACTCGAATACAGTCTTCGCTTCATCGGCGTGCCTCCAGAGTGGTGCATGCACGTCGCGGTTGCGACCTCCCTCGCCACCATCATTCCCACGGCCGTGTCGTCATCGCGCGCACACCATGCGCGCGGAGCCGTCGATTGGTCGCTGGTCAAGGCATGGGCGCCCGGCATGCTGGCCGGCGGTCTGATGGGCAGCGTGCTCGCCGCCAACGCGGCCGGACCACTGCTCACCGGCGTGTTCGGGGTCATGGCGGCCATGGTCGCTATCAAAATGTTCCTGCCGCTCGATCATCTGCGCCTCGCGAACCGCGTGCCGCGCGGTTGGGTGGGTAACCTTATTGCCGGGGTGATTGGCACACTGTCGGCCATGATGGGCATTGGCGGCGGTACGCTATCCGTGCCGATCATGTCGCTGAGCGGCGAGTCGATGCATCAAGCCGTGGGTACGGCCTCGTTTTTCGGCTTGTTGCTCGCAGTCCCGGGAACGATCGGATACTTGCTCGCGAGCCCGCCCGTCGCGTTACCGCCCCTCACACTAGGCTGGGTGAGTCTGGCGGCCCTGGTCATCATCGCGCCCGCCTCAGCACTGATGGCGCCATATGGTGCCCGGCTCGCCCACGCCATCGACAAGCGTCGGCTGTCGAGACTATTCGGAATATTTCTTTGCCTCGTCTCACTGCGCATGCTCTACAGGACTCTGCTCTCATCATGACGGAACACGACGCCATCGTTGTCAGTGCCCCTTGGTTCGAGGACTTTCACGTCGGTCTGCAATTTGACGCACCGGCCGTGACGCTCACCGAAGGTCATGCGGCCCTGTATCAGGCACTGTTCGGTGACCGGCTGCGCCTGCCGCTCGATCGTCATGCGAGTGCCCGCATCACTGGAACGGATGCGCCGCTCGCGCACCCCTTGCTCGCCATCAACGTGGCGATCGGCCAGTCAACCTGGGCCTCGCAGCGGGTCAAAGCCAATTTGTTCTATCGGGGACTCCGGCTGCAGCGTCCGGTCTACCTCGGCGATACGTTGTACACGCGCACACGCGTCGTTGCCCTGCGTCAAAACCGACCTCAGGAAGGGCGCGCCGCCACCGGCATCGTCGCCCTCGAGATGACCACCACCAACCAGCATGGCGAGACCGTGCTGCATTTCTGGCGATGTCCGATGATCCCCTGTCGCGACCCCGCCGCCCGAACGGGACATGCGGATGATCTCGATGCCGTTGGCCATGCCGTGGACCGCGAGGCGCTACAGGCGGCAGTACCGCGCCACTGGAACCTGCGTGATACCGCAGCGTGGAGTGGCCGTTTCGCCCGCGACTGCGCACCGCCCCAACGCTTCGAGATCGAAGCCCGCGACACGGTGACGCTCGCGCCCGAGCTTGTCCGCGTCTCGCTCAACATGGCGATGGCGCATACCGATGCTCGCGCCTCCTACCTCGGCGAGCGCCTCGTCTACGGCGGCCATACGATTTTCATGGCGTTCGCCCAAGTCACCCGCGCACTGCCCAACCTGCTCGGCATCGTGGCGTGGGAGAGCTGCGATCACACGGGCCCCGTGCTCGAGAACGACCGCTTGCGCACCCGCTTTGAACTGACCGAAGCGATTGTCTTGCCCGCCGAGCAAGGCGGTCATCTGCTGCGAATTGAGGCTGAATGTTTCGCCGCACGCGGTGCGGTGGCAACGGAAAGTGAATCCGAGACCCGCGTACTGGAGTGGAAGTTTTGGGTCTGGAGCGCCTGACTCGAGCCAGGCGCAGAGCGATCAATCTGTTGCGGTACGCCCCGCCCTGGCTTCGCCAGCTCCGGCTCGCAAGGCCTCAAGCTCCTGCTGCAACACGCGCAGCAAACGCGCCATGTATTCCATCTGCCACTCACCCCGCTCGCGGGCAGCCTGTGGGTCAGGGCGATAGGCGTCGATATCGACCCGCTGCACCACGGCACGCTCGGCCAACAGTCGCTCGAGCGTATCCAGTCTCTCGCGCGTAACTGCAAGCTCTCCGGCCATCGCCCACACGATGGCGAGCAGGCGATCGACATCGGCGTCACCAAAGAAATGCGGACGCTTGCCGCTGGCGGCCGCATTGACGAGCTCCAGCAGCTGCGGATTCAAGCGACTGCCCCGTGCGCACGGGCACCACAGGCATACCACAGGCCACCACGCCCGAAGTCCTCGGTTTCGCTGCCGACCTTCGGCATCTCATCTTCGACCAGGGCATGGATTTCGGTTTCGAACACGGCCTCCGTCGAGTAACCCTGCTCGACGAGTAGCCGCGGCAAATCTGTTTCGTGCAGCGCACTCCAAAAAGGTTCGTTGTTGTAATAGCCGTCCCAATCGCGCATGAACTGCTCGAACGCGGTCATGCCACGATACGGCGGCTGCTCGAGGTGTATTTGCACACCCCCCGCCGCCAGCAATCGCGACGCTTCGCCAAGAATGTGGCGCAGCGCGGCATGCGAGGTCTCATGCAGGAACATCGTGCTGTAGATGAAATCGAAACTATGCGTCTCGAACGGCAGCGACTCGGCATTCGCCTGATGGAAACAAATATTGTTGACTCCCATGCCGACGGCGCGAGCATGGCCGTAACGCAACATCGGCGCGGCCACATCGACCGCTACGACCGACGCATCCGGGAAGGCACGTGCGAGCGGCACCGTGTTGTGTCCGACGCCGCAGCCAAGATCGAGAATGCGCCGGGGCTGCCAGCCGGGTCGGGTGCGTTGCAACCACGCCGCCGTGCCGCGGCCTGCACCATCAAGGTACCTGCCAAAGAGCCCCGTCGTCGTCGCGAACATCCCGGCGTCATAGTTGGCCGCCGCTGATACGTCAGCGTCGGTGTATTCCGCGTAGTAACTACCAGGCATGCAGTGATTGTCGAGTTCACTCTGGTAGCGCGGTATCTTGATCGACGGCTCGAGCCGCAACCCTGAGGGTAGCCGTGAATTCAATTCACGTGCGCGGTCACGCAGCGATTCGATTTGACGCAGCACCAGCGAGCGACCCGCCTGCTGCCGCATCTCCATACCGCAGCGACGCAGCGCACTCCAGAACCGGTAATGCGGATCGTCCGCCATCGCCCGACGCACCTCGCCACGCGTCTGTGGCGCTGCGCCCTTCTGCCTGACCCACGCAGGCTCGGCCCGCTCGCGAAACGCGACCGCGTTGCCCGGCGCGACAGCAGTGGCCATGTACTTATTGAAGTTGGCGAGGAAGTTGAATCGCGCGATGTCGTCGTGCGTGGCCGCCGCCGACATTGCGTGCTGCCCGACGTCACTCCAGGGTGGAGCGCACTGCGACCGTGTGGCGCCTTCCATGCATCGATTGTAGCATCGACATCCGCATGGACTCCTCGAACTCCCTCACCCACCGCCTCGTGGAACACGTCGTGCAGACGCGCTATGACGCCCTGCCTGACGCCGCACGCATCGCCGCCAAAGTTTTCATTCTCGACTCACTCGGAGTCGCCCTATCCGGTACCCGCGTGCCGTTGGTGGGCGAGTTAAAGGCATTGGCCACGAGTTGGGGACGCGGCGAGGACGCGCGAATTTGGGGAACGGGTGAACGAGTGCCAGCGGGTACTGCCGCCTTCATCAACGGCTATCAGATCCACAACCAGGAATGGGATTGCGTACACGAACCCGCCGTCGTGCATCCCATGGCCGTCGTACTGGCCACGCTGCTCGCCGATGCAGAGCGCATGGGCGGAATCACCGGAAGAGCACTCATCAGCGGCTGCAGCGTCGCGGTAGACGTCGCCACCGGCATCGGTCGCTCGGCGCGCAACAAGTTGCGATTCTTTCGCCCCGCGATGTGCGGGGCGCTCGGCGCCACGGCGGCATTGGCGCACTGGCGCGGCTTCGATGCCGCCACCACTCGAAGCGCGATGGGTCTCGCCTACAGCCAGATCTCCGGCACCATGCAAGCCCATGTCGAGGGCTCCCCCGTTTTACCGATGCAAATCGGCTTCAATACGCGCGCGGCACTAAACGCGGTCGAGCTCGCTGCCCGAGGGATTAACGGGCCGATGGACTTTCTCGAGGGGCCCTTCGGCTATTTCACCCTCATCGATCCAGAGTGGGATCGCACAGCGCTGGAGACCCTCGGCCAGCGGCACGCAATCAGTGAGCTGTCGCATAAGCCCTTCCCGAGCGGCCGCGCCACACCTGGGGGCGTCGATGGTGCAATGACCCTGTGCAGCCAGCATGGCATCGACATCGCGAGCATTCGGCAGATCCGCGTGATCGCTCCGCCGCTCGTCATCCAACTTGTCGACCGACCGGCGAAGCCTGACATGGCGGCATCCTATGCACGGCTGTGTCTGCCCTACGTCGCAGCGACTGCGCTGCTGAAGGGCAGCGTCGATGTCACAGACTTCAGCGCCGGATGTTTCACCGATGCCGATCGTCTGGCGCTCGCCTCGCGCATCGTGGTGCAGCTCGATGCCAACCCCTCGCTCAACGCCTTGTCCCCGCAACGCGTTGAAATCTCGCTCGACGACGGGCGCGAGTTCGCCATGGATCTGCCCGACGTGCTCGGCGCACCCGGCCGACCGCTCAGCCGCGCGCAGCACTTGGCGAAATTCCGCCGCGCCGCGACCTCAGGGCTTCGCCCCCTGTCTCAAGCCGGCATTCAACGAGTGATCGAGATCGTCGATCAACTCGAGACGCTCCAAGACGTCACTCAACTGGTCGATGTCTTAATGTTTCCACAGGACACCATGGTATGAGCTTCCCGCACTACTTCGAGTCGTTCGACTACGCGCAGATGCTGCGCGACTTCCCAGTGGGTGAAGCGTTTACAGGCGGGTTCGCGCGGCGCTCGCGCGATGAGATTCGCGCACACCAGAACCGCTTGTTCATGCAATGCGTGGCGCGCGCTTGGGAGATTCCCTTCTATCAGAGGTTGTGGCGAGCGCAGGGCCTGACGCCTGCCGACGTGCGCAGCCTCGATGACATCGAGCGGCTACCGATCTTCGGTAAGTCCGATCTCATGCAGAGCCTCGCCGAGCATCCGCCTTATGGGGACTACCACGGCTGGGATCGCTGGCCGATCGCACAGCGACCGGTCACGGTCGTACACACCACCAGCGGCACCACGGGTCGTCCACAGGTGGTGCTCTTCAGCCCGAAATCCCGCGAGGTGCAAGCCTTGCTCGCGGCGCGTATCTGGCGCATGCAGGGACTGCAGCCGGAGGACGTCGTGCACTCGGTGTACGGTCACGGCATGATCAACGGCGGCCACTTCGTTCGTGAAGCGGCACTGCATTACACCAACTGCTTGTTCCTATCGGCGGGCACGGGCAAGGAAACTCGCTCGGTGACGCAGATCGAGTTGATGCGCGACATGCAAGTCACGGTCATCGTCGGCTTCGTCGACTACATTCGCCAGTTGGCAGAAACCGCGCGCAGCATGGGTCTCGAGCCCGGACGCGATCTGCCGATCCGGGCCATCTTCGGCCATGTCGGCCGCGAATCGCGCGCAGTGCTCTCCGCGGCGTGGGGCGGCGCGGAAATCTATGACTGGTACGGCGTCGCCGACACGGGCCCCATCGCGGCGGAAGGGCCAGACCGCGACGGTATGTACGTGATGGAAGACGCGCAGCACCTCGAGCTCGTGGACGAACAGTCCGGCGCCGTCATCAACGATGATCGTCCGGGCGACATGGTCGTCACCTCGCTGTACCGCGACGATGTCTACCCGTTAATTCGCTTCAACACGCATGACTTGTCGGCGTGGAAGTTCGGTGCTTCGGCGCTCGACTATCAACTGCGGCGTACCGTGGGCGTGCTGGGTCGCAGCGATAACATGGTCAAGTTGCGCGGGATCAATGTCTATCCGCTGGCGCTCGCGGCCATTCTCAACGAGCAGCCGACCTTCGCCGGCGAGTACATCTGTCGCGCCGTGCGCGATGCGAGCGGCCGCGACGAGCTGACCGTGATCATTGAGGTTCGACACACCGCTGACCCGCACTCCACAGAACTCGCCGCCGCCTTCTCGGCCTTGCTGACTCGACGGGTCGGTGTCGAGATCCGCGCGGAACTGGTCCCGGCCGGCGGCACGGCGGCACTGACGCAAATCGACAGCCGACAAAAACCGATTCGCCTGCTCGATGAGCGCCCGAAGGCTGGCGCGTGACCCGCGTCAGCGCCCGCTGCAGGGCGGCGCTCGATGCCGCGAGGGCAAGCAAACTCAATGCTTGGCGATGGCTCGACACTGACGGCGCATTGCAGGCCGCCGCAGAGAGTGATGAGCGCCTCGCACGCGGCGCCGCTCGGCCGCTTGAAGGGCAACTGATCGCCGTCAAGGCCAACATCGCGGTCACCGGCTGGCCCCATGACGGGGGACTGCGTACTCGTCGTTCGCAGCGCGCCGATCGCGACGCGATCGTCGTTCGTCGCCTGCGCGATGCCGGCGCGGTACTGCTTGGACTCGCGCACATGGATGAAGCGGCCCTCGGCGCGACGGGATCGAGCATTGAGGGCCCTATCCAGCATCCCCTGCGCGACGGGTGGTCGGTCGGCGGTTCAAGTGGGGGATCCGCCGCCGCGCTGCTCGCGGGGCACTGCGATGCGGCACTCGGCACCGACACCATTGGCTCGATTCGCATTCCCGCTGCACTCTGCGGCATCAGTGGCCTGAAGCCCACCCCCGGGCTCGTCAGTCTGGAGGGGGTGCTGCCACTCGACTCGCGCTTCGATCATGTGGGGCCCATGAGTCGCAGCGCCGAATCCCTGTGGCCGCTGCTGTGCTGTCTGCGCGGCCTCCCGGCGGTACCCACCGCTGATGCTGACGGACTGCTCGCGGGTCGCAACCTCGGCGTGCTCGAGGGCTTGGAGAGTCTCGGCTGCGCCGAAGCCGTGCTCGAGGCCTACGCCGCCTCGATCGCCGAACTGCGCGACGCGGGCGCCGTGCTACGCCGCATCGATGTGCGGCCGTTCGACTTGTCGCGGCTTCGCCGGGCCGTGTTTTCCCTTTGCGAGCGAAGCCTCGCGCTCGAACACACCGCACGCCGCGCGGCCGACCCGGAAGGCTACTCAGCCGCGATGCACGCCATGCTCGACTACGGCGCGCGCCTTGGCCCAGCGGACTGCGAGCGATTCGAGCAACGCGTCGCGGCGTTCCGTGATACGTGGACGACCTGCGTCGCGGGTTTGGACGCCTGCCTTGCGCCAACCTCTCCGGTGACGAGTTTTCCGCACGCCTCATCGCCGCCAACGAACATTGCCGATCTCACGGTGATCGCGACCGCCGCCGGCTGGCCTGCGGCCAGCGTGCCCTGTGCCGTCGCCGCGGGCGCCTTGCCCATCGGCCTGCAGATCCTCGCGCCGCCCGGTCAGGATGCGCGGGTCTGCGCGCTCGGCACTCGCCTCGCAGCAGGATCAAGCGCTGCGTAGTAGCTTGCGATATCGCAGCGACGCGCAATCCAGACACGGCTTCCTGCCGCGTGCACATGCTGCAGGAAGCGTTCGAAGGCACCGATGCGCCCTGGCCGACCGATGATGCGCAGGTGCACACCGAGCGACATCATTCGCGGCCGACCTGCCGACTCGGCCAGCAACCAATCAAAGCTGTCACGCGCATAGTCGAGCCAATGCTGCGGCGTCAGCGCCGGTGCGTTCCAGATCTTCATGTCGTTGGAGTCAAGGGCGTAAGGCAATACCACCATTGGCTTTGGTTGTGACTCGTCCATGAACGGCTCGTCGCGACTGTAGTCGTCCATGTGGTAGCGATAGCCTTCCTCAGCGAGCAAGCGACGCGTGTGATCGGTGTGCAGGTAGCGCGACAGCCAACCGACCGGACGAGTACCCGTCGTACGCTCGATGCTGTCAGCGGCCTTGCGGATGAACTCGCGTTCGCGCTCCTCCGACATGCCAAGTTGGTGTGCCCATCGGTATCCATGCGCACACACCTCATGCCCACCCGTGACGATCCCCGTGGCTACGGCCGGCGCGCGCTCCAGCGCCACGGCTGCAGCGGTAAAGGTCGCCGGCATTTCGTAGCGCGCGAGCAGACCGAGGACCCGCGGCGCTCCTTCGTTGATGCCATAGGCATAGTTCGATTCGTTGCCGTGGTTACGCACGGGCTTCTTCAGCACGATGCCGAGTTCGTCGACGGGGTCTGGACCTCGATCGCCGTCGACAACATTGAACTCGGCGCCCTCCTCCACGTTGACCACCAGCGACAACGCAAGGCGTGCCTTGTTGGGCCAGTCGTAACTCATCAGTGATACTCCTCGCCACCGGATACGTTCATGGCCTCACCGGTGATGTAGGACGCCTCCGCAGAGGCGAGGAAGGCGCAAGCCTTGGCGATGTCGTCTTGCAACCCCGGTCGACCGAGCGGAATCCGCGCCCGCATGTCGGCGAGGTATTGCTGCTCGCTGCGACCCGTCGCCGCAGAGAAAAACTGGTTCTGCCAGGCGCCGAGGCCGGTCGTCACATGATTCGGGCAGATCGTGTTGACCGTGATGCCCTGCGAGCCGAGTTCGATGGCGGCGCTGCGCGTCAGGCCCACCATGCCGTGTTTGGAAGCGACGTAGGCCGAGGCGAATGGAAAGCCTGACTTGGAGGCCTGACTGCCGATGTTGATGATCCGCCCGCCTTGGCCCTGCGCGATCATCTGCTTCGCGGCGTGCTTGATGCCGAAAAACGCCCCGCGCAAATTGACGCCGAGTACGGCGTCCCAATCGGCCTGCGTCATCTCGACCACGGGCTTCATCAAATACCCGATGCCGGCGTTGTTGACCATGATGTCGAGGCGACCGTACTGGCGCACGGCGGCCGCAACCAAGGCTTCCACCTGTGCCTCCTCGAGCACATCGCAGGCCACGCCGGTGGCCTCACCGCCGGCGGCACGGATGGCAGCCACCACCGCATCGATGCCCGAACTCGTGCCGATGGCGTCAGCCGGAATTTCCTTGCCGCGCGGCGCACCGATGTCGCTGACGATCACCTTGCAGCCTTCGGCCGCGAGGCGCATCACCATGGCTTCGCCAAGTCCCTTCGCGCGACCTGAGCCCGTGACGATCGCCACCTTGCCCTGCAGATCTGCATACATGCCCATGTCCGTCGTCCCCCTGTGAGAACTCATTGGTACTGCTAACATGATCGCATGAGCGAAGTGCTGAGTAACATAGTTCCGCCACTCGCCCGAGTGGTGCTGAATCGTCCTGAGAAGCGCAATGCTGTGACCGCAGCGATGTGGCAATCGCTGCGCGACATCGCGAGCCAGCTCGCCGCCGAGCCCTCGGTGCGGGTGGCGGTGTTGAGTGGCGCAGGCACCGAAGCCTTCAGTGCCGGGGCTGACATCATCGAGATGCAGCGGAACCTCGCCGACCCGCCGCGCATGAAGAACATGCAAGATATCGTGCTCGAAGCCCAAGCATGCTGGGAGGCGCTGCCAACCCCCACCATCGCGATGATTCGCGGCGCCTGTACGGGCGGCGGGTGTGGTCTGGCGCTGGCATGCGATCTTCGCTTTGCGACCCCGGATGCGTTTTTCGCCATTCCGCCTGCGAAATTAGGACGTGCCTACTGTCTAGCCGACACCAAGCGCCTGTTCGATCTGGTCGGACCATCGCGCGCCAAGGAAATCCTCTACACGGGGCGTAAAGTGGGTGCGGCCGAAGCGCTGCGCCTCGGTCTGATCAACGACATCGTTCCCGCCGAAGAAATCGATGCGCATGTGCTGCGCGTCGCGCACGACATCGCCGCCAACGCGGCCAACTCGGTGCGCGCGGCCAAAGCCGTAGTCAATCTGATTGCTGACGGCACTCGCGCCGCGACCGCCGAGTCCCGCCGCTTCTACGACGAGAGGTTCTCCTCGCCGGAGGTGCGCGAGGGCGCGCGCGCCGTGAGGGAGATGCGGGCGCCCG
>JBJTBK010000213.1:0-3114 GCA_046091245.1 Nevskiaceae bacterium | reverse complement strand
GGCGTCAACTGGGGCAGCCTCGATCCCGAGCTGCTGACGCGGATGATGGATGAGAACAATGCCTCGGCCGCGCCGGTCAGCGCCAACGAAGTCATGCGCGCCGCAGTGGTCGAGTCGGCCTTGCAGAGCGCCGCCCGAGCTCCTCCGCTCGGGCAGCCGCATGACTCGATCGTGCTGTCGGCGAAAGTCAGCGGCGTGCAGGATCTGATCGCGATCTACAGCGCACTCGCCACACGCTGCGATTACCCGCTTCACGTCTGGCTCACCGAAGCAGGTATGGGCAGCAAAGGCATCGTCGCCTCGACGGCGGGCATCGGCGTGCTGTTGCAGGCCGGCATCGGCGACACCATCCGCGTCTCGCTGACGCCGGAACCGAACGGCGATCGGACGCAGGAGGTCATCGTCGCGCAGGAAATCCTGCAGACCATGGGCCTGCGCTCGTTCGTACCGATGGTGATCGCCTGCCCCGGTTGCGGTCGCACCACCAGCACGTTTTTCCAAAAGCTCGCGCAGGACATCCAGTCGCACATTCGGCACCGCATGCCCGAATGGCGCAAGCAGTACGTGGGCGTCGAGGAGATGAACGTCGCGGGGTGGGGCTGCGTGGTCAACGGCCCTGGCGAGAGCACGCACGCCAACATCGGCATCAGCCTGCCCGGTACGGGCGAGCGCCCGGTGGCCCCGGTGTACGAAGATGGCGAGAAGACCGTGACGCTCAAGGGCGATCACATCGCCGAAGAGTTCCAGCAACTCGTCGAAGCCTACGTGGCTCGTCGATTCAGCCCCCGATGAGGACAACGCCCATGAGCGACACCCCCCCGACCGCCGTCAGTTCGCTGACCGAAAAAAAGTGTCTGCCCTGCGAGGGCGGCATTCCGCCGATGCCGCCCGAAGAGGCCAAGCGCCTGCTTGCGCAGCTCTCGAGTGAGTGGCGGCTCTCGCCCGATGGTCGCGAGCTGCAGCGCGAGTTCGTCTTCAAGGATTTTTATCGCACCATGAGTTTCGTCAATGCGCTCGCGCATGTGGCCAACCGCGAAGATCACCACCCGGATCTCGCCATTGGCTACAACTACTGCCGCGTGCGATACACCACCCATGCGGTGAACGGACTCACCGAAAACGATTTCATCTGCGCTGCGAAGATCGACCGACTCGACTAGATCACCCGCCGCGCCACCTGCGGCAGCTCGCCGCTCAGGCCCAACGCGCGCTCGGCGAAAGGGCGGCGTAGCGCGGCGCTACGGCCAACCCAGCCCATGCCCCGCTCGGCCCAGCGTCCAAGCTCGCCATCGCCGAACGCCAAAAACCGGTTGAGCAGACTGAGCGCGAGGCTGAGCGATTCGTTCTCGCTCTTGCGCCAGCGCTCGTAGCGCCGCAGCAGGCGCAGCGCGCCCAGATCCTCGCCGCTCGCCCGGCCCGCTGCGAGTGTCTCGGCCAGCGCCGCGGCATCGAGGAAGCCGAGATTCACACCCTGGCCCGCGAGCGGGTGCACCGAGTGGGCAGCGTCGCCGACGAGTGCGCAGCGCTCACGCACGTAATGCACGGCACTCGCGCGTCGCAGCGGAAACTGCAATCGTTCACTGACTAGCGTCAGCGTCCCGAGCACGCCATCGGACGCGGCAGTCAGCTCAGTTGAGAACGCCTCGGCGGGCAGCGCCAGTAACTCGAGCGCACGGGTACACGGCAGTGACCAGACGATGGAACTCTCGCCGCTTCCGAGCGGCAACAACGCGAGCGTCCCCTCACCGAGAAAGCGCTGCCACGCCGTGTGTTCATGCGGCTGCTCGCTCTGCACCGTGCAGACGAGCGCCAACTGGCCGTAGTCCTCACTCTCGAACCCGAGACCCGCTTGCTCTCGCACCAACGAGCGGCCGCCGTCCGCACCCACAAGCACCGCGGCAGTCACGACTCCGGCCGTGCTCTGCAAACACACCCGCCCTTCGAGAAACTCGAGGCGTTGTACGCTGCCCTGCTGCACGCAACCGCCGGCGGCCTCGAACGCGGCAAGTAGGGCGCGCTGCAGCGCACTGTTGGTTACGATGTGGCCCAGATCAGGCTCACCCAATTCCGCGGCATCGAAGCTCAGCGAGCCCTCGCCGCGCGCTTGGCCTCGCATCGGCCACACGTGCATACGCTCGTAGGCTGCGAGGGCTCCGGGCTCGGCCGCGAGGGGCTCCCAGGCCCCAATGGTTCGCAGGATGCGCTCACTCGCGCGCGACAACGCGAAGACGCGCAAATCAGGCGCAGGGGGGAGCTCGACAGCGGGCAGCGAACGCTCGAGCAGCAACACCCGTGGCACACGGCCCGCTGGCGCATGACGCAGCAGTGCACCGAGCGCGGCGCCGACTGGTCCACCGCCGACGATGACGACGTCAAAGTGTGCATCGCCCGCGCTCATGCTCGTGCGAGGGCCTTCATGCCCGTCTCGCGCCGGGCAAGACCTAGCCCCGCGCGAGGCGCGGGATCTTGCCGGGGAATCCCCAACTCAGGCGCGACATCGCCTGTTTGGCGGTCGGTGACAGATCGAACAGCAGCAGGCCGAGATCACGCAGCAGCGGCACGCCCGGTCGACTGTCGCCGAATAGTTTGACGAGCCCGTCGGTGAGTTTGGTGACGCCGTCTCGATCGCTCGCGCGGCGGGCGGCAAACTCAGCGAGCACGGCATCACTGCCGACATCGAGCTCGGGCTCTGCGCGAAGACGCTCCGCCAGCACTTCGGCGAGCGTTGCCGCATCACGCAGACCAAGATTGAAACCCTGACCTGCCACCGGATGCAGCGCCTGCGCCGCATTGCCTATGAGCGCCACACGCGGCGCCGTCACACCGCTCGCCCGCGTGAGCTTGAGCGGATAGGCGCTGCGCTGCCCGACGCGCTCGAAGCGGCCGATGCGCCAACCAAACGCCTGCTGCAACGCGGCGAGGTACTGCGCATCCGGCAGGGCCATGACCTGCTCGGCCGCCTGCGGTGTGAGCGTCCACACCACTCCGTAGTGCCCATCGTGCAGCGGCAGCACGGCGAAAGGCCCATCCGGCGTGAACCGCTCGTAAGCGATGCCGGCCGCTGCGCGCGCTGCGGCGACGTGCGCCACGACCGCGACTTGCTGGTAGTCCTCG
>JBJTBK010000212.1:0-2278 GCA_046091245.1 Nevskiaceae bacterium | reverse complement strand
ACGTACAGCGCGTCGTACATCGGGCGCAAGTACGGGTCGACCTTCTGCGTGAGATCGCCCGGCAAAACCCCGAGCCGCTCGCCGGCCTCAACGGCCGGGCGCACAAGTACGATGCGCCGCACCCGATCCGACTGCAGCGCCTCGACAGCGCAGGCCACCGCCAGATAAGTCTTGCCCGTACCGGCGGGCCCGACGCCGAAAGTCAAATCGTCGCGCCGAATGCGCCGCAGATACTCTCGCTGGTTCGGACCACGCGCGCGGATGGTGCCGTGCAGCGTGCGAAGCCCCGTGTCTTCCGAGTCGCCCTCAGGCGCTGCCCCCGGCGAAGCCGCACTCGCATCCTGATCGCGCAGCGCTAGATGCACGGCCTCGGGCGTGATGTCCTCGGTGCGCGCAAGCCTGAATAACTCGCCGAGCAAGACCTCGGCCGCACGGGCCTTGGGGCCCTGCACGCGGAAAGCACCGCCGCGACGTCGCACTTCCACACCGAGACGCGACTCGATGAGCCGCAGATTTTCATCGAGTGGCCCGCACAAATTGGCGAGACGCTCGTTATCGGGCGGCTCGAGCGAAAACTCGCGCAAGGCGAGTTCGGGGGAATCAGCCACGGGCGCGCTCCGCCGCCGCGATACGCCCACGCAGGGAGTGGGCCTTCGCTTCAGTGATCTCGACATCGACGAAGTGCCCAATGAGGCGCGCAGGGCCCGGAAGATTGACCCAGCGATTGTCCTCGGTACGCCCGGCAAGCTCGGTCGCGTCCTTGCGCGACGGACGCTCGACGAGCACCCGCTGAGTACTACCCACCATGGCTCGATTGCGCGCCTGCGAATGCTCCTCGAGCACGGCCTGCAACTGCACTAGGCGGGCCTGCTTTTCGTCCTGGGGCGTGTCGTCAGGCAATGAGGCCGCCGGCGTACCCGGGCGACGGCTGTAGAGAAAGCTGAATGACTGATCGATCGACAGGTCGCGTACGAGCTGCAACGTAGCCTGAAAATCGCGCGCGGATTCACCGGGGAAGCCCACGATGAAATCCGAGGTGACTGAAATATCGGGCCGCACGGCACGCAACTTGCGGATCTTTTCTTTGAACTCGAGCGCCGTATAGCCGCGCTTCATGAGCGAGAGCACGCGATCAGAACCCGATTGCACCGGCAGGTGCAGGTGATTGGCGAGCTTCGGAATGTTCGCGTAGGCCTCGATCAGACTGTCGTCGAACTCGAGCGGATGAGAAGTCGTGAAGCGGATGCGCTCGATGCCAACGATGGCGGCCACGTGGTGCAAGAGCGTCGCCAGATCGACGAGCACGCCGTCGGCCATGGCCCCGCGGTAGGCGTTGACGTTCTGACCGAGCAGCGTGATCTCGCGCACGCCTTGCTCGGCCAACTGCGCGACTTCGGTCAGCACGGACTCGAGCGGCCGACTGACTTCGTCGCCTCGCGTGTAGGGCACCACGCAGAAGCTGCAGTATTTGCTGCAGCCTTCCATGATCGAGACAAACGCCGTGGCACCTTCGGCACGCGGCGCCGGCAAGGCATCGAACTTCTCGATTTCCGGGAAACTGACATCGACGACCGCACGGCCCGTACCGCGCAGTTCCGCGAGCATTTGCGGCAGACGATGCACCGTCTGCGGCCCGAACACCAAATCGACCTGCGGCGCAGCCTTGATGAGCGTGTCGCCTTCCTGGCTCGCCACGCAGCCACCCACGCCGATGATCACTCCGGGCCGGGTGTCTTTGATCTGCTTCCACTCGCCGAGCAGCGAAAAGACTTTTGATTCGGCCTTCTCACGCACCGAGCAGGTGTTGACGATGAGCACGTCCGCCACGGCAGGGTCGTCCGTGGCGACGAAACCCTCGGCTGCGGCCAGCACATCCCCCATCCGTGAGGAGTCGTACTCATTCATCTGGCAGCCGTAGGTCTTGATGAAATATCGACCGGTCACGGCTGCGTCCGCCGGCGGCGGGTCAGAAGGGGATGTCGTCGTCAAAGGTCTCATCTTTTTCAGTGCTGCTACGTACCGGCTCGCCGTATCCCGGATCGGACCCTTGAGAGCGACCACCGCCCGAAGATCGGCCCTCGCCACCCATGCCGCCGCGACCACCGCCCAGCATCTGCATGTCGTTGCCGACGATCTCGGTGGTGTAGCGGTCGTTGCCCTGCTTATCTTGCCACTTACGGGTCCGCAAACGGCCTTCGATGTAAACCTGCGAGCCCTTGCGCAGGTACTCGCCGGCGATTTCGGCGAGGCGGCCGAACAGCGCGACGCTGTGCCACTC
>JBJTBK010000211.1:0-21649 GCA_046091245.1 Nevskiaceae bacterium | reverse complement strand
ACGCGACGCACCGGCGGCACGACGAAGAAAAAGCACGAGCCTCACGCGAGGCTCCACGCGCGAACCGGCGACGGCGACTGTCCAGATTGTCCGTGGCAGAGCGTTAGCTCCGCCGGCAACACCGGTGACATACTTGGCCTGATTCGATTGTTTGTCTGCTCCGCCGCGGCTCGAGGCCGGCGGCGGGACCCGTAAGACACGCCGGACTATGCCCAAACCCCCCGCACGACACAACCCGAAATCCGCAAAAAGTGCAGATTCTCGGACGCAAAAAGCTTTTCAACCCAGCAAAATCAAGGACTTACTTGATAAATCGGGCTTGACGGGCCGAGCTATCGGCCAATTTGTCGAGAGGCAGCAATCCTGGGAGGCATTTTTCGCCTCTCGGCTGCCCGCGCCACTGGCAGGTGAAATCAGTCATTTTGTGGAAAAAGACGGGGTTTTGACCGTTTACGTGAGCTCGGCCGCCTGGTCGGCGAGGCTTAAGTTTGCTCTCGCCGAGTGCTGGACAGCGGTCGTGGCCGAGCGCCCGACACTGCAACGCTGGGTCGTGAAGGTTCAGCCCGTCGCCGCGAGCACCGGAGCCCGCACGTAAGAGATCGGCGTGTCCTCGGGGCGCTCGAACACCACCGCTTCCCAAGCGTCCGCGTCGGCGAGCAGCGCGCGCAGCAGACGATTGTTCAAACCGTGCCCGGACTTGAAGCCGGAAAACTCGCCGATGAGGCTGTAGCCGAGCAGATAGAGATCACCGATCGCATCGAGGATCTTGTGTTTGACGAACTCGTCTTCGTAACGCAGACCGCCCTCGTTCAGCACCTTCGAATCATCGAGCACGATGGCATTATCGAGGTTACCGCCGAGTGCGAGGTTGCGCGCGCGCATGGTCTCAAGATCGCGCATGAAGCCGAAGGTGCGCGCGCGACTGATTTCCTTGAGAAATGAGGTGGTCGAGAAATCCATCGAGGCGCGCTGGGCGCGGCGCTTGAAAATGGGATGGTTGAACTCGATTTCGAAGTTCACCTTGAAGCCATCGAACGGATCGAACTGCGCCCATTTGTCGCCGTCTTCGAGCCGCACCGTCTTTCTGATGCGAATGAAGCGCTTGGGTGCGCGCTGCTGCTCGATGCCCGCCGACTGCAGCAGGAACACGAACGGTCCCGCGCTACCATCCATGATCGGCACTTCCGGACCCGACAGTTCAACCACCGCGTTGTCGATACCAAGCCCCGCGAAAGCCGACAGCAAATGTTCGACGGTGGAAACCTTGACATCACCTTTGACGAGCGAGGTGCCAAGCATGGTCTCGCCGACGTTTTCCGCCCGCGCCGGGATGTCGACGGGGCTCGCAAGATCCGTGCGACGAAACACGATGCCGGTATCGGGTCCCGCGGGCCGCACGGTCATCAGAATGCGCTTGCCCGTGTGCAGGCCAACGCCGCTCGCGCGGATGATGTTCTTCAGTGTGCGTTGACCGACCATGGATCCCCTCGTCCGGCGTGGCACCGGCGGCCAAAAGGCCGCCGTGCCACCCGGCGCGTAGTCAAGGGCGGGTTGTTACCCGAAAAGGCCGCTCAGTCTGCTTGACGACGCAGGAAAGCCGGAATGTCGAGGATGTCCTCGACGATTTCAGGTTCCTGGCGCAAGCCATCGCCCACGGCCGCCTTGAATCGATTGACCGCCGGTTCGTCGAGCTTGCTGTAGTCCGACGGCACGGCGAGTGGGCGGCGGACTGCACGAATCCCCTCGAACCCACCGCGCGCACCCACGGCGACCGGTCGACCCATCGGCGTCGAGGCTGGTGCGGCGATCGGGGCTGGGACCGGAGCCACCATGCTCTGCGGTCGACCCAGACCGGTGGCCACCACGGTGACGCGAATCTCGTCGCTCAGTTCCGGATCGATGACCGTACCCACCACCACTGTCGCATCCTCGGAAGCAAATTCCTTGACGATGTTGCCGACTTCCTCGAACTCGCCGATGCCGAGATCGAGACCTGCGGTGACGTTGACGAGAATGCCGCGAGCTCCGGCGAGATCGACATCCTCGAGCAAGGGCGAGGACACCGCCATCTGCGCGGCCACGCGCGCGCGGTCCTCGCCACTGGCGTGACCCGAGCCCATCATCCCCATACCGGTCTCACCCATCACGGTGCGCACGTCGGCAAAGTCGACGTTGATCAAACCCGGTCGGGTGATCAGATCGGCAATTCCCTGCACGGCACCCTGCAGCACACCGTTGGCACTCTAGAACGCATCGAGCAAGGACGTCTTGGGTCCGAGCACCGTAAGCAACTTCTGGTTCGGAATAGTGATCAGTGAATCGACGTGCTTCGACAGCTCCATCATGCCTTGGTCAGCGATGTAGGCGCGCTTGCCGCCTTCCATGTTGAAGGGGCGCGTCACGACCGCTACGGTGAGAATGCCGAGTTCCTTGGCGATCTGCGCAACGATCGGCGCGGCGCCCGTGCCCGTGCCACCACCCAAGCCGGCCGTGATGAACAACATGTCGCAGCCTTCGATCATCTCGATGATGCGGTCTCGATCCTCGAGCGCTGCTTGACGACCGACATCCGGGTTGGCACCGGCACCGAGACCTTTGGTGATGTTCGAGCCGATCTGCAGAGCCGTCTTCACGTTGGAGTTCTTCAGCGCCTGCGCATCGGGATTGATGCACATGAAATCGACGCCCTCGATGCCGGTCTTGACCATGTGCGAAACGGCATTGCCGCCGCCACCACCGACACCCAGCACCTTGATCACGGCGTTTTGGTTGTAGGCATCCATCAGTTCGAACATCGTTGTGTACTCCTCTGCAAAGTGGGCAAATTCAAAAACGAATCGTCAAAAATTTCCTTGGAACCAGTTGCGCATGCGGCTCAACATGCTGCGTGCACTGCCAGCAAGCGGCCGCGGACCCGAACCGGGCAACAAGTGATCGCGCCCATAGAGCAACAAACCCACGCCGGTGGAGTGGATCGGGTTGCTGGTGACGTCGGCGAGACCCTTGATACCAGCCGGCACGCCAAGGCGCACCGGCACGTGAAACACTTCTTCGGCGAGCTCGATGGCACCTTCCATCTTGGCGCTGCCTCCGGTTAGCACGATGCCTGCGGCGATCACTTCCTCGAAGCCGCTGCGTCGCAACTCTTCCTGGATGAGCGCGAACAATTCCTCGTACCGCGGCTCGACGACCTCGGCGAGGGTTTGACGGGCCAGACGCCGCGCGGGTCGATCACCGACGCTCGGCACCTCGATGGTCTCGTCGGGATTGGCGAGCTGGGAGAGCGCACAGGCATAGCGCAACTTGATCTCTTCAGCGTTCTGCGTGGGCGTGCGCATGGATACCGCAATGTCGTTAGTCACCTGATCGCCGGCGATCGGTATCACGGCGGTGTGCCGAATCGCGCCGTGCGAGAAGACCGCGATGTCGGTGGTGCCGCCGCCGATATCGACGAGGCATACGCCGAGATCTTTTTCGTCTTCGGTCAGCACCGCGTAGCTCGAAGCCAACTGCTCAAGCACGATGTCATCGACGGCAAGACCGCAGCGCTGGATACACTTCTCGATGTTCTGTGCGGCACTGTCGGCGCCCGTGACGATATGCACCTTGGCTTCGAGACGCACGCCCGACATGCCGACCGGGTCGCGGATGCCTTCTTGACCGTCAATGATGAATTCCTGCGGCAGCACGTGCAGGATCTTTTGGTCAGCCGGGATCGCCACGGCTTTGGCCGCATCGATGACATGCTCGACATCAGAAGCCTGTACTTCCTTGTCGCGGATCGCCACCACACCATGTGAATTGAGACTGCGCACGTGGCTACCGGCGATGCCGGCAAACACGGAATGAATTTCGCAGCCTGCCATCAGTTCCGCTTCCTCGACGGCACGCTGAATCGACTGCACGGTCGATTCGATGTTCACCACCACGCCACGCTTGAGACCGCGCGAGGGCTGCGAGCCGAAACCGATGATCTCGATGCTGTTGTCGGCCGCGATCTCACCCACCAGCGCCACCACCTTGGAGGTGCCGATGTCGAGTCCGACGATCAATTGCCGATCCATTTTCTTGGCCATATCTGCTATCCGTTAGCCTACTGTCGTTTCGTCAAACTCATCCGCCGTGGCCACGCGCGTGCCGTTGCGCCAACCGACCGCGAACCCGTTCGTGTAGCGCATGTCCACGTAAGACATTTCGGCCGAGCGTTGCACTACGAGTCGCAGCGCCGCCGCCACGAAGCGCTCGAATCGTTCGTCAACCTGGCGCCGACCGAGTCGCACCCGTACGCCGTTGTCGAGATCGATCTCCCAGGCCCCGCGCGCATCGAGGCGCAGCGCAGCAATGCGCACGCCTCCCTCGATGAGACGCCCCTGAATGGCAAGGTAACGCTGGGCAACCTGTCCTTCGCTCCCCTTCGGCCCTGACAGGCGGGGCAACTCGGGCGGAATGAATCGCGACTCGCTGAGAAAGAGTTCGCCGCGCGCATTGAGCAGACCACTGCTACCCCAGCGCGCCGCAGCGACTTGCTCGACCACGCGCACTTGCAGGCCCCGCGGCCACACTCTCGCCACGCTCACGGTATCCACCCAGGGCAAGGCCTCGAGCGATCCTTGCAGCGCGGCGAGATTGACGGAGACGAGACCCGCATCATTGATACGTTCACGCACCGCCTGCTCCACTTCCATGGGCGAGACGCGCTGAAAGCGTCCCTGCACGGTGACGGACTCGATCGGGTTGTCGAGAGCCCGCACGACGATCCACGCGAAACTTGCCACCACGGCGATACCCGCCGCGCCATAAGCGAGCGAGCGCCAGTCAATGGCCGGTAGTGTCCAGCCCGACTCCTCGGCCCGACGGCGGTTACGTGCTTTGCGATTGGTGAACATACGCCCTCCGCGACTCAGCGCTGCCGTCGCCGACGAGTGAAACTGGTTTCGAGTACACGCCACACCAATTGCGCGAAGCTCATGTCTCGCGCGCGCGCTGCCATCGGCACCAACGAGTGATCGGTCATGCCAGGGACGGTGTTGATCTCAAGCAGCAACGGCCGACCGGTCGAATCCATCATGAAATCGGCGCGACCCCAACCGCTCGCACCCGTCGCCGCGAACGCGCCCAACGCCAAGGCCGACAGATGCTTCTCTGCCTCAGCCGACAATCCCGACGGACAGTCGTACTGGGTGTCGTCGCGGAAATATTTGGCCTGATAGTCGTAGAATGTCTGTGTCGTCCGAATACGGATCGAAGGCAAGGCCTCGGCGCCGAGCACCGCCACGGTGTACTCGGCACCGCTGATGTACGCCTCCGCGAGCACGCACGGGTCGGTTGCCGCGGCAGCTGCGAACGCTACCGGCAGATCCTCAGCCCGCTCGACCTTGTTCATGCCCACCGAGGAGCCCTGCGTCGCCGGCTTGACGAACATCGGCAGGCCCAGTCGCGTGAGCGCGAGTTCGAAATCACACGCATCGCGCAGCACTACGAAATCGGCGGTCGCGATCCCAACGGACGCCACCAGTTGCTTGGTGCGCAACTTATCCATGCACACGGCCGAGCCGAGCACGCCGCTGCCCGTGTAGGGAATGCCGAGACACTCGAGCGCGCCCTGCACGGTGCCATCCTCACCACCCGGCCCATGCAGCGCGATCCAGGCGCGATCGAAACCCTCATCGAACAGTTCCTGCAGCGCTTTCTCACGCGGATCAATCGCGTGCGCATCGATACCACTCTGCAGCAGCGCCGCATGCACAGCGCGCCCGGTGAGCAGGGAAATCTCGCGCTCACTGGACTCGCCGCCGAATAGCACGGCTACTTTCCCGAACTCACGCGGGTCGGGGACCGTGCGCAGCGCCTGCGGGTCGTGATCGAGACGAATCATCCTACCTCCCCGACAACTCGAACTTCGGTGCTGAGGCGCACGCCGAACCGCTGTTCAACGGTCTGCTGAACCTCGTCGATCAGCCTCTCGAGATCGGCAGCACGCGCCTCACCCTCATTGATGATGAAATTGGCGTGCTTCGTCGACACGCTCGCACCGCCGACCCGACGACCCTTGAGCCCGGCCGCCTCAATCAAACGCGCGGCATGATCGCCCGGTGGATTGGTGAACACGGATCCGCAGCTCCACTCACCGATCGGTTGCTTTTGCTTGCGCTCCACCAAAAGGTCGCGAATGGTTTCATTGCTGCTCGCCGGCCGCAGCTCGAAGCGCAGCGTCGCTGCCAAAAATGCTTCATCAGTCGCCGGAGCCTCGATGTGTCGATACGAGACGCGATATTCGCCCGCGGGACGTTCGCGGATCACGCCACTACGATCTATCACTTCGACGCTCGTGACGTGCTGCCAAGTTTCGCCGCCAAAGGCACCGGCATTCATGGCGAGCGCGCCGCCGAGCGTACCCGGGATCCCCGCAAAAAATTCCGCGGGTCCAAGCCCCCAGCGCACGCATTGCCGCGCGATGCGCGCGCAAGGCACACCGGCATCACAGCGCACTTGCTGCTCACCGAGGCGCTCGAGAGAACTGAAGGCCCCGTGCATGGAGACCACCGCGCCGCGAATGCCACCGTCGCGCACCAGCAGATTGCTGCCAAGGCCCACCCAGTGGAGCGGCACGTCTTTGGGCAATTGCTGCAGGAACGCAGTCAAATCCGCCCGATCGCGCGGTTCGAAAAACCAGTCCGCCGGGCCACCGACATGCCAGCTGGTGTGCTTGGACATCGGCTCGTTGCGACTCAGTCGCCCGGCGAACAAGGCCTCGGACCAGCCGCTCATGCGACACCTCCACCGAAATGTCGCGGCAGATCGTGCGCGACGGCACTGACGTTGCCCGCGCCCATCGCGAGCACGACATCGTCGGCACGCAGCAAGCCCTGCAAGGCCTGCGCGAGATCGTCGATACGCGGCAAAAAAACGGGCTCGGTCTGGCCGCGACTGCGCACGGCTCGGCAGATCGCTCGGCCGTCGGCGCCTGCGATCGGCGCTTCGCCCGCGGCGTAAACCTCGCTGACAAGCAGCACGTCTGCGGTCGCGAGCACGGCGGCGAAGTCATCGAGCAAGTCACGCGTGCGCGTATAGCGATGCGGCTGAAACGCAAGTACCACACGTCGGCCCGGATACGCATGACGGACTGCCTCGAGCGTCGCGCGAATCTCCGTGGGGTGATGACCATAGTCGTCAATCAACACCGCTTTGCCACCGCCCGCCGCAAGCTCGCCGACAAACTGCAGTCGACGATCGACGCCCTGAAAGCGTGCCAGTCCCGACTGGATCGCCGCATCGGCGATGCCGAGTTCGCTTGCTACGGCAATGGCCGCGAGCGAATTGAGTACGTTATGCGTACCGGGCAGATTTACGGTCACGGTGAGCGGAGCCGCTCCGCCCTTTCGCAGTACCTTATATCCGGTCTGCAAGCCCTTGCGCTGCAGATCTACGGCGCGGATATCAGCCGCTTCCGACAATCCGTAGGTGATGACCGGGCGACCGACTCGATCAAGGATTCCGCGCACCTCAGCGTCATCCACGCACAGCACTGCGAGCCCATAGAACGGCAGGTTGTGCAGGAAGTCGACAAAACTTTGGCGCAGCCGATTGAAGTCCCCATCGTGGGTGCCGAGATGATCGTTGTCGATGTTAGTGACCACGGCGATCAAGGGCTGCAAGTGCAGGAAAGAGGCATCACTCTCGTCGGCCTCGGCCACCAGATAGCGCCCCGCGCCAAGGCGCGCATTGGTGCCGGCGCTCTTGAGGCGCCCACCGATGACGAAGGTCGGATCTTCACCGCCCTCGGCAAGCACCGAGGCAATGAGACTCGTGGTGGTGGTCTTGCCGTGCGTGCCCGCCACCGCGATCGCGGAGCGAAAGCGCATCAGCTCACCGAGCATCTCGGCGCGCGGCACGACCGGGATACGCAGCTCAAGGGCTCGGGCGACCTCCGGGTTTTCACGCGATACGGCCGTCGACACCACCACGACATCGGCGCCATCCACATGGCTCACCGCGTGGCCCGTAAACAGCGTCGCACCGAGCTCGGCCAGACGCTGCGTGACGGCATTGGGTTTCAGGTCACTGCCCTGCACCCGATAGCCAAGGTTCAACAACACTTCGGCGATACCGCCCATGCCACTGCCGCCGATGCCGACAAAGTGGATGGTATTGATCCGCCGCATGCGCTCCATGGTCATGGCGTAACTCGAGAGATGAGCCCGGCGGTCAGCAGACAGACACGCGCCAATTCCTCGGCGGCGTCGGGACGCGCGATCTCACGCGCACGATCGCCCATCCGCGCCAGCGCATCGCGATTCGCGCCGAGCTTGATGATTTCTTCGGCGAGACGATCCGGCGTCAGCTCGCGTTCCGGAATGAGTAGTGCCGCATCACGCGATACTAAATATCCGGCATTGCGCGTCTGGTGATCGTCGACCGCGGATGGCAAGGGTACGAACACCGCAGCAACCCCTGCTGCAGCAATTTCCGACACGGTCAAGGCGCCGGCCCGACAGATCACAACATCAGCCCAGGCATAGGCTGTCGCGATATCTTCGATGAAGGATCCCACCTGCGCATCGAGACCGAATCGTTCGTACTTGTTGCGCGTGACTTCGAGTCCGGCAGTGCCACTCTGATGACGCACCGTGACCGGCTGACGCGGCGCAAGTTTCGCCAAGGCCTCAGGCACCACGGCGTTCAGACGCGCCGCACCCTGGCTGCCGCCTATGACGAGGATGCGTAGCGGACCGCGATGCTCGCGATAGCGACACGCTGGTGGCGGCAGATCAAAGAAAGCGCGACGTACCGGGTTACCGATTTCGCGCGCAGCGAACTTGCGCTCAAAGCTGCCATCGAAGGCCTCGAGCACCTGCACGGCAAAGCGCGCGAGGATGCGATTCGTCATGCCGGCGATCGCATTCTGCTCGTGAATCACGAGCGGGCGACGCAGCAGCCAGGCAGCGAGCCCGCCGGGACCTGTCACGTAACCGCCAAGACCCACGACCACGCGCGGCTTGCGCCGACGAATCGCAGCGACGGCCTGCCACAGCGCGTGCAGCACACGCAGCGGCGCGAGCAATTGCGTCTGCCAGTCCTTACCGCGCAAACCGCCGACCGTGATCCATTCGACTTCGATTCCTGCGGCGGGAACCAAACGTGCCTCGATACCCGTACGAGTGCCGAGCCAAACGACCTCGCAGCCGTGCAAACGCAGCAGCGCGGCCACCGAGAGGGCTGGGAACACGTGCCCACCTGTGCCGCCGGCCATGATCATTACGCAGCGATTGCTCATGCCAGAGCATCCTCGGCATCGAGCGGGCGAACGGCGGCTGATGGACCGCGAGCGGCTGGACTACCGCGCAGCCCCGCGGCGCTCGCACCGCGCGACGCTTGGGCCGCTTCGTGATACACGCGAAGCAGCATGCCCACCCAAGTGAGCGTCGCGATGAGACTCGATCGGCCGTAACTCATGAACGGCAAGGTGAGCCCTTTGGTGGGCAGCGCACCCATGTTCACGCCGATATTGATGAAGGCTTGCAAGCCGACCCAGATGCCGAAGCCAGCGGCGAGATACGACTGGAACTTGAGCCCCGAGTCATGCGCAAGACGCGAAATCCACAGTGCCCGCCAGGCCAAGGCCAGGAACAACGCCAGCGTAACCAGAATGCCGACGAGCCCGAGTTCCTCGGCCAGCACGGCAAACAGAAAGTCGGTGTGCGCCTCGGGCAAGTAAAACAGCTTCTGCACGCTCTCGCCGAGACCGACGCCGGTCCAGCCGCCGCGACCGATCGCGATCAGGCTCTGCGTCAATTGGAAGCCGCTGTCGAAGGGGTCTAGCCATGGGTTGCGAAAAGCCGTCAGGCGTCGCATGCGGTAATCCGAGGACATCGCCACAAACGCGAGCACACCGGCCCCGAGCACGGCGAGCCCAGCCACATCGCGCAGTCGGGCACCTGCGATGAACAGCACGCCGAACGCCGTGACCATCAGCACCGTGGCCGCACCAAAATCGGGCTCCAAAAGCAGCAGGACAAAGAATCCGCCGAGAATCACCAACGGCTTGAGTAAGCCGACGAAACTACTGCGCAGGTCCTCCTCGCGCCGCACGGCGTAACTCGCGATGAAAACGAGTACGATCACGCGCGTGACCTCGCTCACCTGAATACTGATGCCCGCGAGTCGGATCCAGCGCCGCGCGCCATTGACCGAGTGACCGATACCGGGAATCAGCACCAGCGCCAACGCAACTACCGCGACCGCAAGCATGGGCAACGCCATCTTCTCGAGCCACTCGGTGCGGACCATGAACATCAGCGCAGCAAACACCGTGCCTGCGATCACCAGCGTGAACTGCCGCAACAGGTAGCCGAAGGCGTCCCCACCTTCCTTGGTCGCCATCGAAATTGACGCTGAAGCCACCATCACCAGCCCGAGCAGCACGATGGCGAACACGAGCATCACGGTGACGAAGTCGATGTGGATCGGCGAGGATCGATTGCTCATGAGGCCAACCTCGTCACCGCGGCAGCGAATACTTCACCGCGGTGGGCATAGTCACGGAACATGTCGAGACTCGCGCAGGCGGGCGACAACAGCACGGTGTCACCCGCACGCGCCTGCTCTGACGCGCCCACTACCGCTTCGTCGAGCGAAGCGTAAATATGCGTGGGACACACTGGCGCGAGTGCCTCAGCAACCCGCTCGGCGTCGCGACCAATGAGGGCCGCGAATCGCAATTTGCCGACCAGCGCCAACGTCAATGCAGAAAAGTCCTGGCCCTTGCCATCGCCACCGGCGATCAGTACCAGCGGGCCCGGCATGCCGCCGACGGCCGCCAGCGTCGCACCGACATTGGTGCCCTTGGAATCGTTGATGTAGCGCACCCCGTGGTGTTCGCCGACCCACTGCGAACGGTGCGGCAGTCCAGTGAACTCTTGCAGCTCCGCCAACATGGCGTCCCGCGGCAGACCCACGGCATCACCGAGTGCCAGCGCAGCGAGCGCGTTGGCGGCATTGTGCAATCCCGGCAGACGCATCGCGGCCACCGGCAACACGGGCTCATCCGCAATCGCGAGCCAACTCGCACCCTCGTGCTCGGCGAGGCTGTAGTCGGCGTCCTGATGACCCGCGATCGAAAAACCGCGCACGCGCTGCTCACCGATCACACCCGCCGTGGCCGGCATCGATGTGACGTTCGGATCATCCAGATTGATCACCGCCACCGTGCAGTGCATGAAGATGCGGGCCTTGGCGGCACCATAACTCGCCGTGTCGACATACCGATCGAGATGATCGGCCGTCAGGTTGAGCACCGCCGCGGCCTGCAACGGCAGCGACGACGTCGTCTCCAATTGGAAGCTCGACAGTTCGAGCACATACAGCGAAGGTTCGGCACCCTCGAGCAGGTCCAGGGCCGGCGTGCCGAGATTGCCACCGACGGCTACGTTGACTCCGGCGCGCGCCGCCATACGGCCGACCAAAGTCGTGACGGTGCTCTTGCCATTTGTGCCGGTAATGCCAACCACGGGGGCCCGCACCTCGCGTGCGAAAAGTTCGATGTCACCCACGACATCGATGCCTCGCGACTTGGCTTCACGTAGCAATGGCTCGGCCAACGACACACCGGGCGAGGCCACCACCATGTCAGCGCCCTCCAGCAACTTCAAGTCGAAGCTACCGAAACGACAGGACACTTGCGGTGCAATACGCGCGAGGTCCGCCGCGCCTGGTGGCTCGGCACGCGTATCGGTCACAGCCAGCTGCCATCCACGGGCCGCAAGATGGCGCGCCGCAGACAGACCCGAACGGCCGAGTCCGACGATCAACGCTTTGCCCTGTGTCGTGGATGCAGTCATCGCAGCTTCAGCGTCGCAAGTCCAGCGAGAACGAGAAAGAACGTGATGATCCAGAAGCGCACGATCACCTTCGGTTCCGCCCAGCCCTTGAGTTCGAAGTGGTGATGAATGGGCGCCATACGGAAAATGCGCTTACCGGTCAGTTTGAAACTGGCCACCTGCAAGATCACCGAAGCGGTTTCCAGCACGAAAATGCCGCCCATCACGAGTACGACGAGCTCCTGCCGCACGATGACCGCCACCGTACCAAGCGCCGCGCCAATGGATAGTGCGCCAATGTCGCCCATGAATACCTGCGCGGGGTAGGTGTTGAACCAAAGAAAACCGAGACCAGCGCCCACCATGGCTGCACAGAAAATCAGCAGCTCGCCCGCCTGCGGCACCGCGGGGATGGCGAGGTAGCTCGCAAAGACGGCGTTGCCGCTCGCATAGGCAAACACACCGAGCGCCGCCGCCACCATCACCGCCGGCATGATCGCGAGCCCATCGAGCCCGTCGGTGAGGTTCACCGCGTTGCTCATGCCAACGATCATCAAGTAGGTGAGCAGTACGAACGCAAAAAAGCCCAGCGGGAGCGCAAAATTTTTCAGGAAGGGCAAGTAAAGCGTGGTGTCTGCGGGTGCCGTGGCCGTGTACCACAGCGCCAACGCCGCAGCGAGACCGCCGACCGACTGCCAGAAATACTTGTAGCGTGCGATCAGACCCTTCGGGTTCTTCTTGACGAGCTTCAGGTAGTCGTCCCAGAAGCCGACCAAGCCGAACAGCACCGTGACTCCGATCACAATCCACACGAACCGATTGGCGAGGTCCGACCAGAGCAGGGTCGACACGATCACAGCAACGAGGATGAGCAGTCCGCCCATCGTGGGTGTTCCGACCTTTTTCTGGTGCGCCGCCGGAATGTAGTCGCGCACCACCTGGCCGATCTGATCTCGCGTCAGCTTGGCGATCATCCAAGGACCGATCAGCAGCGCGATCATCAAGGCCGTGGTTGCGGCGAGGATTGCGCGAAACGTGAGGTAGGAGAACACGTTGAAAAACGTGATCGACTCAGCAAGCAGATGCGACAACCACAGCAACATGTCAGTGCGATCTCCCTTCCGCGGGCGCAGCAGCCAGCGCCTCGACCAGCCGTTCAAGACGATTGAGGCGTGAACCTTTGACGAGCACTCGGCTGTCGGCAGTAAGCTCCGCCGCAACAGCCGTAATCAGTTCGTCCATGCTGGCGTGCCAACTCGCCCCATCGCCAAAGCTGCGCACCGCCAGCGGCGTGAGTGAGCCCAGCGCGAACAGTCGCTCGACGCCATGCAAACGGGCGTAGCGGCCTGCCTCGCGATGAGCCTCGTCGGCGTGGGCACCGAGCTCGCCCATGTCGCCCATGACCATGCAGCGACGGCCGCCGACCGACTCGAGCACGTCAATGGCTGCCTGCATGGAACTTGGATTGGCGTTGTACGAGTCGTCGATCAACCAACCGCCACCGCGCGCGGCACGCCATTGCAAACGACCGGCGACCGGGCGCATGGCGGCGAGTCCAGCGGCAACATGGTCGAGACTCGCTCCAGCGGCAACGGCGGCCGCTGCGGCGCCGAGAGCGTTGACCACGTTGTGCTTACCCGCGAGGTGGAGCGTGATCGCCGTCGTACCGACCGGCGAGTGCAGTGTGAAGCGCGTGACGAAGCCCTGCCCGCCTACCTCGCTGACAATGTCGCGCGCGGTGAAGTCCGCCTTGGCACCGAGCCCGAACGTGACAATGCGCGCGATGGTCATCTCGCGCCACAGCGCGGCGAACTCGTCGTCGGCATTCAGCACGGCGACACCCTCGCGCCCGAGCGCGGCGAACAACTCGCCCTCGGCGCGCGCTGCTCCCTCGAGACTGCCGAAGCCCTCGAGATGTTCGGCGCCCGCATTGGTAACGAGACCGATGGAGGGCAGCGCGATACAGCCAAGCTCGGCCACGTCACCCGGATGATTGGCGCCCATCTCGATCACCGCGTGGCGATGCTGCGAGTCGAGCTCCAGCAGGGTCAGCGGCACGCCGATGTGAGTGTTGAGATTGCCGCGCGTCGCCACTGTCGGGCCGCGCTGCGCAAGAATGGCCGCGAGCATTTCCTTGGTGCTGGTCTTGCCGTTGCTGCCGGCGACACCGATCACGGGCATCGCGAAACGAGTGCGCCAGTGTCGCGCCGCGCGCTGCAAGGCAGCTAGCGTATCGGGCACCTGCACAATCGGAAATCCGGCGGGTCCTGTGCGCTCGGCAAGCGCCCCGACGGCACCCGACCGGGCTGCGACATCGAGAAATTCATTGCCATCGAAGCTCGGGCCACGCAAGGCAACGAACAGCTGCCCTGCCGCGATGCGTCGGGTGTCGGTCGATACGGAACCGAAGTGTCGATCTTCGCCGAGGAGTTCACCACCGCAGTCGCGAGCAAATTCCTGCAGGCTGCGCATCACGCGGCCTCCGCGTAGCAATCGCGTACGCATTGCTGGTCGCTGAATGCACGCCGCTCATTGCCGAGTATTTGATAGTCCTCATGTCCTTTGCCCGCGATCAGCACGGCATCACCCGCGCGAGCCGACGAGAGGGTGCTACGGATCGCCTCGGCGCGATCGTGAATCACGGTGACGGGCATCCCCGCTGGGATACCGGCCCGCACCTCGGCCACGATGGTGGCCGGAGATTCGGTGCGCGGATTGTCGTCAGTGATCACTACGGCATCGGCGAGTTCCGCCGCCACCGCAGCCATCATCGGTCGTTTACCGCGATCACGGTCGCCACCACAGCCGAAAATCACGTGCAAGGTACCGGCGCAGTGCACGCGTGCAGCGCGCAAGGCCTTGGCGAGCGCGTCAGGTGTGTGTGCGTAATCGATGATGGCGAGCGCACGCCCTGGTGCACTGATCGCCTCCATGCGTCCAGGGGGTGCACTCACGCCTGCGAGGGCCGCGAGCGCCGTCGTCGACGACAATCCCAAGGCCTGTAGCACGCCGAGCGTGGTCAGCACGTTATCAACGTTGAACTCGCCGATAAGCGGCAGCTCGATGGCGTGCTCGCCGTCCCAGTCGAGCGTGAAAGCCTGACCCGCGGACGTCGCCCGCACTTCACGCGCGACGAGCACGGTGACCTTCCTCGCCAAACCTGCCAGTCGCTTTGCTGACGCAATGCCGTGCGCACTGCGCGCAGTCAGCACCAACGCACCGTCGGCCGCGTGACGCTCGGCGAGCGTGATGCCAAATGCATCGTCGACGTTGATCACCCGCGCCGCGACGCCGGGCATCGTGAACAGGCGCGCCTAGGCCTCGGCGTACGCCTCCATGCTGCCGTGGTAGTCAAGATGATCTCGCGTCAAATTGGTGAAGGCCGCAACCTGGAACCTCACGCCGTCGACCCGCGCCTGATCGAGCGCGTGTGTGGACACTTCCATCGCCGCACCACGCGCACCGAGCTGGCGCATCTGCCACAACTGGCGCTGCACCGTCACGGCATCGGCGGTAGTGTATTCACCGGCCACCACACCCTCGGCAGGTACACCGACGCCCAAGGTACCGAGGTAGGCGCTGCGCTCGCCCGAACGTGTCAACACTTGAGCGAGCAACCCCGCGATTGTCGTCTTGCCGTTGGTGCCGGTGATCCCACTGACGCGCACGCTTGCCGAGGGCGCATCAACGAAACGATCCGCAACGACGCTCGCATGGCGCGATAACTGCGGCACCGGCGCGGCAAACACCTCAGGCGGGAACGACGGCGCCTCACCCGCCGGGGTCGGCTCCCACAACACGGCGCGCGCGCCACGCGCTAGCGCCTGAGCAAGGCTCGCAAGACCATGCGTACGACGACCTGCACACGCGAGGAAGAGCCCGCCTGGCGTCGCCGTGCGACTGTCGAGCGTCACGTCGTTGACCACGACACCACGCGGCACTGTGGTGAGATCAGCACACAAGTCGGCGAGCTCATGTGCACTCATCGGCGCAGCTCCTCCGTGCTTTGGGCGATCGTGGTTGGAATCATGCCGGGCGCCAAATCCACTGGGGCTGACGGTGACTCGGGCATCTGGTCCGCGTAGTCATCGAGCGGGATGTCGGGCGCAACAGCCAGCAGGCGCAAGGCACCGCCGACAACGTTGGAGAACACGGGGGCTGCCACATCGCCACCGTAGTAGAGACCCGCGCTCGGCTCATCGATCACCACCACCGTAGCGACCCGCGGGTTGGTGGCCGGCGCCAGCCCTGCGAACACCGCGAGGTAACGGTTCGTCGAGTAACCGCCCGCACTCGCCTTCCACGCCGTGCCGGTTATGCCCGCAACCGAGTAACCCGGGATGTTGGCCAGCTTGCCGGTGCCACCCTCAGCGACCACCGACCGCAACATGCGCACCACATCACGCGCGACGGACTCGGGGACGATGCGCTCGCCGGGAACGGGCTGGTCGATCCTCGCGAACGACACCGGTCGCTGCACACCATACGCGCCAAGCGTGGCGTAGGCATGAGCGAGCTGCAGGGGCGTCGCCGACAGACCGTAACCGTAGGATACGGTCGCCGTGGTAATGGGACGCCAGTGTGCCGGCTGGGTCAGCAACCCTGCGGACTCACCGGGGTAGCCGCTCGCCGTCACTCGACCGAAACCGAAACTCGATAGCGCGCCATGCAGGTTGTCAGCGCCGAGGGTGAGTGCGATGCGCGTCATCGCCACGTTCGAGCTGCGCGCGAGAGCCGTGGCCAGATCGATGGCACCGAGGTTGTGCTTGTCTTCGATGACCTTGATGCCGACCTTCACCATGCCGGGCGAGGTATCGATGATGCTGTCACTGCGATACTTTCCCGAGGCCAGCGCTGCGGCCACCACGAACGGCTTGATGGTCGAGCCCGGCTCGACGAGATCGGTCACGGCGCGATTCTTGTAACCGGCGGGCTTCAACTGCGTACGATCGTTCGGATTGAAGGTCGGCTGGTTGACCATCGCAAGCACTTCACCCGTGGTCACATCGATCATCACGAGTGAGCCTGCGCGCGCGCGATGCGTCTGCATTGCCGCCTTCAATTCACGATAGGCGAGGTATTGGATTCGCATATCGACCGCGAGTTGCACATCGCGACCGGGGCGCATCGGACGAATGCTCTCCACCGTCTGTACGGTGCGCCCGAGATTATCCTGGATCACGCGTTTGGCGCCGTTGACGCCCGAGAGCCAATGATCGTAAGCGAGCTCGAGACCCTCTTGGCCCGCATCGTCCACATCGGTGAAACCCAGCACGTGGCCACTGACCTCGCCCGCCGGATAGTAGCGCCGGTACTCGCGCACCAGATGCACACCCGGAACGTCGAGATTGCGCACCCGCGCAGCGTCGCTCGGCTGCAGATGGCGAGCGATATAGAGAAACCGCCGGTCGATGTTACTGGTCACACGCCGGGTGAGTTCTTCCGGATCGCGCCCGAGGGCTTGCGCGAGTCGCGGAATTTGTTCACCCGAGAGCGTGAGCTCCTTCGGGTTGACCCAAACCGAATCGACGGGCGAGCTGACCGCCAGCGGCTCGCCGGCCCGATCCATCACGCTGCCGCGATGGGCCGGCACCGTCACGACTCGAGTGAAGCGCTCGTCACCCTGACCGCGCAGGAACTCGCTCTCGACGAACTGCAGCGTCACAGCCCGCCAAACGAGCACGCCGGCAGCGAGGGCCATCACACCGCCGACGAACAACATCCGGTTGCGACAGCTCGTGTCCGGCGCAGCCGGTTTGCGCGTCAGCCCA
Source organism: Nevskiaceae bacterium (assembly GCA_046091245.1). Classification (GTDB taxonomy): domain Bacteria; phylum Pseudomonadota; class Gammaproteobacteria; order Steroidobacterales; family Steroidobacteraceae; genus UBA964. Next base: position 4,062 of record JBJTBK010000211.1, on the reverse strand, counting down.
CTGCGAGCGTTGCGCGCCGGCGCCGCATTGCGCGCGCGACCGTGATCGCCACCGAATGGCCAGCGGATCATGCAGTCACCGTCATGGCGCAATCACCTCGATCTGCTTCGGCGGCGGCGTGCGCATGTTGAGGTTGGTGGCAGCGACGTTTTCGACGAAGGCGTGGGTCGACCAGGCACTTTGCTCAAGTTGCAGGCGGCCCCACTCGATCTCCAATCGATCCCGTTCGCGATTGACGCGCTCGAGTTCGACGAAGAGCTCTCGCGAGCGATGCTTGACGTAAATCGCGCCGGCGGCCGAGCCGAGCACCGCAAGCCAAAGCGCCGGAATGAGCAGCATCAGCAAACGATCACCGGGTAATTTCATGCGGGCACCCCCTGAGCGCCGAGACGCTCCGCACAACGCAACACCGCGCTGCGAGCGCGAGGGTTGCGCGCCACTTCCGCCTCACCCGCACGCTGCTTGCGACCCACGAGTTGCATCGTCGGGCGGGCCGACACAGGGATGACCGGCAAGCCGGCAAATACGGGATCGACGCTGCTCTTCAAGCGCATGAACTGCTTGACGATGCGATCCTCGAGCGAATGGAAACTGATCACGGCCAGACGTCCGCCTGGCGCCAACACCGAGTGCGCGCCCTCGAGCGCCGCGCGCAACAGACCCAGCTCGTCATTGACGTACATGCGTAGCGCTTGGAACGTACGCGTCGCCGGATGCTTGCCATCACGCGTTCGCACCACGCCCTGCACGAGTTCGGCAAGCTGGCGTGTGCGCAGCAGCGGCGTAGTATCGCGCGCCTCGACGATCGCGGCAGCGATGCGTCGTGCAAAGCGCTCCTCACCGAGCTCGGCGATCACGGTAGCCATCTCCCGCGCATCGGCCCGAGCGAGAAACTCAGCGGCGGATTCGCCGTGCCCAGGATCCATGCGCATGTCGAGCGGCCCGTCCTTGGAGAAACTGAAGCCGCGCGACGGATCGTCGAGCTGAGGTGAGGAGACACCGAGATCGAGCAAGATGCCGCACACGGCCCGACCCGCAGCATGCGCGACGACCACCTGCGCAAGTTGCGCGAAGGCGGCCTGCACCAGCTGCAAGCGCGGCTCGTCGTGAAATCTTTGATGGCCTGCAGCAATGGCTGTCGGATCGCGATCGAGCGCGAGCACGCTGCCGGTTTCACCCACCGCGTGCAGCAATCTCGCCGTGTGACCACCCCGACCGAACGTGCCATCAACATAAAATCCGCCTGCGGACGGGGCCAGAACCTCCAGCACCTCATCGACAAGCACCGGCTCGTGCTCATCCACCGGAGTCAGCCCCCGCAACCCATCACCACGTCACCACGTCTGCAGTTCCTTGCGGAAGCTGCGCGGCGTGCCCTTCTGCAACGCTGCTGTCGCCGCGGCCGCTCTAGAGCGACAGCGAATCGAGTTCCGTCGACAGATCGGTCGCGGTTTCCTCGCTCTTCAGCCAGTAGTCGCGGCGCTCGTTCCAACGCGCCTCGTCCCACAGCTCGAGCCGATTACCTTGACCGATCAACATCGCGTGCCGCGTCAATCCCGCGAACTCACGCAACTCGGGCGGTAACAACAAGCGTCCCTGACCGTCCAGATCGATCTCGGTTGCATGACCCACCATCAGCCGCTGCAGGCGACGTGATCGCTCATGCAGCGAGGGCAGGCTCATCAACTTGCGCTCGATCTGCTCCCAGTCGGGTAGCGGATAAATCAGAAGGCAGGGGTCACGGTCGACGGTGACGACGAGTTGTCCCTCGCTGCGCTCGAGCGCGCGCTGACGCTGCCGGGTGGGCAGCACCATCCGGCCTTTGTCATCGAGAGTCACCCTACTGGCACCGCGAAACATGACGTCAAACGGGCGTCAATCCGCCCAGTTCTCCCCACTTTCCACCACTTGGCGCCACTATAGAAATCGCGCGCGGTCAGTGTCAACGGTAAATGGGAAAAAATTTGCGCTCCGCCAATAACTTACGACGCCATCGTCAGCTGTCGAGCGCGTAAAAATAGATGAAAATTGTGGGGTTTCAGTGGCTTAAGCTGTTTTGCTGAAACACGCCTTAGAAAGAACGGAGTCGGCCGATAAGCCGGGTTCTGTCGAGGGCAACCATTCCTCTGGGATCCTCGTCACCGAAGACCTCAAGCAGCCTACCCGGAAGTCACGCTCGGACACGGCGCTGCAGGTTTCCCTGCGACGTCCCTATTTGGCCTTGCTCCCGGTGGGGTTTGCCGTGCCGAGGATGTTGCCACCCGCGCGGTGCGCTCTTACCGCACCATTTCACCCTTACCTGCGCCGATCGGCCTTGCGGCCCACCGTCGCGTCGGCGGTATCTTTCTGTTGCACTTTCCGTGGGCTCGCGCCCCCCAGGGGTTACCTGGCACCGTGTCCGAAGGAGCCCGGACTTTCCTCCCCGTCTCCCCCGTTAAGAGGACACGCAGCGATTGCCTGGCCGACTCCGTGGCGCACCTTAACCCTGCTTGCCCGAAAGGACAAATCAGCCCTCGCCGCGTCGACTCTCGCTGCGGCGACTCTCGCTGCGGCGCACGGCGAGCGCATACGCTTCTTCGCGTGAGCCACCGCTGACCGCCGCGGCAAGAGCGGCGGCCTTGGACGCGGGCAAGTAGGCGAGCGCCTGCTGCAGTACCCGCTCCAGCAATTCACGCTGCGCTGCATCCTCGAGCGGTAGTTCGGGGGCCCCGCCGATCACCACGGTAATCTCACCGCGCCGGAAATCCTCTTCCGACGCGGCGCGAGCCGCGAGCTCGTCCAAGGTGCCGCGATACACGGTCTCGAATACTTTGGTCAGTTCGCGTGCCACCGCCGAAGGACGCTCGGCGCCGAATACCCGAACGCAGTCAGCGAGCGTGTCGGCAATGCGGTGCGGCGCCTCGAACAGCACCAGCGTGCGCGCCTCGTGCGCCAGCCCCTCGAGGCGCGCCTCGCGCTCGCGCGGTTTACTCGGCAGAAACCCCTCGAAGCAGAACCGCTCGGTTGGGACGCCGGCCACCGAGAGCGCCGCAGCAATCGCCGTCGGTCCCGGGATCGCGCGCACCTCGTGCCCCGCCGCCGCCGCGAGGCGCACCAGCTCAAAGCCCGGGTCCGACAGCAGCGGCGTACCCGCATCGCTGACGAGCGCCACGCGCTCGCCTGCCGCGAGCCGCTGCAACAGGACAGCGCTACGCTCGCGCTCGTTGTGAGCGTGTAACGAGAGCAACGACTTTTGCAGGCCGAGTGCCGCCAACAACTGACCCGTACGCCGGGTGTCCTCTGCGGCGACCACATCGGCGGCCGCCAGTGCCTCCCGCGCTCGATCCGACAAATCCGCAAGGTTGCCGATCGGCGTGGCGATCACCTCGAGTCGACCCGCCGCCGAGCCCGTTCCTGCCTGCCGAACCACTATAATTGCGCTCCTCAAACCGCGATGCGTCCGGCATCCTGCACCCCCCCGACAGCGGATTCAATCCACGACCGACTGGCTCAGATGCATATCCCCCAGGCCCATATCCCCCAGGCCCATATCCCATGAAGCGACCCCAGCCTTTGCATCCGCATCGAGATCCAAAAGGCCGCCTGCCGCGATCCGCCTGGCGAGGCGCCATCGCGGTGCTGCTCGGTCTCCTTGCTGCCTGCGGCGCTACGCCGACCCGTCTTGCCACAACGCCGGAGCAAGCAGCCGCCCTGCTCGCGCGCGGTGAATACGCTGCGGCCGCGCGCGATTACGCTGCCCTCGCCGAGGCCACACCCGGCCCCTTGGGAATGGAGTACCGCCTGAATGCGCTCAGCGCTGCGCTGCGCACCCCGGATACCGCGCTGGCTACGCGGCAGCTTGGCCTCGTTACCGCACCGATCGACCCGGCAGCGGCCTATCGACGTGATCTGCTGGCGACCGAGTTGCTATGGTTGACGGCTGGCGCCGCGGCCGCGTGGGAAACGCTCGCGGCGCTCCCCGCTCCGCTAGGAGCCACCCAGATCGAGGCCTCTCAGGGGGGGCGTCAGCGGGGTGCCCGGGCGGCCCCGCGACCGCTGCCAGCGCTCCGCCGCGTGGCGGAG
>JBJTBK010000210.1:0-3283 GCA_046091245.1 Nevskiaceae bacterium | reverse complement strand
CCGCCAACCTGGCGGATGATCTCGCGATCGACGCTGCGGGCGAAGTCGGTTTCGGTGGTGGTAATTGCCGGGGGTGTATCGGTAGCCATGCATTCCTCCGTTTTTTCGTTGGAAATGGTGACCGATGAGATCTTGGAATGCAGTGTTTGTTTTGGGATATTTTCGATTGAAACACAACAACGAAGGACTTATTTATGCGCCTGACCGACGATCGCTGTCGCCGCGACCGCATGCGGCTCGAACTGGCCATGCGGCTCATCCGCCACGAGGCGCGCACTCAGACGATCCGTCGCTGGACGGGCCTTAGCGACGATCGCATCCGCAAACTATTCCGCTCGTACATCCGTCCGGGCTCGGGCGTGCGCCGGCACCGCGGCAAATCACCGCAGCAAGTGGGCTACTTTCTCCGCGCTGACAGCACGGGCGCCGATGCCCACGCGCTCGCCTCCGTGCTGTTGCTGTTTGGCGTGTTGCCGAGCAAGCCCGATCCTGCTCTCGCCCGGCGCTTGCCATCGATCCCGCGCGGCCGCCTGCTCTGCGACGCCTACGAGGCGTACCGGCGGGTGTCGCCGAAGCCACGCATCGATTTCGAGCACGCGGTGTTTCTCGCCCTGGCACTCGCCGCCAGCGATGAGATCCGCATCGAATGGTGTCCGCATTGTGAAGCGCTGAATCTTGTCGAGTGCGTCGTGCTGCAAGAGGGCGTCTGCCGTGCCTGCGACGAACCCTTGTATATCAAGCCACCAGTCACGGGCAGCCGAAGGAGCGCACCCGTTGCTGCTAGAATCCCGGGCGCTCCACCGCACTAAGCGCCCGCGTATTCACACGGTGCGACGGAGCGCACCGCATGCACACCGCGCAGCCCCCCAAAGACCGCAATTTTCTTGCCGGCCCCTACATCGACCGACGAGCGGAACTGCGCGAAGTCGAAAGCTGGCTGGATGACGCGCGGCGCGACGGCAGCACCCGCTACTTGTTCATTCATGGGACTGCCATCGCCATCCGCAGCGAACCGGTCGAGGCCGCCTTCGTGTCGGCGGAACATCCATTGGTGCAGGCCGCAGCTCCCGAGACGCTCGTGCTGCTCGGCTGGTTTCGAGAAATGCGTTGCGTGCTGGTACAGCTCGATACCGCAGCGCCCCCACCCGCCGACATGCGCTTCGAGGAGTTGCGACCACTCGCCTCGGAACTCGAGGAGGGCGAGGCCGGACTGCTCGCCTACGCGCGTGCGCTCGCGTACTGGCAACATCGACATCGGCGCTGCGGGGTGTGCGGTGCACCCACCTCGCCGCAGCGGGCCGGGCACGTGATGCGCTGCACGGATACGACCTGTGCGACGGATTTTTTTCCGCGCGTTGATCCGGCGATCATCGTGCTCGTCAGCGATGGCGAACGCGCGCTGCTCGGTCGACAGGCCAGTTGGCCCGCAGGGCGCTACTCGACGATTGCCGGATTTGTCGAACCCGGCGAGAGCCTCGAGGATGCCGTCGCACGCGAGGTGCTCGAAGAAACCGGCGTGGTGGTGACGGACTCGACCTATCACTCCTCGCAACCCTGGCCTTTTCCCTCCTCGCTGATGCTGGGTTTCATGGCGAGTGCGCCAACCGATGCGATCGCACGCAACAGTGCGGAGCTCGAAGATGCGCGCTGGTTCACCCGTGCGCAAATCGCAGCGGGCGAGGCGGTACTGCCACCGCCCACTTCGATTTCGCACCGGCTGATCGAGACCTGGTTCGATGCGGGCTCCTCGACGCCACTGCGCGATATGCCGACACGGCTCTGGTCACCGCCGCGTCGCGGCTGACTCGAAGCGCTCGATCTTTACCATGTGTCTTGCCGCGATTGCTCATCGCATCCATCCGCAGTACCGCCTCATCGTGCTCGCCAATCGCGACGAATTCCACGCGCGAGCGGCGTTGAGCGCACACCTGTGGACTGATCAGCCCGACGTGCTCGGCGGACGCGACGCGCGAGCCGGCGGCACTTGGCTCGCGATCGACCGTCAGCGGCGCGTGGGACTCGTCACCAACTATCGCGAGCCCGCCACAATTCCCGCAGACGCTCCCACTCGCGGACGTCTGGTGCCCGCTTTTCTTGCGGGCGAGGCGCCGCCAGCGCAATTCCTCGCCGACCTCGCGAGCGAGGCCGCGCGCTACGCCGGCTTCAACCTGCTGCTCGCCAATCGCGACAGCCTCTGGTACGCCTCGAACCGTCATCCCGAGTTTGCGCGCGATGTGCCGCGCGGCGTGCACGCGCTTAGCAACCATCTGCTCGATACGCCGTGGCCCAAACTGCATCGGTTGCGCGAGCGCTTGATCGACTGGCTTGAGACGGCACCGACCAACTTAGATGGCGCGCCTGCGGCCTTCGAACCGCTCTGGGCGGCACTCGCAGACGATGCACGGGCTGCGCCGGAGGCACTGCCTGCGACCGGCGTCTCGCCGGAATGGGAGCACCTGCTCTCCTCGGCCTTCATTCGGCATGCCGACTACGGCACGCGCTGCTCAACGCTGGGGCTCGTCGGTCACGATGACTCGCTGCAGATTGAGGAGCGCAGCTTCGCCGTCGACGGCAGTCTGCGCGACCGCGTGTGCTGGCAGGCCGCGCCCGGCGTGTGGCCGCCTGCGCCCGCGCCGACCTGATCGGGCTGGACGGAACAGGTTCAGCGGGCCGGGATGAGCGGCTTAGGGATGAGTCTGCAGTAGAATCGGGGTATTACCGCCAGAGACCACAGCGGCACCCAGACTCCCGATGTATCGCTTGTCCCATTCGACCCCCTTTGCTCAGCGCCCTTCGAGGCGGCCGGCGGCGTGGTTGTGCCGGACGCTGCTCGGGTTTGGCCTGCTCGCCATGACCACGGTCGCGCGGGCGGATATCGACATCCAAATCAACGGCGTCGAGGGTGCACTGCGGCAGAACGTACTCGTGTATCTGAGTCTGGAGCGCTACCGCAATCGCGATGATCTCGATGAGTCGCTGGTCGAGCGCCTGCAAGAGCGCGCCGAGCGCGAGGCCGCCGCCGCGCTACGTCCCTTCGGCTACTACGCCGCCACCGTGAAGAGCCGAGTTGAGCGGGTGCGCGCCGGCGAGTGGCGGGCGCGCATCGACGTCGATCCCGGTCCTCCGGTCATGCTCACCGAGGTGATCGTACAAGTGATTGGTCCGGGACTCGAGAAACCGTCGTTTCGCGAGATCGTGGCCTCGCCGCGGCTGCGTATCGGCGAGCGTGTCGACCATGCGACCTACGATCAAGTGCGCAATACTTTGCTGCGCACTTGATCGT
>JBJTBK010000209.1:0-6358 GCA_046091245.1 Nevskiaceae bacterium | reverse complement strand
CAATCCGCGTTCCGTAACGCGCCGACAAATTATCGATTGGCACGCCGGAGGCCGGCAGGTGCTCGCGCAGCCAGTGTTCGTCATGCCGCTCGCCCGCTGCCGCACTGATCAGCCAGAAGCGATCGGGCGCAAACGTGGTCAGCGTCATTTCGGTGACGATACCGCCGCTGGGTGCGCAGAAATAATTGAGTGCGGTACGCCCATTCTTTGGCACCACACCGGTCACCATGCGGTCAAGCCACTGCGCCGCATCGCTTCCGCTGACCTCGAACTTCGTGAAGCCGGGCAAATCCAGCACAGCCACACGTTGCTGCACCGCAGCACACTCGCGCGCCACGGCCGCATGCCAGGCAGGACGACGGAACGAAAGTTCGGGTCCTGGCGGGTCACCGGGCTGCGGGAAATACACCGCGCGCTCCCAACCACCGCGGGCACCGAACTTCGCACCTTTATCGCGCAGTCGCGGATTTGCCGGTGACATCTTCGCCGGTCGACCGGCAGCGCGTTCCTCAGCGGGGTAGCCAATACCGTACTCGTGCTGGTAAGTCTCGAGCGCCTTGGCAAGGGTGTATTTGTGGTTATGACATTCGAGATAGCGTCGCGAGTCGAGCGGCCACATGTCCCACTCGGGCTGGCCGTTCGCCACCCACTCCGCAATCAGCTTGCCCGCGCCGCCCGCCTGAGCGATGCCGAAAGTGAACGCGCAGCAGTGGTAGAAGCCCGGTAATCCCGGCGCCGGACCGAGCAGCGGGTTGCCATCGGGCGCGTACGGAATCGGGCCGTTGATGACACGCTTCACGCCCACGGAACCGAGAATCGGCACTCGCTCGCAAGCCGCCTCGATGTATTTTTCGATGCGGCCCAAGTCGTCGTCGAACAGCTGGTGCGCGAATTGATCGGGCAGACCCTCGAGCCAATGCGCCTTTGCATCCCACTCATACGGGCCGAGGATCAGTCCGTGGCGCTCCTGACGCAGGTAGTAGCTCACGTCGGGGTCGCGCAGCAGCGGCAAGCGCTCTGTGCCGCGAGCCACAAGCTCAGGGATATCTTCGGTGATCAGGTACTGGTGCGACAGCGTGACCATGGGCAGATACTGCCCCACCATCGCAGCGACCTCACCGCCACGGTAGCCCGCCGCATTGATGACCTTCTGAGCGCGGATCTCGCCCTTATCGGTGACGATATTCCACTCACCCGACGGCAGCCGCTCGATCGCCATGACCCGCGTGTGCCGATAGATGGTCGCGCCCGCATCGCGAGCGCCCTTGGCGAACGCCTGCGTCAACTGCGCAGGATCGATATCGCCATCGTAGGGATCGTATAACCCCGCCTGCAAATCATCGGTCGTGATGTACGGATAGCGCTGACGGATCTCCTCGGGCGTCAGCATCTCGAACTCGATGCCCTGCGCACGAGCCTGCGAGACGACATGTCGGAACTCATCGACCCGATCGCGGGTATGGGCGAGGCGGATGCTACCGGTGATGTGGTAGTTGATGTCGTAGCCGACTCGCTGCGCCAGCTGCGAGTACAGGCGCGTGCTGTGACGCTGCAGCTTGATCAGATTCCAGGAGGTGGAGAAATTCGGGCAGTTGCCCGCGGCATGCCAGGTTGAACCTGCCGTCAACTCGTCGCGCTCGAGCAGCACCGCGTCGGTCACGCCGAGCTGAGTCAGGTGATACAACGCGCTGCAACCGACGGAGCCACCGCCGATGATGACCACCTGTGCCTGCGATTTCATGTGTGCGTGTCCTCAGGATTTGATGCGTTCGCCCTTCGGGTCGTACCAGGGCTGCAACTGCACGCGTGCCGCATAACGCCGGCCCGCGACTTCGATTTCCCACTGGCCCGCTGAGAGCCACTCGGGCGTGACACCGGCGTCGCAATGCACGTAGCCCATGCCGATGGAGCGATTGATACGATGCCCCCACGCGCCGGACCGGGTCGATCCCACGATCACCCCGTCGCGGACAATCGGCTCTTCGTGATACAGCATCGGCGCAGACGCCGAATCGTCCTCGAGCATGACCTGCACGAGCCGTTTCGGCAGTACACCGCGCTGACGCTGAGCGAGCAGCGACTCGCGACCGATAAACCCGTCGGGCTTGCCCCAGGCCACTGTGCACCCGAGACCCGCCTCGAGCGGCGTATCCTCATCGGCGATATCGTGGCTCCAGTGTCGGTAACCCTTCTCAACGCGGCAGGCAGCCATGGCGTGGTATCCGGCGTGCGCCAGGCCATATTTTTGGCCTGTCTCGACCAAACGCTCGTACACGTCGAGCAGCTGCTCTGCGGGGATATAAAGCTCCCAGCCAAGCTCGCCTACGTAGGTGATACGACTCGCCCGGATACGGGCGTAACCGATTTCGATCTCACGCGACTGGCCGAACGGATGCGCAGCGTTCGACAGATCTGCACCTGACAGTTCGCTGAGCAAGGCGCGACTGTTCGGCCCCATGATACCGAGCATGGCGATGCCTGCCGTGACGTCCGTAGCGGTGCAGTGCCACTGAGGGTGATCGTCGAGGTAACGCTGGAGCCACGCCAGATCGCGCGTCTGACAGATCGCCGACGTCACCACCAAGTATTGTTTCTCACTCAGACGAGTGATGGTGAGGTCGGACTCGATGCCGCCGCGATCATTGAGCCACTGCGTGTAAACGATGCGGCCGGGCGAAACATCGAGGTTGGAGGTCGACAACCGATTGAGTACCGCACAGGCATCGCGGCCCTGAACGAGGTATTTTGCGAAGCAAGTCTGATCGAATAGCGCGACCGTATCGCGCACCGCCCGACACTCGGCACCGCAGTGCTCAAACCAGTTCTGGCGACCGTAGGAATACTCGTAGCGCGGCTCGACCCCTGGCGGCGCGAACCAGTTGGGACGTTCCCAGCCAGCGGTCTCGCCCATGCAAGCGCCGGCAGCCAGCAGGCGATCGTGCAAGCCGGTGCGCCGTGCACCGCGAGCCGTCTCGAACTGGTAGTACGGCCAATGCATCGCGTAGAGCAAGCCCAGGGTTTCGACCGTGCGATCGTGCAGATAGCGACGGTTGGACTGACAGGGCATCGCCCTGCGGATGTCGCCGTCGGCCAGATCCATCGGCGGCCGTCGGTCCTGAATCCACTGCGCGACGACCTTGCCCGCACCGCCACTTGCGGCGATGCCGACCGAGTTGAAACCGGTGGCCACGAACAAATCGCGAACCTCCGGCGCCTCACCGATGTAGTAACGATCATCCGGCGTGAAGCTCTCGGGGCCGTTGAAGAAGAGCTGAATGCCCGCATCCGCCAATACCGGAACTCGACGCACGGCGGCCGCGAGGATCGGCTCGAAGTGGTCGGCGTCCTCGGGCAAAGACTCGAAACAAAAACTCTCTGGTATACCGTTCATGCCCCAGGGCTTGGCCACAGGCTCGAAACAACCCACCAACAGCTTGCCGGCGTCTTCCTTGTAGTACGCGCACTCATCGTAGACGCGCAGCACCGGCAGGTTCGGCGGCACGTCCTTGATGGGCTCGGTGACGATGTAGAAATGTTCGGCCGCATGCAGCGGCACAGACGCACCCGCAGCACGGCCGAGTGCGTACGACCACATGCCGGCACATAGCACCACCGTGTCTGCCGCGATGTAACCGGCCTCAGTCTCGACACCGACCGCGCGACCCTTCTCGACGCGGATACGCTCGACCTTAGTGTTCTCGAAGATTTTGGCACCGCGCATGCGCGCGCCACGCGCGAAAGCTTGCGTGGTATCGATGGGGTTGGTCTGTCCGTCCTTGCGGATGAAGATGCCACCCACCAAATCACCGACCTCAAGCAGTGGCCAACGCTCGCGAATCTCTGCCGTGCTCAGCTGATCGATCTCGAGGCCGAAGGTCTTGCCCATCGATGCGCCGCGATAGAGCTCCTCAAGGCGAGCGGGTGTCTTGGCCACACTGATCGAGCCGTTTTGCTTGAACCCGGTCGCCTGACCGGTCTCCGCCTCGAGCGAGCGATACAGGTCCGCCGTGTACTTGGCGAGTTCGGTCAAGTTACGCGTGGCGCGCAACTGACCCACGAGCCCTGCGGCGTGCCAGGTCGTGCCACAGGTGAGTTGCTTGCGCTCGAGCAACACGACGTCGGTGATGCCGATCTTGGTCAGATGGGAGGCGATCGAGCAGCCGGCCACGCCGCCGCCGACGATCACCACGTTGGCGTGGTTGGGAAGCGACATGGGCGATCAGCGCTTCAGCATCGCCGCCCGATCGAGCTTGACGGGATAGCGCTGACGAATCGCGGCATCCACGGCCTCCGTAACGTGGGTCGGGTAATTCTCGGCGAGGATATCGCGCACCCGCTGTGCGGCACGTTGCAGCGCATCCTGCGAGCCCTGCTCGGCCCACTCGTTGGGGCTGCGCCGATCGCCTATCGAGGGGTACAGGTACTCGGTTTGCATGAGCTCGAGCGTCTGCGAACTGCCAAGGAAAGGGCCCGGGCCGTTGAGACAGACATCTTTGATGGTCTCGAACGACAAGCGCTCCTCGTTGACCTCGATGCCCTTGATGGTGCGCTGAGTCGCCCCGATGATGTCGTTGTCGATCACGAGACTCTCGAGCGAGTAGCCGAGCAGACTCGCATGCATCCCGGCGGACTCGTAGATGAGGTTCGCGCCCGAATTGCCGACGAGTGCGTGATTAAGCGCTTTCTCGCCCGCGGCCTGCGCATCCGCCACCTTGGAGTCGGTCATGCCTGATGCAGTACCGACCGTGAGATCAGAGAAATTACCCATCTGCCCCGCTGCCGCTGACAACAGCGCCTGCTCGGGGCTGCCGCCCGACATCGCACCCGTACGCAGATCGGATACGAAGCACCAGGTACCGAAGATCGCCGGGTGCCCGGGCTTGATGGCATTCACGTACACGATGCCGGCGAGCACTTCAGCCACTTCCTGAGCGAGGGCCCCAGCCAGCGCCGCCGGCGCGGTCGCACCCGCCTGTCCCGCCGAAAGCAACAGCACAGGCATGCCGCCACGCACCGCCATCTCCAGGCAGCGGCACGCGTCTGCGGCGAATTTCATCGGTGGCACAACGAAACAGTTCGACTGACTGACGAAGGGGCGCTCACGCCATTTGTCCTCGCCACCGGCGATGACGTGCAACATCTGCAACGACGCCTCGAGATGATCCGGATGGACCCAGCTGCTGCCCACATGCTTGGTGGTGCTCATCACCGCGGCGTAGCAGGTGTTGAAGTCCATCTCGAAGGGGTCGGGAATATCACGCGGCACAACCGCACGCTGGAAGAAATGGATGTGCTCCATTTGATCGACGATGCGACCGATGTCGTACAGGTCACGGATCGTCGACTCGCGGTAGACACCGTTCGCATCCACCATGTTGACCGCAGCGCCGGCGGTACCGAAATACGCGCGCTTCTCCCACGGCTCCATGTCGTGGCGCGGATCCTGCCCGTGCAACACGAACTTGCGCCCTGCCTTGGCGACCATATCTTCGACAAGTGAGCGCGGGAACAGCAAGCGACCGGTGTCGCTCAGCGTGCAGCCCGCCGCCGTCATGATTTCAATGCCCGACTCGGTGGCATCGACGAGACCCACTTCGGCCAGCAAGCGCAGCGAAGTCTGTTGTATTTTGTCGATGCCGCTTTGCGTCAGCGGCTGGAATCGACCGCTTTGCATCCCCGGGCGCACCGGTCGCAGGTGATCGGGCAAAGGACCGGAACGCTGAGCGCGACGGGCATCGCGCCCTGAAGGGCGGCGGGCAACTTGGGCGGCTTCACTCACGATTTAGTACTCCCCCGGGATTTGACGTTAGTATGGCATCTGCCCTCCGAATATTCAGCCGACCGACGCCATGTCCGACACCGATTTGCTGCTCTCTTTGCAACCCGATACCGAAATGTCTGCACGCGACTTCGGCGTGGCGCTCGATTTCTCCGTGCCCGCCTTCAGCACGCGCACGGAGTACGTTCCCGACATCGATCCGGCGTATCACTTCGACCCCGAGACCACGCTCGCGATTCTCGCCGGCTTTGCCCACGATCGGCGGGTGATGGTGCAGGGCTATCACGGCACCGGCAAATCGACCCACATCGAACAGGTCGCAGCCCGCCTCAACTGGCCGCTCGTGCGCATCAACCTCGACGGCCACGTGAGCCGCATCGATCTGATTGGTCGCGATGCGATCGTGCTGCACGAGGGTCGGCAGATCACCGAATTCCGTGAGGGCCTGCTGCCGTGGGCGATACAACGGCCTGTGGCGCTACTGTTCGACGAATACGATGCGGGCCGACCCGACGTCATGTTCGTCATCCAGCGGGTGCTCGAAGCGAGCGGCAAACTCACGCTTCTCGATCAGAATCG
>JBJTBK010000208.1:0-20393 GCA_046091245.1 Nevskiaceae bacterium | reverse complement strand
ACTGACCGAAATCCACGCTTTTCCAGAAACCAGCAGACCTGCCTGCTGCGGCCGCCCGAACGGCACATGACACCGAGCGGTGCCTGCGGGTCGAGTTCGCCGATTCGCGCGGTGATCTCGCCCATCGGCAGGTGTTGCGCGAAGCCCAGTCGGCTGATGTCGAGTTCCCACGCCTCGCGCACGTCGATGACGAGCGGGGCAGCACCGGCCTCGAGCTGCGCCTTGAGCTCTTCAACGCTGATTTCCTCGACCACCGGCACCTCCTTTGCGACCCGATCGCTGAAGCCAGTGGTGATTTTACCCAGAGCCGGATTGACTATGTGGCCGTTAAACGGTTGGACGCATGGTGGGGTCGACACGCGCAACCCACGCCAGGATGCCGCCGGTCACATGACTAACGGCTTGAAATCCGTGGCTGACCAGCAGCTTGCAAGCGAGCAGGCTTCGAATGCCTGATCGGCAAAGGATGACGACGGGTAACGTCGCATCAAGCTCATGCAGGCGGCTCGCTAGCTGGGAGTAGGGGATGTTGCGCGCGAACTCCAGTCGGCCGATGTCGAGTTCGTGTCTCTCCCGTACATCGACCACCGTTGGTGCCTCTTTGGCGTACATCCGATACTTGAGTTGCTCGGCGGTGATTTCCTCGATCACTTGGCTGACCCTCGGCACTCAAAACGAGAAGACTTCTCCTGCCCGCGCACCGACCAAGGCCTTCAGTGAGGTTTCGAACAGCACGGTACGACGCCATTGCTCGGTACCGAGTCGTTCGATCAGCGTGGCTTCCATCACGGGGCCGGAGCCGATAACGGCGAAGAGTCGTCCGCCAAGCGCCAGTTGCTGCTCGAAACGAGAGTCGGGCAGTGGCAGTGACCCGGTGAGCACAATCACGTCCCAGGCATGCGTACCCAGCGCTCCCTCGGTATACGCATCGAGATGCTCGACCGTCGCGTTGCGAACGGTGGCCGCCTCAAGATGGCGGCGCGCCGCCGCGACGAGATCCGCGCGACGCTCGAGCGATCGCACGCTACAGGCACTTGAAGCGAGACAGGCGGTGAGAAAGCCCGAACCGGTGCCGATCTCCAGCACCCGCTCGGTGGGACGCGGTGCCACGGCTTGCAGGATTCGTCCAACGACCTTGGGGGCGAGCATCCGATCGCCATGGCCGAGGGGCAGCTCAACGTCTGCGAAGGCGAGTTCGGCGTAGCCCTCCGGCACGAACAGCTGTCGTGGAACACGACCGACGGTATCGAGCACGCTCTGATCGAGTACGTCCCAGGCCCGCAGCTGCTGGTGAATCATCTGCTCGCGCGCAGCGTTGAAATCGATAGCCGTCATTGACATGCGAATTTGCCCGATATTTGCCAAAACCCGATGGGCAACATACTTTTTTTAGTCTGTACTGCCAAGCATTTGTAGTGCTGCCGAGCGCGCCGCGGGCGCCGCCTCACGCTATGCCGCGCGCAGCCGGGTTACCGCGCCGACGGCGAAGAGTCGCGCCAGCGCTTCGCGCAGCGAGAATTCGTCACCCACAAACGTGTCGTCAAGACGACGCAGCACCGATTCGAGCGCCTCGTGCAGACACTGCCCCGACGCCAGAGCTTCCCAGAGTGAGGGCTCCGGAATGGTCACTCGATGTGCCTCGACGCACTGGGCACGGCGCAAGACAACGACGCACTCGCCATCGGCATCGAGGCTGACGAGCGCCGGTTGTTCGCGTCGGTGCTCATCGAAAATCGTCAGGATAGGCCACGGCGAGTTGATTAGCGCCACGGACGGGTGCAGGTCGAAGCGCAAAGCGGGCCACGCTGCAGGTTCAAAGACGGCCAACGCCTCGATGCTGACGGGCGAAGCGTCGGCATCCAGCAGGGCTTCGGCCCAAGCCCACTCGAGTTTCGCGAGGTCGGCAAGGTAGGCAAACGCCGAACCCGGCGCGGCGAATCCCGTGGCGAGAAATCCCGCAAAGTGGTTTCCGACCTGATGCAGATCGCCGCATCGCGAAGGGTGTCGCTCGAGATAGTCGAGCGACAGACGGGCAAAGAAATCCTCACCGACGATCCGCGCCGTGACCGGATAGGTGAGAGTCAGCGCCTTGCAGAAGTTCGCGCGCCGATTATTGTGATAGATGCCGGTGCGCCCTCCAGGCGATGAGGTCCTGCGCAGCATCGCGGCGAAGTCGTGTTGGATATCGGCGAGCTTGCGTGTCACGGCCCGCTCTGCGGCAGGTCACCGTCTGCTGCCCTTTGCTGTGTACGCACCCGCTCTGCGTCTGCGCGCGTCGCTTCGGTCAGCAGCACCTCGAGAGAGGGGATGTCGGTGTCCCACTCGATCAGTGTCGGTCGCGGCCCGATCAGGCGTAGCGCATCCCGATACAGTGCCCACACCGCCTCGTCGACTGCGCTGCCGTGCGTATCGATCAGTACCGTCTCGCCATCGAGCTTCACGGGCGTATGTCCGGCCAGATGGATCTCGCCGATCGCCGCCGCCGGCAGACCACGCAGGAAGGCCTGCGGATCGAGGCCATGGTTGATCGCGTTGACGTGCAGGTTGTTCAGATCGAGCAGCAACCCGCAACCGGTGCGCTGGGTGAGTTCGGTGAGAAACTGCGCCTCGGCCAGCGTCGACTCAGCGAAGTTCAGATAACTCGCCAGATGCTCGACGAGCACGCTGCGACCCAGCGTCGTCTGCAGCTGATCGATGCGGTTGCAGAGCAGTGTGAGCGTTTCTTCCGTGAACGGCAGCGGCAGCAAATCATTGAAGTGCACACCGTCTGCGTATCCCCAGCATAAGTGCTCCGACACCACCTCAGGCTGGTGGCGCCGAACGAGCGCGGCGAGACGGACGAGATGTTCTTGATCGAGCGGCTCGCAACTGCCAAGCCCGAGCCCCACGCCGTGCAGGGACAGCGGGTAATCGCGATGCAGCGACTCGAGCAACGCCGGCAACGGGCCGCCGACCGCAAAGTAGTTCTCGGCGTGTGCTTCGAGCCAGCCGCAGGTGGGTCGCGCGTCCCACTCGGCATGGTGCACGCCGCGCAGGCCAACGCCGGCTCGCAGCGGAGCGGCGCCGACCTGCCAGCCTCGGGGCATCAGCCGCCCGGCGTCAACCTGCCGCCGACGATGCGCTCGCAGGTGCCCTTCGGCAGCGTAATCCACTCGTTCTTGTCACCGTCGGCCTTCGCCTGTCCGGCGCAGCCGTGGCCGTTGGCACCGCAGTCGTTCTTGCCGGCCTTGACGATGCTATGGCACTTTTCCATGCCTTCCTTCGGACCCATCGCCTGGGCGACACCGAGTCCGATGAGACTGCCGACGGCAGCGATGATCAACGAGTTTCGGGTGTTCATAGTCAGACTCCTTGGAATTCGAGTGAAGGGGAATCCTCGCGACTTTCGTCGCGCGCTGCAAGCCTGAGGAAGCCCGGGCAAACCGGACTGTCGGGGTTATCGCAGGCTGGCCAGTTGTCGAGCGTGATGCTGCAGGTGATCGGTGACGAAAGACTGGATGAAGTAGTAGCCGTGATCGTAGCCCGTATGACGACGGAGCTTCAGAACCTGGCCTGATTCGGCTGCGGCCGCCTCCAGTCGCTCGGGCTGTAACTGCTCGCTCAGGAAGCTGTCGGCGAGTCCCTGATCGACCAGAATTTCGCGCGGGAAAGGCGCGTTGCGCATCAGTACGCTGGCATCGTAATAGGCCCAACGCGCGCGGTCTGCCCCCAAATAGTGACCGAAGGCCTTGTGTCCCCACGGGCACTCTGAGGGCGCGGCAATCGGCGCAAACGCTGAACAGCTGTGGAATACGTCAGGACGGCGAAGTGCGCTCACCAAGGCCCCATGTCCGCCCATCGAGTGCCCACAAATCCCGCGACGGCTGGAGTCGGTGGGGAAGTGCGCATCGATGAGTGCGGGCAACTCCTCGCTGATCCACGAAAACATTCGGTAGTGCGCGCTCCAAGGCTCCTCGGTCGCATCGAGGTAGAACCCCGCGCCCTGACCGAAGTCCCAGTGCTCGTGATCACCGGGCAGTGTGGGTTCGCGTGGGCTCGTGTCGGGCATCACGAGGATCAAGCCAAGCTCTGCGGCAATTCTTTGGGCCCCAGCCTTGATCGTGAAGGTTTCCTCTGTGCAGGTCAGTCCCGCGAGGCAGTACACGGCGGGTACGCGCTGCTCGCGCCCTAGAGGAGGCACGTAGACCGCGAAGCGCATCGGTCCGGCGCATTGCGCCGAGGAATGCTGATAAAACCCCTGAGTGCCACCGAAGCAGACGTGCTCGGATCTCGTGGTCAACGAACTGATCATCGTCTGCACGCTGCGTCAGTAGGTCAGCACGGTGCGGATCGACTCACCGCGTCGCATCAGCTCGAAACCCTCGTTGATGCGCTCGTGCGGCATCACATGGGTGATGAGATCGTCGATGTTGATCTTGCCGTCCATGTACCAGTCGACGATACGCGGCACGTCGGTGCGACCGCGAGCGCCGCCAAATGCGGTCCCTTTCCAGGTGCGGCCGGTGACGAGCTGGAAGGGTCGGGTGGCGATCTCCTGTCCGGCGCCCGCCACGCCGATGATCACCGATACGCCCCAGCCGCGGTGGCAGCACTCGAGTGCCTGACGCATCAGCGTGGTGTTACCGACGCACTCGAACGAATAGTCGGCACCACCCTTGGTGAGTTCGACGATGTGTGCGACGACGTCGCCCTTGAGTTCAGTCGGATTGACGAAATGCGTCATGCCGAACTTGCGCGCAATGGCCTCGCGAGCCGGGTTGATGTCGACGCCAACGATCATGTCGGCCCCGGCGAGGCGGGCGCCCTGCAATACGTTGAGGCCAATGCCGCCGAGACCGAATACCACCACGTTGGCACCGGGCTCGACCTTGGCGGTGTTGATGACTGCGCCGATACCGGTTGTTACGCCACAGCCGATGTAACACACCTTCTCAAACGGAGCATCAGGGCGGATCTTGGCGAGCGCGATCTCCGGCAGCACCGTGAAGTTGGCGAATGTGGAGCAGCCCATGTAGTGCAGCACTGGCGTGCCGCTGCAGGAGAAGCGACTGCTGCCATCGGGCATTACGCCCTTGCCTTGAGTGCCACGAATCGCAGTGCAGAGGTTCGACTTTCGACTGAGGCAGGTTTTGCACTGCCGACACTCGGGTGTGTAGAGCGGAATGACGTGATCGCCCTTCTTGAGTGAGGTCACGCCTTGGCCGACCTCGACCACCACGCCCGCGCCCTCGTGGCCGAGAATCACGGGGAACTGGCCCTCGGGATCGGCACCGGAGAGCGTGTACTCGTCGGTGTGGCAGATCCCGGTGGCCTTCACCTCCACCAGCACTTCGCCTTCCTTGGGGCCATCGAGATCGATGGTATCGATCACGAGGGGCGCCTTAGCCTGATAAGCGATGGCAGCTCGGACTTTCATGCTGGCGTCTCCTCGGTGCAGCCCGCGTCAGGGTTTTTTATCGAAGTCGCCCGCTTCGACGATGCTCAAGTTCTCGGGCTTGATCCAGCGCTTGATCGCGGCATTCACATCACCAACGCTGAGGGCGGCAAGACGCTTTTCGAAGTTTGCATCCCACTCCAGCGTGCGATCGAGGAAGAGATACGAGGACAGTCGCCCGACGAGTTCCCGATCTTGCGAGCGACTGACGTTACGGCCCTGCAACCAGCCGCTCTTGGCGTCCTTGAGCTCCGCCTCGGTGAAGCCCTCGGTCAGCATCTTCGCGAGTTCTTCTTTGTACGCGGCGATCAGCCGCGCTGAGTTCTGCGGGTTGTAGATGGCGAAGGTGCCGAAGTTGCCATCTTTGTCGAGCGGGTCGGCCGTGAGGAAGGAGGCGACACCGTAGCTGATGCCTTCCTTCTGGCGAATACGCACGGCCAGGCGCGAGTTGAGGAACCCACCGCCCAACATGTAATTGGCAATGACGAGCGCGGGGTAGTCCGCATCATCGTCGCGCAGCGGCAGATTGACACCCGCGACCATGAACGCATTGGCCTTGTCCGGCGTGTTGATCTTGCGCGTCACGGCCGGCACATCGAAGAACGGCGATACGGCCCGCTCGTAGGGCACCTTCGCTTGCCAGCCGGCGAGGATGGCGCCCAAGGCGGCGCGCACCGTCGTCTCGTCGAAATCGCCCACCACCGCGGCAGTCGCGCGAGCGGCGCCGTAGTAGTTGGCGTGGAAGCTGCGCAGCTCCGCGGTCGTCACTGCCTTGGTGGCGGCCACTTGTTCGTCGAAACTCAGCGTGCGACGAAAGTCGTTGGCCGGGAAGGGCGAGCTGAGTCGATTGGCTTCGAGACTGGCAATGGCCTGCGGATCGCTGCGCTGCTGCTCGATGGCCGCGAGCACTTCGTCACGCAATTTGCCGAACTCTGCGTCCGGGAATACCGGGTTGCGCAGCACATCCTTAACCACCTCGAGCGCCGCGACGAGGTTCTCGCGGGTTGAGGTGACATTCACGGTGATGGTTTGCCCGCCGCCGCCGATGCCCACCGACGATTTCAGCTTGTCGAGTTCGTCGTTGATTTGCTGCAACGTGCGGGTCTTGGTACCGCGGCGCAGCATCGCGGCCGTGAGGTCGGCTACGGTCGCCTTGCCTTCGAGCGTGGCGAGACTGCCGACGCGCAATGTGAGCGTGGCATTTACGGAGCCACCGCGAGTCGATTTCGTCAGGAAACTGTACTCCGCACCACCGGGGAAAGTTTCCGAGCGGGTGCGCGAGACGATATTCGCCGGCGAGGGGTCGAACACTTCCGCCTGCTTCAGTGCCTGCTTGCCTTTGTAATCCTTGAGAATCACGGCCGGATCAGGCGGCTGCGGAATCGTTGCCCGATCAGGCGTGGCCTCGGGGACGAACAGCCCCGTCGTGCGATTGGCCGGCTTCAAGTAGGCGGCAGCAGCGCGGTTGACTTCAGCGGCCGTGACTTTCTCCATCTGGTCGCGCGAGAGGAACCACAGACGCCAGTCGCCCTTGGCGATGTACTCGGAGAGCCCCAAGCCCACTCGGTCGCTGTTGTTGTAGGTTTGTTCAAAGAATTTAAGGAACTTGTTCCGCGCTCGCTGTACTTCCTCGTCGGTCACCGGCTGAGCCTTCATGCCATCGAGCACGGCGAGCATGGTCTGGGTCGCATCAGCGACGGGCTTATCCTTGAGGACCTCCGCTGCGAAGTACATGTAACCGGGGTCCTTCAGACCGAAGGCGAAGCCACCCACGCTGCTCGCCTTACCGGTTTCGACCAGGGCTTTGTAGAGACGGCCGGACGGCTCGTTGGTGAGCACGTCGGCCAGTACTTGCACTGCGGCGAAATCGGGGTGCCCGCCCGGCGGGATGTGATAGCCCGCCGCGGTGACCTGCACGTCACCCACGCGGCGTAGCACCACATGCCGTTCGCCATCTTGCACGGGCTCGACCGTGTAGGTCGGCTGCAGCACGCGCGAGGGGCGCGGGATCTTGCCAAAGAATTCATTGACCCAGCCGATGGTCTTGGCCTCATCGATTTTGCCGGCGATGGTCAGTACCGCGTTATCGGGCTGGTAATACTTCGTGTAAAAGGCACGCAGGTTCGCGATGGGTACGCGCTCGATGTCTTCGCGTGAACCGATGGTCGATTTCCCGTAGTTGTGCCACAGATAGGCGGTCGACATCACGCGTTCGAGCAGCACGCCACCCGGATCGTTTTCGCCCGACTCAAACTCGTTGCGTACCACCGAGAACTCGCTGCGCAGGTCCTCTTCCTTGATGAACGAGTTGATCATGCGGTCGCTCTCGAGATCGAGCGCCCAGCGCAGGTTATCGTCCGTCGCTGCAAAGGTTTCGAAGTAATTCGTGCGGTCGTACCAGGTCGTGCCGTTTGGTCGCGCGCCGCGGGCCGTGAGCTCCTGCGGAATGTTCGGGAAGCGGGGTGTGCCCTTGAAGACCATGTGCTCGAGCAGGTGCGCCATGCCGCTCTCACCGTAGCCTTCGTGACGCGAGCCGACGAGATAGGTCACATTGACCGTGATGGTCGACTTCGACGGGTCGGGAAACAGCAGAACTTTCAGTCCATTAGCCAGTCGATACTCCGTGATACCCTCGACTGAGGTGACTTTCTCAGCCGGTGGAAGTTTGGGAGACTTGGCGGCCGTCGCGGCATGCAGCGGGGCGAAACTGAGCACGAGGGCGAACAGCAGCGCGCCCAAGCGGGAGGTCAGGGTGGTCACGAGACAGACTCCGGCAGTAGAAGACAGGACGGCCAATGTAGCGGCCGCCACGGCCAATGCAAGCGCTCGCGTTGTGGCGATCGGTTGGTTGTCAGGCGTTGCCATGTTCGCCGGCACGGCCATTGCGGCCGAGCAGAATGCTGAACCGGCCGCCAAGACCGCGCCCAAGCTCGACCTGCGACTCGGGGATTTGCGCCGTTTCGTCGATCCCGCCGATCTCGCCACCCCGCTACCGCGGGATCTCGATGAGATCATCATCCGCAGCCGACCCTTGCCCGCTGACATTCCGGAGCAACGCATCTTGCCGAAGGGCTTGAGTGGGCTGTGGTGGGGTGCAACAAATCCCACGCAGGCCTGGCGCCTACTGGCGCCCGACCCCAACGAGGTTCTGCGGCCACGCAGCCCGGACGATCCTAAAGAGCCGCCCGGGGCGTATCGCTCTCAAATCGGCGAGCCTGGGCGGATCTTCTAGGGTAGGCGCGTTGGACCGCTCTGCAAGATAGCCAAAAAAAGGCCCCGGTCTCCCGGGGCCTTTCCGTTCGTCTTGCGACGGATCGTTACAGCAGCGGCACCAGCAGCAGCGCCACGATGTTGATGATCTTGATGAGCGGGTTGATCGCCGGACCCGCCGTGTCCTTGTACGGATCGCCGACGGTGTCACCCGTCACCGCGGCTTTGTGGGCATCCGAACCCTTGCCGCCGTAGTGACCTTCCTCGATGTACTTCTTCGCGTTATCCCAGGCACCGCCACCGGTGCACATGGAGATCGCTACGAAGAGTCCCGTGACGATGGTGCCGATCAGCAGGCCACCCAAGGCCTTGATGCCGGCGCCCGTCCCCATCAGCGCGTTCATGCCGAAGGCCACGACCACAGGCACTAAGATGGGCAGCAGCGAGGGGACGACCATTTCCTTGATCGCTGCTTTGGTGAGCAGGTCGACCGCTTTGGAGTAGTCCGGCTTCGCCGTGCCTTCCATGATGCCCTTGATCTCGCGGAACTGACGGCGCACTTCCGTGACCACCGAACCCGCCGCGCGACCCACAGCCTCCATGGCCATGGCACCGAACAGGTAGGGCACGAGACCACCGATGAACAGGCCGATGATCACAGCCGGATCAGACAGCGAGAACTCGACCATCGCCCGACCCGTCTCCGCCAGATGCGTCTCGAGGTTGTGCGTGTAGTCGGCAAACAGCACGAGTGCCGCAAGACCCGCCGACCCGATGGCGTAGCCCTTGGTCACGGCCTTGGTGGTGTTGCCCACGGCGTCGAGCGGATCGGTGATGTTGCGCACCTTCTTGTCGAGCCCCGACATCTCGGCAATGCCGCCGGCGTTGTCGGTGATCGGACCGTACGCGTCGAGCGCAACAATCATGCCCGTCAGCGACAACATGGCCGTCGCGGCGATCGCGATGCCGTACAGACCTTCCAGCGAGTACGCAGCCCAGATGGCCAAACACACCGCGATAACGGGCAGCGCGGTCGATTTCATCGACACGCCGAGGCCCGCGATCATGTTGGTGGCGTGACCCGTCTGCGAGGCTTCAGCCACTTTCTGCACCGGGCTATTCTCGGTCGCCGTGTAGTACTCGGTGATCACGATCATGGCCGCCGTTAACGCGAGACCAATCAATGTGCAGCCGAACAGGCTCAGGTGATTGTCGGGCATCAGCGAACCGGTGATGAACCAGAAGGCTACCGCCGAGACCACGCCCGAGACGATGACGCCCTTGTAGAGCGCGTTCATGATCTTGCCGCCATCGCTGACCTTGACGAAGAAGGTACCGACGATGGAGGCCACGATCGAAGCCGCGCCAAGCGCGAGCGGGTAGAGCACCGCCGCACCGTCGCTGCTCGCCAGCATCAGGCCGCCGAGCAACATGGTCGCGACCAGCGTCACCGCGTAGGTTTCAAAGAGGTCCGCCGCCATGCCGGCGCAGTCACCGACGTTGTCACCGACGTTGTCGGCGATGACTGCCGGGTTGCGCGGATCGTCTTCCGGAATGCCCGCTTCGACCTTGCCCACGAGGTCGGCACCGACGTCTGCACCCTTGGTGAAGATGCCGCCGCCCAGACGCGCGAAGATCGAGATCAGCGAACCACCGAAGGCGAGGCCCACGAGCGAGTGCAGCGCATGCTCATCGCCCACCACACCGCGCATGGCGAGGTAGTAGCCGGCGACGCCGAGCAGGCCGAGGCCCACCACCAGCATGCCGGTGATGGCACCGCCCTTGAAGGCCACCTGCAGTGCCGCATTGAGTCCGTTGTTGGCGGCCTCGGCAGTGCGCACGTTGGCGCGCACCGATACGTTCATACCGACGTAGCCCGCCACACCCGAGAGGATCGCACCGACCGCGAAGCCGCCCGCCGTCGCCCAATCGAGCGCGAGTCCCAGCACCACGCACAGCACGATGCCGACCACCGCGATGGTCGAGTACTGCCGGTTGAGGTAGGCCTGTGCACCGGCCTGAATGGCCGCCGAGATTTCCTGCATCCGGGCGTTGCCGGCCGGCAGGCTGTTGATGGAAGCGGCAGACACCGCACCGTAAAGAATCGCAAGCAGGCCGGAGCCGATAGCGACCCACAGCCAGAGGTTGGCATCCATGTTGAGTAGTCCCCCCGAATGAAAAATCGAAGCAAAAAAGGCGGCGCAATATAGCACAGGGTGTCCGCCGGGCTGACCGCCGCCCCGGCGTTCACCGCAACGATCAGACCTTGAACGGCGGCAGCTTCTTGCGCACCGCAACGCCCTTGATGCGCACGTACGCAGGCAGGCCGTCTTTGTACGGCGGCGGGTCGCCGCCACCGATCAAGGGCAGCAAGTACT
Source organism: Nevskiaceae bacterium (assembly GCA_046091245.1). Classification (GTDB taxonomy): domain Bacteria; phylum Pseudomonadota; class Gammaproteobacteria; order Steroidobacterales; family Steroidobacteraceae; genus UBA964. Next base: position 9,371 of record JBJTBK010000208.1, on the reverse strand, counting down.
TGCGGCACTTCTCGGTGATGCCGAAGCCATCCGGCGTGATGAAATCACGCGGCACTTTCTTCTCGACATTGGCGACCTTGGCGAGCTCCACGTGGCCTACCGTCCAGCGATAGGGCTTGGACGACTTGCGCACCACGATCGGCATCACGGCGTTGTGACCCTTGACGGCAAGCTCCACGGCCGCCTTGCCCATTGCGTAGGCCTGGTCGACGTCGACCTTCGAAGCGATGTGTCGAGCGGCACGCTGCAGATAGTCGGCCACGGCCCAGTGATACTTGTAGCCGTGCGCCTCGCGCACCATGTTGGCTACCACGGGACCGACGCCCCCCAGTTGAGTGTGGCCGAAGGCGTCCTTGGTGCCGGCATCGGCGAGGAAGCGACCATCCGCGTAGGCCGTGCCCTCCGACACCACGATCACGCAATAGCCGACACGCTCAACGGTCTTTTTCACCCGGGCGAGAAAGGCTTCGCGCTCGAACGGGATTTCCGGGAACAGGATGATATGCGGCGGCGCATCGGCGCCTTTGCCCGCGAGGCCACCGGCCGCAGCGATCCAGCCGGCGTGCCGACCCATCACCTCCATGACGAACACCTTGGTCGAGGTGCGAGCCATGGAGGCCACATCGAGCGCGGCCTCCAGCGTCGAGACTGCAACGTACTTGGCCACCGAGCCGAAGCCGGGGCAGGCATCCGTGAAGGGCAGATCGTTGTCTACCGTCTTCGGCACTCCGATGCAGGTGATGGGGTAGCCGAGCGCCTCGCCCATTTGCGCCACTTTGTGCGCCGTGTCCATCGAATCGTTGCCGCCGTTATAGAAAAAGTAGCCGATGTCGTGCGCCTTAAAGACTTCGATCAGGCGCTCGTATTCGGCGCGGTTCTTGTCGAGTCCCTTCAGCTTGAAACGGGCCGAACCGAAGGCGCCCGAGGGCGTGTAGCGCAGGCCCTTGATGGTCGCAGCGCTCTCCCGCGAGCAATCGATCAGGTCCTCTTCGAGCGCGCCGACGATGCCGTGGCGCCCGGCATAGACCTTGCCGATTTTCTTCGGATAGCGCGCTGCGGTCTCGATGACACCGGCGGCTGAGGCGTTGATGACGGCGGTCACACCGCCGGACTGGGCGTAAAACGCGTTGCGGGGGGCGGACTTTTTCATGGCCGCGGAGCATACCCCACGGTTTGACCTGCCGAAACGGGGCAGTTACTGTACGTGCCTTGTCCGCCAGAGAGCGCGCATGAGAATAGTCTTCCTTGGGGCCCCGGGATCCGGCAAAGGCGCCCAGTCGCAACGGTTAATCGAACGGCATGGCATCCCGCAGATCTCCACGGGAGACTTGCTGCGTGCCCACGTGCGTGATGGCACCGAGCTCGGTCGTCGGGCGAAGGCCGTCATGGATGCAGGGCAGCTGGTCGACGACGCCACCATCCTCGGTATGGTGCGTGAGCGCTTGGCCGCCCCGGATGCCGCGCGCGGCTTCATCCTCGATGGTTTCCCGCGCACGATCCCGCAGGCCGAAGGGCTCGAGGTGATGCTCAGTGAAATCGGTCAGCCGCTGCATCGCGTGGTGCTGTTCGAAGTTGATAACGACCTGCTGTTGAAGCGCATTTCGGGTCGACGGAGCTGTCAGGACTGTGGTCGCGTCTTCAACGTGCATACCGCGCCGGTGCCAGTGCCGCCGCCTTGCGGCGGGCAGTGTGATACGCCGCGACTCATGCAGCGCCCGGATGACAGTGAAGAGACCGTAGCCAAGCGTCTGGCCGTCTACGAGGCGCAGACGAGCCCGCTCGTGGGGTTTTATGAGGGCCGAGGTCTGCTGCGTCGGGTCGATGCGGATGCTTCACTCGAGACCGTGACCGAGCGCGTCGGAGTGCTCGCCGATCGCTTGCGCGCGGCGGCGTAAGGCGTCGGCCGCTAGCCGAGTGCCGCTTCGACGCGCCAGCCCTGCAGCACCACCTCGGGTTCGGTGCCGCGGGCGATCTGCTCGAGATCGCGCCGCGTCGCCAGTACTTCAGGGGCAAGGTTCAGTTCGCGACCGGAACTTTGCACCACCTCGTTAAGCCGCTTCACCAACGCCACGAACTGCGGATCGGGTCGCTCGCGGCGCGGCAGCGGCGGCGGTGGATCGCTGATGCCCACGGCCTCGATCATTGCCAACAATTCATCGCCGGAGTGCTTCACGACGCCCTCAGGCATCTCGGCGATGGTGCTCAGGGCCGTACGGTCTCGTGGCACGCGCTGTACCAGTTCGCGCAGCACGCTATCGTCGAGGATCCAGCCGCGCGGTCGATTATTGGCGATTGCTCGTCGCTCGCGCCACGCGGCGAGTGCGCGCAGGAGCGCGAGGCGCCCCGCATCCCAGCCCTCCACGCCCTTGAATCGTTGCCAGGCCAATTCCGGATCGACGCCGAGCCCCGTCGGTGCCGCGAGCGCGGCAAGCTCCTCGGCGAGCCATGCGCTGCGACCAAGCGATTCGATGTCGGCGGTCAGTCGCTCTTGCAGCGGCAGCAGATAGCGCACGTCATCGAGTGCGTAGTCAACTTGCTCGGGCGAGAGTGGGCGCCGCGACCAATCGGTGCGGGTGTGCGCCTTCGGTAGTTCGCGCTCCAACAAGCGACGCACGAGCTCGGCGTAGCCCACTTGGGCCGGGTGCCCGGCCAAGGCAGCGGCGACTTGGGTGTCGAAGAGTGGCCGTACCGCACCGACGAGCGGTGCCAGCACCTCGAGATCCTGACGGGCCGCGTGCAGCACTTTGAGCGGGCCTTCACCGCCGAGCACGCCGCGCAGCAGTTCGAGTTCACCGAGTGCCAGTGGGTCGACGCACACCGGCCCTTGGGGTGTCGTCAGTTGCAACAGGCACAGTTCGGCGCGGTAGGTTTGCTCGCGCAGGAACTCGGTATCGATGCCGATGGCCGATACGCCGTCGAGGCGCCCGCGCAGGTCCTCGAGGGCCGCGTGGCTCGCAATCAGGGGGCTGGACGACGACATCGCGAGACTATGCAACAATTTCCACCCCGTGGGGGGAAAGGATTCCAATGACCGACACGCTGAAGACCCTGTTTGACATCCTGCGCCTGAAAAGCGGCCCGGCTGATCTACCCACCTCGCCCCGGTTGATGTGGGGTTTGCTCGGTGTGCTGGTGGCGCTGCAGGCGCTGCTGGGTGCGTGGTTGATGCCCGAAGACAAGGCCATCTTGCCGCAGGCGATGGTCTCCGGCCTCGTGACCCTCGCGTGGATCGCGGTGCTGCTGCGTTTATTCGGTCGGCCCGAGCGCTTCTTGCAAACCGCGAGCGCCATGCTGGGCATAGCCTGTCTGCTCGCACCGATCAGCATTCCGCTCGTCAGTCTGGTGCGCCCGCAGGCGGGTCAGCCGGTGGAGTTCACGCCAGCGGTGTTGTTGACTCTCGCCTTGAGCTTTTTCCTGGTCTACATCAATGCGCGGATCCTCCGCGCTGCGATCGAGCGGCCCATGTTTCAGTGCGTCGTGCTCGTTCTGCTCGGTGAGTTTCTGGTTTTTGCCGTGATGCTCGTCGCCGGTTTCGGCAGCGCCTGATGCACGTCCACATCCTTGGCGTCTGCGGCACCTTCATGGGCGGCATCGCCGCCATTGCCAAGGCTGCGGGTCATCGCGTCACCGGGTCTGATCGCAACGTTTATCCGCCGATGAGCACGCAGCTCGAGGCGCTCGGCGTGGAACTTGTCGAGGGCTTCGAGGCGGCGCAACTCAATCCAGCACCTGATGTGGTGATCGTCGGCAACGTCATGTCGCGCGGCCATCCCGTAATCGAAGCGTTGCTCGAGTCGAACCTGCCGTTCGCCTCGGGGCCTGAGTGGTTGGCGCGCGAGGTGCTGCGTGATCGGTGGGTGCTCGCGGTAGCAGGCACGCACGGCAAGACCACCACCTCGTGCATGCTGGCGTGGATCTTGGAATACGCGGGTCTGTCGCCTGGGTTTCTGATCGGCGGCATCCCGCAAGACTTCGGCGTGAGCGCTCGGCTCGGCGAGCAGCCTTTCTTTGTCATTGAAGCGGACGAGTACGACACGGCGTTTTTCGATAAGCGCTCGAAGTTCGTTCACTACCGGCCGCGCACCGCGATCCTCAACAATCTCGAGTACGACCACGCAGATATCTTTCCCGACGTTGAGGCGATCCAGAGGCAGTTCCATCATCTTGTGCGTACGATCCCGGCCTCCGGTCTGATCGTTCACCATCGCAGCGATCCGCACCTCGCCAAGGTGCTGGCGATGGGTTGCTGGAGCCAAAGCGAGGCCTTCGCGCGAGAACCGGCCGGTGCCGAGCGTGGCTGGAGTGTCCGGCTCGATGCGGGGCACGCGGACGGCTCGGCATTTGAGGTGCTGTGCGACGGAGTATCGGTCGGGCGTATCGAGTGGTCGCTGATCGGTGGGCATAACGTCGATAACGCACTCGCCGCGATCGCGGCGGCGCGCCATGCCGGTGTGCCCGCTGAGGTGGGGTGTCAGGCGCTGTGCCTCTTCAGCGGGATCAAGCGGCGCATGGAGTTGCTCGGTGAGGTGCGTGGGGTGCGCGTGTACGACGACTTTGCCCATCACCCGACCGCGATCGCGACAACCCTGGAGGGTTTGCGGCGGCGGGTGGGCAAAGAGCGCATCATTGCCGTGCTTGAGCCGCGCTCGAACACCATGCGTCAAGGCGTGCACCGCGAGCAACTCGCGCCCTCGCTGGCCTTGGCCGATGAGGTGTGGCTGCATGTCCCGGCGGAAGTTCGTTGGGATCCGAGCCCCGTATTGCAGGCGCTAGAGGGGCGCGGACACGTGTCGAACGATGTCGATACGCTCGCCAACGAACTCGCACGCCGCTTGCACCCCGCTGAGCATGCGCTGATCATGTCGAACGGCGGATTTGGTGGGCTGCACGATAAATTGCTCGCGGCGCTCGCCGCACCGCCCCAGTAAGGAGAACACGCGATGACGCTCCAGGATGAACGCATCGTCACCGTCGGCATGACCGGCGCCTCGGGCACGCAATACGGTTTGCGGCTCGTCGAGTGCCTGATCAAAGCTGACTACGCGGTCTACTTGATGTTCACCAAGGCCGCGCAGATCGTGGTGGGCTCCGAGACCGACTGCAAGTTGCCCGGTCGCACGGCCGAGCAGACGCGCTATTTGTCGGCGCTCTATGGCGCTCGCGAGGGGCAACTGCGGGTCTACGGTGACGAGGAGTGGAGTCCGCCCGTGGCGAGCGGCTCCGGTGCGCCGCGGCGCATGGTGGTCTGTCCGGCGAGCATGGCCACCGTGTCGGCGATCGCCACGGGCGCGAGTGAAAACCTGCTGGAGCGTGCGGCGGATGTGGTCATCAAGGAGCGTGGGCACCTCGTCATCGTGCCGCGTGAGACGCCGTTCTCGGCGATCCACCTCGAGAACATGCTGAAGTTGTCGCGACTCGGCGTGACCATCCTGCCGGCCAACCCCGGTTTCTACACTCAGCCGACGCAGGTCGCCGAACTCGTCGATTTCATTGTCGCGCGCATCCTCGACCAACTCGACGTTGAGCATCAATTGATGAAGCGCTGGGGGCGCAGCGCTTGAGCGACACTTGCGAGCTGCCGCTGTTTCCGCTCAACACAGTGCTCTTTCCGCGCGGCCCGCTGCCGCTACGCATCTTCGAGACGCGCTATGTCGACATGGTCAAGCGCTGCATGCGCGAGGGAACCTGCTTTGGCGTTGTGCTCGTGCAGGGCGGTGGCGAGACGGGACAGGCCGCGGGTTACAGCGATATCGGTACCACCGCGCGCATCGTCGATTTCAATCTTTTGCCGGACAATTTGCTCGGCATCACCTGCCGCGGCGAGCGGCGATTTCGCGTGCTGCGCCGCTGGCGTGCGGCCGATGGCTTGAACATGGGCGAGGTGGAGTGGGTGGATCCCGCGCCGGGCTCGTTGCAGCCCGTGCCCTTGCCCGGTGAGCACCGGCATCTCGCCGATTTGTTGCGCAAGGTGCTGCCGGAGCTCGGCGGCATTTACGAGGGGATCGAGCCGCGACTCGATGATGCCGACTGGGTCGGCGCGCGGCTCGTCGAGATCCTGCCGATCAATCTCGCCGACAAGCAGCGCTGCCTCGAGTTGCTCGACCCGCTCGAGCGGATCGAGCTTATTTCGCCGCTGATTCGTCGCGCGGGTGAAGAGGCGGATTGACTCGCGCGTAGTACCACCACAGCACGCTACCGATCACTGCGGTCCAGCCGAGCACCAACCAGCCGACCACGCCATCGAACTCCGAGAGCAGCATGCGCCAGGGATGCTGTGTCTGCGGCTGCGAGGATTCACGCAGAAAAGCGATGATCCACACCCAGCCCGCGTGCAGACCAAGGCAGGCCGCGATGTTGCCGGTCAGATGTCGGACCATGCCAAGCAGCACGCCCACGGCGAACAGTGCGAGGAACGCGTCGATGATGTCGAGCGGCGTGGCGAAATCGGCCAGCGTGCCAAGAACATGACGCAGGCCGCTGTCGGGGCCGAGTTCCTCGAGCGGGATCCGATACCGACCGACGAAGTGCACGGCGGCATAGAGCAGCGAGGTGAGCAGCACGGCCGCAGTCACTCCCGACTCGCGCACGATGCCCGTGTGCATGGCGCCGCGCATGAACGTTTCTTCGATCAGCGCTACAGCGATGCCGCTCGCGAGCCCGCTTAGCGCGAGGCGCATCAGCCAACTGGCGTCGATCGCCAACTGCGGTCGCAGCTCACGCAGATCGAGCGCAAACATCAGCAGGGCAATCGGCAGCATCGTCGCAACGCCGAGGCCTAGCCCGATGGCCGCCTCGCGCAGGAACTGCCGGCGAGGCAGGCCGTAGCCGAGACTCGCGCGATCGGCCAAGCGCATGCGACGGGCGACAAGCACAAAACCGATGAGCAGCACCAGCATGCCAAGGCGATTGGCAACACGATGGAACTTCACGTCGAACTCGGGCGTGAGCCACTCGTAAACCGGCCAGGCGAAGATCGCCATGCAGGCAAAGCCGATGACGAACAGGCCGATGAATACCGCGAATGCGCGCATCAGGGTTGCTCTCTCGTTGTGAAGTCGTGGGTAAGGCGACGTGTTTTGTAACCCGCGCCTTGCAGCAGCGTGGGTAAGCCTTGCTCGCCGACGAGGTGCAATGCTCCGACGAGTACAAGCCGGGGTGGCGAAACGGGGGCCCAGGCACGGATCTGCGACACCCAGCGCTGATTGCGCTCGACGAGCAGCGCCGTGTAGAGCTCGGGCATCTGACGGTAGCCTTCGAGCAGCAGCGCTTCGAGGCGCGGCAGATCTCCCGCACGCCAAGCGAGGTCGAGCTCATCGAGCATCTGCGGCATTTCCTGCAACTCTTCGAGAGTCAGATCGAGCATCTGCCGTTGTACGTTCATCTCGAGCCCATCGAGCAGCGCGATCTGCATGGCCGCGGTCTCAAGACCGCTGATCGGTTTGCCATCGCGACGCGCCCGCTCGGTCAACTGCTGTTCGACCCCGGCTGCAGAGGTGTACCCTTGGCGCGTAAAGCCTGCCTGGGTCAGCAATAGCGCAAGCCGCCAAGGCTCGAAGCGGCTGGCGCGTTCGGCATCAAACCCCGCTTCAGCCAGTGCGGCCCGCACCGCGCTCCAGCGAGCCTCGCCGAGCAGTGCGGGGAGGGAGACGCCCGGGGCGAGTTGCGCGGCTTCCAACAGGCGCGCACCGGCGCGCTCCGCGTCGGCATCATCGGTGTCGATTTCCATGACAATCGAAGCGGAGTCGCGGTACGCGCGCTCAAGAGGTGCCGGCAATTCGGCGCGATCGGCAGGCAGCAAGTGCATGGACCCGGCGAGGTAGAAGCGACCATTGGGCCCCTCGACCTCGTATACGAGACCGCTGCCCGCCGCATTCGCCACGGCGGCCAACAGCATCGTGGTCGCAAGGCAGGCCCACAACGCGATTAGGCGTGTGACTCGACTCACGTTACGCCACCCATCGCACGCAACTGTCGATGCGGCCATCGGGGTGCAGCAGGAGCGAGCGATATCCTGGGGGTTTGTCATCGAGCGCGAACTGTTCCGTACCCACGGCAAATTGCACGCAGCTCGAGGGCGTGGCCATGAGCATGATCGACCCGCGGCTCGCGTCGAAGGCCTGATGCGCATGCCCCCACAGCACACCGCGAACGCAGACAGACTGATCGATGATGCGCCAAAAGGACTCGGCGTTGGTCAGTCCGATGGCATCAAGCCAGCGAGTGCCCATCGGCACTGGCGGGTGATGCAATACCACGAGTGCGTGCTGCGGCTGTGCGGCGAGCGCCCTATCGAGCCGCCCTAGCTCCTCGTCGCTGAGGCGACCTTCGACTGCGCCCGGCTGATGAGTGTTGAGCATGATCACGCACCAGTCGGCGAAGGTGTGCGTGCCGCCGACTCGAAAGGGCGCTGCGGACAGCGCAATCTCAAGTTGCTGTGGGTCGTCGTGGTTGCCGGGAACAGCAAGCACGGCTTTGCCCAATGATCCCAACGACTCTCGAAGTCGTGCATACCCCGCGGCATCGTCATGCACCAGATCGCCGGTGAGCAGAATGGCATCCGCGGCAGAGATGTCCTCCGCGGCATGCTGCAGAACGCGATGCAGTGAGGCGAGTGTGGCGACGCCACGAATACCGCCTTGCGGATCACCGGTGAGATGGGTGTCCGTGATCTGTAAAAAACGAACGGCGGCCATGACGCGCATCGTATCGCCATGGCCGCCGTCGTGTCAGATCAGCCGATCAGTAGCGGTAAGTCTCGGGCTTGTACGGACCCTGCTTCTCGACGCCGATGTAGCGTGCCTGCTGGGCCGACAGCTCGGTGAGTTGGGCGCCGAGCTTCTTCAGATGCAGTCGCGCGACCTTCTCGTCGAGGTGCTTCGGCAGCACGTAGACGCCGACCGGGTACTTGTCGTGGTTCGCCCACAGCTCGATCTGCGCGATCGTCTGGTTGGCGAACGAGGACGACATGACGAAGCTCGGGTGACCTGTGCCGCAGCCGAGGTTGACGAGGCGACCTTCGGCCAGCAGCGTGATGCGCTTGCCGTCCGGGAAGATCACGTGATCGACCTGCGGCTTGATGTTCTCCCACGTGCACTGCTTGAGCGAGGCGCAGTCGATCTCGTTGTCGAAGTGACCGATGTTGCAGACGATCGCCTGATCCTTCATCGCCTTCATGTGTTCGAAGGTGATGACATGGAAGTTGCCGGTGGCGGTGACGAAGATGTCGGCCTTGTCGGCGGCATACTCCATGGTCACCACGCGGTAGCCTTCCATCGCGGCCTGCAGCGCGCAGATCGGGTCCACTTCGGTGACCCACACCTGTGCCGACAGGGCGCGCAGTGCCTGCGCCGAGCCCTTGCCCACATCGCCAT